>CAZJTG010000075.1:0-14958 GCA_964548865.1 uncultured Solibacteraceae bacterium
TGGGGTCAGACCACTTTTCAGTACTCAAAGATGTCTGACCCCAGTCTGACCCCATCAGACGCCTCAGACGCCCCATCAGATCCCCATCAGATTCGGCGGCTGTCGTAGGCCCAGTGCAAGACGGCCTGGCGCTGGCGGCGCCGGCATTCGCAATCGCGGGGCTCGCAGTTTTTTCTGATCGCGGCAATGTGGCGCGCGATGGCCCGCCACCGCCGGATTTGCCGGGCATCGTCGCGAGAACGGCGGCCCATGAAATAGCGGCAGTACCACTGAAACCAGCCGCGCGGATCCTGGGGATTGATCCAGCGGTTGCGCCGCCAGATGGCGAGCGACTGGGAGGCGTTCACCTTGAACAAGTTGAGCTTCGCCTGCCGTCGTCCGGTGGCGAGCTTCGCGCCGGCAAACCAGCTGGCGGGAAATTCCGCCCGGCAATCCGTCATGTATTTGCCTCCGAACACGCCCAGCCTCAGCATCTGCTTCGGTGTGAGTTCGGGACGGAACGCCGGGTCGAAGTTCCTGCCAATCGGTTCAGTCCGGTAGTACGCGTATCCGCGCTGCATGCGATCGTTTACGAGTACGCGGACGGGTTTCATTTCTGCTCTCCCAGGGTGCGCCGCCTGCCGGCGGCCGCCCTGTGAATGTAGTGCAATCTGTGTTTCTGAGCGCAAACTCGTCACACGGGCCCACATTCGTGTGAGCGTCAGGACAAGAACAGCAGCAGATGTGACTGCGACGAAAAGCGCAGCTACGGCCCGGGTCTTGCAAACCATCCACTGGGATGCGTCTGGGCGTATTGGCTGGAGTGTTGTCGGCCACGGTCGCCTTGCATGCGACCCAGGCGCCGCAGGTCTTTCGGGCGGCGGTGGATCTGGTGCCCGTCTTTGCGACCGTGACGACCGCCGACGGCGCGTTCGCGCCCGGCCTCACGAAGGACGACTTCATTGTCCTGGACAACGGCACACGGCAAGAGGTTGTCGCGTTCTCCGGTGAGGCGCAGGCGATCAGCGCGTCGGTAATTCTCGACACCAGCGGGAGCATGCAGAGCGCGCTGCCCCGGGTGTTCGACGCCGCCCGCGCATTCGTCGACCGGCTGACGCCGGAGGACCGGGTGATGATCGGCTCGCTCTACTACTCAGGCCCGCCGATGTCGTCCGACAGGGCGCGCCTTCGCACGTCGCTCGACATGCTTCCGCGCGACCCCGGCTCACCGGTGTTTGCCGCCATCGATCGATCGCTCACTTCCCTCCTGCTCGAACGCAACCGACGCGTGGTCGTCATCTACACCGACGGCCGGAACTCGCACATCGGCGCCTTCGGCAAGACGTCGATGTCCGAGCTTCTGGAACGTGCGGAAGCGGCGCACGTGATGGTGTTCGCGATTGGTTTCGAGGGTGCCTCGATCTCGGGTGACCTGAAGAAGATCGCCACGCGCTCCGGTGGCCGCGCGACGGAACTCCGGGCGAACGACGATCTCGGCCGGGCGCTCGCCGCCGTGGCCGACGAACTCCATCAGCAGTATCTGCTCGGATTCACACCCGCCGCGTTCGACGGCAGGCCCCACAAGCTCGACGTGCGAGTGAAGCGCACGGACCTCACGGTCCGCGCGCGCAAGTCCTATCTCGCCAGAAAGTAGCTGGCGGACGGAAGCCCGCTTACTTGCCGCCCTTGAACCGCAGGAAGCTGATGTGCCCGGATCCGGGGCCGCCGGCCTTGAGGTAGTCGCGAATCGCCACGGCCTCGTCGAGCCTGCCGGCCCTGGTGTACTGGTCCTGCAGGGTCTCCAGCGCCCTGATGGCCTCCTGACGCCGCGCCTCGATCTTCCCTTCGATCTCTTTGTAGATGGCCTCGACGTCGGTCGAGAAGTCGCTCACGAGCTTCTTTCCCTCGTCGGTCAGCGCCGGTGGCTTCGACACAAACGTATAGCGCGGCGTGACCTTCGGTGCCACCGTGACCTGTCGATGAAGAAGCGGCGTCGGCTTGATCGTCACCGTATGCCGCTGTGTGGGCACCTTCACGTCGTGCGGAACCACCGTCACGTGCTTCACGTGCGGTTCCACTTTGACTTTTTCCTCAACCACCTTGGGTTTCGGATCCTGTGCGGGCTTCGCCGCTTGCGCCGGCGGCTGCGCGTCGTCGATCGTCCCCGTCGCCCACGCCGGCAGCGTCGCGGCAGCCAGCAGGGCCAGTGTCAGAAGTCCTGCCCACGGCAGGCGAAGCGTTGCACGACCGTTCATGATCATCACGAGTCTCCTTTCAAGCACACGTCGACTGCTGGCGCGCACACTTAACACCACCGCCGCCGGTGGCTGCGCGGGCGCGACTGGGGAAGAGAGGTCGAGCAGCGATTCCGCGTACGCGCGGCGTCCATCGGGCAGGGCGGAAATCACCCAGGCGTCGCACGCAAGTTCGGCCTGCTCACGAAGGGCACGACGCACCGACCAGAACAGGGGATTCCACCACCACAGCAGGCCGGCCACGAGCTCCACCCAACCGACGATGTGGTCGCGGCGCTTGAGGTGCGCGAGTTCGTGAACGATGACGCCGTCGATGCAGGCCTGGCTGCCGCTGTGGAGACTCGCGGGCCAGAGCAGGCGTGGACGCCCAAGGCACCACACGGCAGGCGACGTCGCACCCGGCATCGACACGACGGGTACGGGCGTGACGCCAAGCTCAGCCGCCAGCTCCACGACGCGACGCGCGATCGCCGGATCCGCAGGGCCAGCGTTTCGAACACGGCGCGCGAGCCGGACCTGGCGGACGACTTCAAGCGCGACGAGACACAGACTCCCGGCCATCCACACCAACGCGAAGACCGTCCACGGCGAGACGGACTGCATGGACGACTGGGATGAGACGCCGGCCGCTGCTCGTTCGGCCGCAGGCCGAGTCTTCAGCCCGGACGCGGCAGTAACAGCAGGCTCGACAGCCACGTCCACAACGCCCGCCGACGACGAAATGCCAGGTGCGAAGGCCCGGCCGCCGTCAAACCGGTCGCCATGGAAGTGTTCGACAGCGGCGAGGCCGAACGGATCCGGCGCGGACCACGGCCAGACGACCAGCGGCGGCATCACGAACTTGACGAGCACCAGAACCCAGAGCGCGTGCCGTGCAACGGGTCCGAGGCGGCCGAATCGGCACACTACCGCGACAAGCGCCGCGAGCGCCGCCGTGATCACGAGACTCTGAAACATCCACCAAGCCATGGCTGAACCGCGGAGGCCTGTCTTAAGACCCCGTCTCCTTCCGCTTAGTCGTTTTCCTCGCTGGATCGAGGTCGTCGAGCAGCCTGCGAAGGTCGGAGATCTCCTGCCGCGACAGGTGCTGGCCGCGCACGAGGGCGTGGACGAGCGGACTCGCCGTGCCGTCGCAGATGCGGTCGGCAATGGCACTCAGTGACGACCCAAGCAACTCCTCTCGCGTGACCAGCGCATGGAACTGATGCGCGTTACCGGTCCTGTCGGCGGCGACATAGCCCTTGTCGCGCAGGCGCGACAGCAGCGTCAGGACGGTGTTGTAGGCGAGCTTGCGGCGCTGCTTCTTCAGCGCGGCGGCGACATCCCTGACCGTGGAAGGACCTGCGGCCCAGAGCACTTTGAGGACTTCCAGCTCGGCATCACTGACCGGCGCGCGACGAACCATCACGGACGACCCTCCTACAGCGTGTAGGAAGTTCTACTACACCGTGTAGGTGGAGTCAAATTTCAGGTTCGCGGGTTCCTGGGTTGTCGGGTGTCGTGCGCGAGGGAGTCAGCGTCCAATCCTCAGATCCTGGCGCACCGCCTGGCCCTCGCCGACCGTGACGCGGATCGCACTGGGGAGAAGGGACTCGAGAAACCCCGGATCCATCGCGTCCTCGGGCTCGACGGCCGTGACGACCGCCAGGTAGTACTGGCCTGCGAGAAGACCGTTCACCCGGAAGCGGCCATCGGTCCCCGGGCGCACCGCGGGCTTCGCGCGGCGCGACGTCATCGTCCACGACCCGCGCTCGACAGGGAACGTGAGAACGAAGTACTCAGGGGCCGGACGGCCGGCCGCGTCCGTCAACTGGCCCTCGATCGCGCCGATCTGATCACGAAAGCCAAGCGTCACGTTCGTGACGTCTTCGTTCGCCCGCACTTCAATCGGCGCATCCCCGATGTCCTTACCGCCGACGCCGATCGACGTCAGCCACCACCCGAGGCCGGCGGCGTTGCGGATGCCCGGCCATGTCGCGGACACGTTGTACCGATCCGGTGGAAGTCCAGCGACCCGGAACGTGCCGTCCGCGGCGACGTTGGTGTCGTATGGAACCGCGCCGCCAGAGTTGCCGGCCATGCCTCTCGCAAGCGCATCCGTGGCAACGAACTGCAGGCGGATCGTGGTCAGGTCTGCAGGCAGTGGCACTGTCGCCGGAGCGAACTCTATGCGACCAGCGATGGACGAGCCGGGCGCGAGCGTGAGCGCGATGCCCTGTACGTCCTGGCCCGAGACGACGAGACTGGTTTCCGCCCACAGCAGACCGACAACGGCAGGTGCGACACCCCGCTGCGCGGGGGCAGGGGCTGAAGTCACGGAAAGGCGGTAGTCACCAGGCGGAACGGTCGCGAACGCGAATCGACCTGAGGCATTGGCGATGGCGTTGAAGCCCGACCCTTCGAGGTTCGCCTGCGGAACGCGTGCCTGCAGACTCACTCTTGCACCAGCAGCCACGCTTCCGTCGGGCCCGAGGACGGTGCCTTCAACCCTTGCAACAGGCACGAAGCCGACTCGGAACGTCAGTCCTTCGCGGACTTCGCCCGCTCCCAACGTGATTCCCTGACTCAACGCAGGATCGGGCGTGCCGGGAAAATACATGGATGCATAGCCCACGACGGCACCGTGGGGTGGCGCCAGACCTACCGCACCCGGCGGTTGCAGGGCCCATCGCACCTCATCCTGCGTCGTCGCTCGCACTCCCGCGCCGATGCTCGGATTGACGACGAGATGGTAGGTACCCGGTGGAAGTCCGAAGAGTCTGAACTCGCCAAGGTCGCTTGTCTGTCGCTCAAACGAGCCGATGCCGTAGGGCAAACGCATCCGCGCCAGCATCTGGCGACTGCCAACGAGTCGTTGTTCGAGCAGCCAGGGAAACTGGCGCGCCATCGGCTGGCCGTTCTCGTCGATGATTCGCCCGGCGATCACACTCCCCGGCACCATCGGCACTTCGATCGAGGCGTTTCCGCCGTCCGCAACCACCACTCGGACACCAGGAGGACGGCCTGGCCTCGGAGATCCGTAAAACGTCGTGACCCACCCAAGTCGCGACGCCGTGATCAGGTACCCACCCGACCGCAACGCGGTGAACTGGAAGCGCCCTTGATCGTCCGTCACGGTTTGCCGGCTGCCCGTGGCATCACCAAGGCCGGCGCTGACGAGCACGCGGGCCACGGGCGTCCGGGTTGTTCCATCAATGCGAACCACGCGGCCGCTGAGCGACGCGGTGCCGGGTGCCTGGACGCCCGGCTGGCTCTGGGGGCCGTCTGCGACTACCACCGCGCCGAGCATGAGCGCGACGACAAGCACCCTCATCGCACACGACTCACTGTCAGTGATTGCGTCTTCGACTCCCCTGCCGCGATGGAGACTCGGGTAGCCGACGCCGAAAAGCGCGCGATGAACTCCGGATCGACATCCGGCGCCACCTCAGGAGGAATCGCGACCACGAAGTAGTCGCCGGGAATCCCAAGACGAAGTTGATACGTGCCAGAGGCGGATGTCGGCGACGACGACACCCGGCGGGGGGACATGCCGTTCGCAAGCCACGACTTGTAGTCCGCCGGAAACGCGACGACCGTGGCGTCCGTGTCTCTGGTGGATGCCGCGGGCTGCACGCTTCCCGACAACGTCATTGATTTGTCCGTGAACGTGATCACGACGTCAGTGATGTCCGCCGTCTCGAGCGTGACCGCCTGATCGGACGCATCGACACCGCCGGCGCGAATCGATGCGAGCGTCCAGTCGGCGCTGGCGAACGTGACGTTCATGAGATAGCGGCCGGGCGCGAAGCCGTTCGTCTGGAACGTGCCTGCCGCAGCAACGGGCGTCTGGCCGGTCGTGGCACGGGTATCGCCGCCGAAGATGGAGCGGACCGCAACCATGATTCGTTGCAGTTGCGCCGCGGCTGGCGGCGCCGCGGTACCCTCGAACACGACGCGGCCGGAGAGTCGTGCGCCGGTCTGGAATCTCAGCGCGACTCCGTCCAGGTGTGCCGATCCCACCGTGACTGCCGTCTCCGCGAACATCGCGGGAAACGACACCGGCGGGGGCATCTCAACCATCTCGCGGCCCGCGCCCGCACCGGCGCCGGGTGCCGGCGGCGTGAAGAGCGGACCTGTCGGCGGTACTCGAAGGGCGCGCACGTTGTACGAGCCCGGGGGCACGCCGAGAATCGCGAAGTGGCCCTCGGCGTCCGTGGTCGAATACGCGATCGGAAAGGGATACACGAGACTGCCGGCTGCTGCCGGCACAAGCTGAACGCCGTAACTGGCGGCGGGCTTGTCGAGACCAGAAAGCGTTCCGGACACACGGACACCCGCGACAAGCGGCAGCGTGAAATCGATGCCCTGCCGCTCGTCGCCAGGACCGAGCGTCAGCACCGTGGCCGCCGCAGCGGACGCGGTGTTGCCGTAGTAGGTGAGCGGATGCAGAAGGAGCGTACCGTTCGGGCCCGGCATGATGGTTCCTTCATTGGACGTCCTCACCTGCCAGCCGTCGATGACGATCCCTTCGGTCGCCATCATCAGGGCGCCGCCCTCGCGCAGTTCGCGCGAAAGTTGCGCTGCGGTGCCGGATGCGGCGCCGGCGCGGTATCGGTCAACGGTCGAGAACGGTGCCGCCTGCGGCGTGGTACGCGCCATCACGACGTACGAGCCTGGCTCGAGGTACGAGATGCGGTAATGACCGCGATCGTCGGTCGCCTCGCCACTGGAGAAGCTCAGCTCCATGCGGCCGCCCGCCATCGTTCGCCGCATGGCGGTGACGTACATGCCGACCGCCGGCTCTCCCCGGTCATCGCGAACGACACCGGAGATGGCCGGCATCTTCCAGATCGGAATCGCGACGTCGGTCGTTCGCGATCCCTCGGCGATGGTCAGATTGCGCGTAGGCCCGTTCGGCCGCCGGCGCCCGATCGCGCCCGGCAGGTAGCCGTTGCGGGTGGCCGTCAGCCCGTATGTGCCGGCGGGAAGGTCGCGAAGTACGAACCGGCCTTCGGCGTTGGTGAAGGCCCGCCTCGGTGGTGCCGCCGGCCCTGGCGCGGCGGGTGGCGCTCCCTGCCCCGGCGCCGTCGCGCCGATCGCCGCCGTCACGACCGCGCCAGCCACCGGCTGTTTCGTCGTGGCATCGATCACCTGGCCGGCGATGACGGCGGTACCCGTGGCTGGCGCCTGCTGAGCGAGTCCGAGCACGGCAAACCCGGCGAAGGCCGCTCGAAGAATCATGGGTGCGAGCCCATCTCCCATTCAGACAAGGGATACGTGGACATCTCGACCGTTAGACACCGGCGCGCCGATCTCAGATGTCCAGATGTCCCAATGCCCAAATGTCATTTAACGCTCATCAGCACTTCCGTGACGGTATTACCGGCGACTTTCGCGATGTGTTTCACGATGATGCCGGTCGAGTGGGCCTTCCAGTACTCGTCCACGGACTGGGAGGTGCGGGTATATCGGACGGTCTCGAACGTACCGGCGGGCACGGTGATCCGCTCGCGAAGCGCGATGATCTTCAGCGTTCCGTAGGGAGTCTGCGAGCTGACCTTCAGCGTGCCCGACTGGAAGAACGCCGTCACGGCGGGAATCTGCCAGGTCCGCCCGGCGCACGCGCGGAACGCCGGGTCGGCGACGAGGCCAGGCCTGCTGAACGACGTGGATTCGACCATGACGTCGTTCAGGCCCAGCTTCGACGTGCGGTCGAGCACCGCGACATCGTCCACGATGCGATGTTCGTTGACCTGCAGCCAGCTGCCGGCCGGGCCGGTCCACTTCAGGCGGCTGCCCTTTTCGTCCACGCGCTCCCAGATCTGGCTGACGCTGGTCACCTTTCCGGTGGACTCGGCGTGCTGCATCACATAGGTGGCCGTCGGCTTCGGCCTGCCGATGGTGACGCAATCCGGCTGTTCTGCGTTCGCGAGTGTCGGGCGGCTCGGCTGCCCCAGCGCTCCGAGCGCCACAGCGGCAATCAGGACGAGAATTTTCATGGGTCCCTGCGGCGAATCCTATACCGAACTGGGATACTAACGGCATGCAGTTCGGACACGGGATGCTGCCGGATTGGCCGCTCGATCCCAAAGTCATCTATCTCAATCACGGCACCGTGGGGGTCACTCCAAAACGCGTGCTGGAAGCTCAGCAGGCCATCCGCGATGAAGTCGAGCGCGGACCGTCGCAGTTCCTGCTGAGGAAGCAGTTCGGATTTGCCGGCGTCCCAGCGGTGAGGACGACGCTCGTGCGGCAGGCGGCGCGCGCGATCGCGCCGTACATCGGGGCGCGCAGCCTGGACGTGGTGTTCGTGGACAACGCCACGACCGGAATCAACGCCGTACTTCGCTCGCTCGATTTCCGTCCAGGAGACGAACTGCTGCTCACCAGCCACAACTACGGCGCCACGCTGCGCGCGGCCCAGTTCGTGGCTCGCGAGCGGGGCGCGGTCGTTCGTCAAGCCGCGGTCCCGTATCCGGAGTTCAATCGCGACGCCCTGATCGAGAACGTCGCGCGCGCCATTACTCCGCGCACGCGCATCGCCGTACTCGACCATGTCACGTCGGAGAGCGCGCTGGTCTTCCCGCTCGCCGAGCTGGCGGCGGTCTGCCAGGAACGCGGCGTGCCCGTGCTCGCCGACGCCGCGCACGCGCCTGGCATGCTCAGCATCGACGTCGCGCGCCTCGGCATCGACTGGTACACCGGCAACCTGCACAAGTGGGCGTGCGCGCCCCGCGGCTGCGGATTCCTCTGGGCCACGCCTGCACGCCAGGCCAGCCTGCATCCACCGGTGATCTCGTGGGGGCTGGACCAGGGGTTCACCGCCGAATTCGACTGGACTGGCACGCGCGACGCGTCTCCATGGCTCGCCGCGCCCGAGGGCCTCCGCTTCCTCGACGACCTCGGCCGCGACCTCGTGTGGCGTCACAACCACGGCCTGGCCTGGCAGGGTGCGCAGCTGCTCGCCGAACGCTGGGGCACGTCCCTCGGATTCCGGCAGAGCGACATCGGCTTCATGGCGACAGTGCCCATGCCGGCGGCGGCGGGATCGACGGCCGCCGACGCCCTGCGCGTGCGGGACGCGCTGCTGTTCGAGCATCAGATCGAAGTGCAAGTTCACGCCACCCACGGCCGCGTCTGGGCGCGCATCTCGGCGCAGGTCTACAACGAGATCGGCGACATCGAACGGCTGGCTGGCGCGGTGCTGACGATCACCTCCTGAAGCCGACGCTCCGGTCCGTCCTGGTGTGCTCCGTGTCAGGTCTTTCTCCGCGTTCTCCGTGTGAACGACCGACAGCAGGACGGGCGAAAGACTGACTCTGTAGAAACATCCACCCAAATCTGAGATCCCTGTGTTCCGGGCCGATCGTGGCCCGGCTGGCATCGGCACAGCGGTTGCACTGTGGAGGTCAGACTCCCTGGAGGGAGTCGCCCATGACGCTCTCACGATCCCGGTTTGCGATCGCTTCGTCCGCTTTCATCTTCTCAACGGCCCTTATTTGTACCGTCGGCGCACAATCACAGGCATCCGTCTCGGCACCCGGCGCCCAGAAGGTCGCGGCTAATCGCATCACGGCGGTCACGAACATGACGCTCCGCGCAACCCCTGCACCGGACGGGGCCGCTCTCGCTCAGGTTCCCCTCGGCACCGAAGTCATCGACGCCGGTCCGGCCGGCCTCGACAAGAAGTGGGTGCGCGTGCGCCTCGCCGATGGCCGCGAGGGCTGGCTGCAATCGAATCTGACGAGGACCCTCGATCCGGTCTGGAGGTGGCCGGTGTTCGACCGCATCATCGCCGAGCGTCTGGGCCGCAAGGGCGACGGCTTTGCCGCCCTGGCCGAGCTGGTCGGCTTCATCGAGCGGGTGGCGCCCGAGTACACCGATCCTGACGGGCGCGGCCGCATCGAACTCGCGCGGCTGCGCGCGCTCTCGGCGGCGCTGGCCGCGATTCCGATGAGCGGCGGCCGGCGCGAACCGTACGCGGCCTGGCTCGCCGCCCGCAAGACGGAGGTGGTCTACGACGAGCCGGGCGGACGCTGGATGCTCGCGAACGGCCCGCTCTGGGATCTTCACGCGCGCCAGATCAAGACCACGTCGGCCGACGACATCGCGTGGGTCGCCGTGACAAGCGGCGTCCCCGGCGAATGCGAGGGGCAGGTGTCGTGCTACGTCACCGTGCGCAACCTGCTGCACGGCGAGTACCTGCGCAGGCATCCTGGCGGGGCGCGCGCGGCCGAGTCGGTTGCCCTGCTGAAGCAGACCGCCGATCTGCTCTCGGCGCCGGCCAGGGCAGGCGCGTCGTACGCATTCGACAAGAAGCAGGACTGCCGCGATCTGTCGGCAGGAACCGACGCGCTCATCTCGGCCGTGCAGGGCGCGCGCGTCGAGGGCCGGGACGCGGCGGTCGCGAGCCTTGGTGCGCTGAAGAAGATGTGCGCCCTATAATCCGAGGTCTTTGCTGCCTCTCTCCGACCGTGTGCCGGCGCGACTGCCGGACATCCTTCGAGCCGCCGCGCGCGGCGACTGGCGAACGCGCGCGGCGTGCCTTTCGGCGGCGGGGCGCGCCGCGCGACGCGAATTCCCGCTCTGGAGCCTCGCGGGCATGGTGGCGAGGCGGACGCCGGTTGCCGGCCGGTACGTTCACGCCGCGGGCTTCCGGGGCCGGTACGTGCGCGGTCAAATCGCGAACGGCCTGGTGGATCGCGCCTGGCCGGTCCGCGTGGCGGCGGCACTCGCGCTCGGTGACTGCCGGGCCGCGTCCTCCGTGGCGGCGCTCCAGCCCCTGCTGCTCGCGCCATTTCGAGCCGAGCGGATCGCCGCGGCCGCCGCGATCCTCTCGTGCGGCGGTCTGGTGGAAGCATCCGGGTCGTCACTGCTCGATGGCGCGTCGGCGGCGCCCGCCACGATCGGCGACACGACATCGTCGGTCGACGTCCTCACGGCACTGGCCGCCGCGCACCCAGACGTCCTCGACCGGTGGCGAAGCGTGCCGCCCCATGTGAGCGCCGAGCAGCCCGCCGGCGGCGATGCGCCGGCCTGGGGATCGTTCCTCGCCGGTCCTTCGCACGCGGGCCATTCGCGCGGTCTTCAGGCCGAGATCGATCGATACGACGCCGACGAAGACACGGCGTACGTGCTCGTCAAGCCGTTCAGTCCGATCAACCGCACGCAGAACACGCGGCTCCTCCACACGTTCGCGGCTATCTCCGAGCATCTGCGCGCCCCGACCGGCGCGCGCGTCCTCGACCTCGGCGGGGGCTCCGCCTGGGTCAGCGAGTTGCTCGCAAAACTCGGCTACACGCCGGTCACGCTCGATGTCTCGACGGCGTTGCTCTCGGTCGGCCGGCAGAGGTTTGATCGAGCGGGACTGCCTGCGCGGCTCGTCACCGGTGACATGACGTCTCTGCCGATCGCCTCGGGCACGATGAGCGCCGCGATCGTGATCGATGCGCTGCATCACGTCCCTGACGTGCCCGCCGTCTTTCGCGAGGTGTTCCGCACGCTCGAGAACGGCGGCGTCTTCCTTCTCGCCGAGCCAGGCGAGGGCCACGCCGAGACCGAGAAGTCACGGGGCGAGATGCTTGAGTTCGGCGTCCACGAGCGCGAGATCCACGTCGGCGAAGTGTTTGAGTACGCGCGACTGGCGGGCTTCGACGACGTGCGGCTCGTGCCGAGCCATGTGCCGGCGGTGGGTTTCACGCGCGACCAGTTGAATGCCGCTGTCGCGGCTCCCGCGGATGCCTGGCGCATCTCCCACGGCGACGAGCTCGCGGACTTCCCCGCCTACATCATGCAGTCGGTCTTCGATCACCCATTGTTCGTCTGCCGCAAGGGACGACGGGCGGCCGACTCACGTGTGCCGGCGCTGCTTCGCGCGGACATCGCGCCACGTCTCACGCGCCACGGCGCGACAGTCGCGGGCGTGGTCTCCTTGAGGAATACCGGCGACACGCTGTGGCTCACGGGTTCGACCGAGGGGCACGTTCAGCTCGGGATTCAGCTGCTCGACCCGTCCCGGACGCTCCTCTCACGGGACTTCCAGCGCGCCGGCCTGCCCGGCAATCTCGCGCCCGGTCAGACGGCGGAGGTCAGCGTCCGGATCACGCTGCCCGACGCGGCCACGCCCTTCGTCCTCAAGCTCGATCTCGTGGACGAAGCCGTCTGCTGGTTCGAGGACGTGGGGTCGAGGCCGATCTACGTGGCCGTCTAGCGCTGCCGCCTCAGACACACACGGAGACCACGAAGGACGACGAGAGCACTAAGAACTTTCGTGGCGGCCCCAAAACAACTTAGTGTTCTCGCCGTGCCTTGGTGGTCTTAGTGTGCGTTTGGGGCATGCCTAGCGCGCTTCGCGCTGAAGAGCCGTCACGCCTTCGGTGATCCATGCCTCCGGCGACGCGCCCTTGAGATAGTGATCGAACCATGCGCGAATGCGGCGGTGGTAGTCGATCTGGTTCTTCTTGACGCGCAGGCCGTGGTCCTCGCCGTTGTAGACGAGCATCACGACGTTTTTCTTCGCGCGACGCGCGATGTTGTAGAGCTCCACGGACTGGTGCCAGTACACGGTGCCGTCGTTGTCACCCGTCATCAACAGCAGCGGCGTCGTCATTGTCGAAATCCCGAAGACGGCCGAGTTGCGGATGTAGGCCGGCAGATCCTCGTAGAGCGGCACGACCATGCGCTGCTGTCCGGTCTCGATGTGGTCGGTCTCGGCGATGCCCGCCGACCAGTGGTGGTTGCCGTAATTGCTGATGAGATTGGAGATGCCGGCGCCCGACACGGCCGCGGCGAAGATTCTCGAGTGCGTGGAAAGATACATCGCATCGAAACCGCCCCACGAGTGCCCCATGACGCCAACCTTCGTCGCATCGACGGCGCCCATCGAGATCACCTTGTTCACCGCGGCGGTGACGCACTCGACAACCGACACGCCTGGCTCCCGTGGCGCGAACACGATGTCCGGCTGGAAGAAGAAGTAGCCGGTCTGTGTCAGCGACGTGCCGTTGTAATAGTCGCGCTCCGACGGATTCTGGAAGTTGTGCAGGCCGTCCGAGAGCTTTTCGTAGAGGTACACGACCATCGGGTACTTCTTGCCTGTCTCGTAGTTCGCCGGGTAGTGCAGGACGCCCTGCAGCGGAATCTTCTGCTTGCCGCGGGTCACCGTGTAATTCACGAGTTCGGCACGCGTCCACGCGTACTTCGACAGGAACGCGTTCGATGTCGTGATCTGCTTCGAGTCGGCCAGGTCCTTTCCCGAGACAAACAGGTCCGGAGAATCGTCGGCGGATGCGACACGATAGGTGTAGACGTCCGCGTGTTCGGCTTTCGCCAGCTGAGTCACGCTCTTGTCGAGGAACACCAGGCGGGAGACCGAGCCATCTGCCTGAATCCTTCCGTAGCCGGACTTCTTCGTCAACGTCCCGAACAGCGACACGTACGCCCCGTTGAGATCGACCGGATCGCCGAACTGGCCGCCCACGTTGGCGATGCGATGACGGACATGATCGGCGGCGCCGTTCGTGAGCTTCGTCGCGCCCGTCCCGGAGGGCGACACCTTCCAGACGTCGTAGCGATCGTTCAGCAGCACGAACTCGTCGTCTTTCGTCCAGCCGGCGACACCGAACATGGGCTTCTCCGGCGCCGTGCTGTCCGATTCCAGATCGGCGAACGCGGACGTGATCGGCGCCGTGATGTTGGTGACAGCCTTCGTCGCGAGGTTGATGGTCCAGTAGTGACCACCCTGGGAGTAGATCGCGTATCTGCCGCCGGTGCTCGCGGAGACGTTGCTGCCAACCTTCGACTTGACGGGCGTCCGCTGGCCGCTGGCGAGATCGATGACGGACCAGTCCGCGGCGCCACGGCCGATCGACCGCTCCATCAGGTACGGCGTGAATTCGGACACGAGTGCGACGTTCGAGTTCCGGATCGGGACCACGTTCTCGTCGAACGACTTGCCAAGCATCACGATCCGTCCCGTCGCGGGCGTGAGAAGCGCGGGCAGGCTGCGCCGGCGATCGGCAGCCACCTGCAGCTTCTGCACCGGATTCACGCGTGCGTCGTTCCAGTGCCACACATCAACGTCGGGTTTGTCGTTGGCCGCGGGCGTCGCCGCGCCTCGACCCGGCCCCGCCGGCACGGCCGGCTTCGGGGACCAGTCCGCCACGCCCACCAGAATGCCGGCCACCGCGCCGCCTGTACCCACGTGCCAAGACGGCCGGCGCGTGGTCACGATGCGCTGCGCAGGCGACAGCGACACGCCTGACGTGTGATCGAACGCGCGTGCGTTCTCTTTGCCGGAGCCAAGGCCCATCCACGTGAGCACGACCTGCGTCGGACCATCGCGCTTCTCGTCGTTCTTCGCCTTGAGCGCGAGCAGATCGCCCGAGTCGTCTCGCCACACAAGCGCCGAGTAGTCGGCAGCGGCGGACTCCAGCACACGCAGCACCGACGAGGAGGCGTCAAACAGCTGAATGCCGTTGCCGGCCTGGCCGTCGGCGCTGATGATCATGGCGAGCAGCCGCGTGCCGTCGCGCGGCTGCCACGCGTACTCCGTAACGTTGCCGAACGTCATCGTCGCGCCACTGGTCAGATCGCGGACGAGCACGGTGCCGCCGACCGCCACCACCGGCGCCGCGGCCCCGGGACCACCACGCCCGGCGGCCGGCGGGGGAGCACCGGCCGGCGGGGCGCCGCCAGCGGCCGGCGCCGGCGCGCTGCGTTTCATGGCGATCGACCGGCTCGC
>CAZJTG010000076.1:0-14654 GCA_964548865.1 uncultured Solibacteraceae bacterium
GAGGCAGCGCAACTCCGGCTGAGTTTCCTCAGACACACACAGAGAGCACTAAGAGAACTCAGAGACGACAGAGGTATGGTCTTACAAACCACACCTTGGTGATCTCCTCGTCTCCTTGGTGATCTCCGTGTGTGTCTGTACCGTGTTAACCTCTCGCGCATGTCGAAACACGGAACGACGTTCTACCGCTGGAATGACATGCCGATCGAGGAAGTGAACGGCGGCTTGTCGCGGCGTCTGGTCACCGGCGAGCGCATGATGCTGGCGCACGTGTACCTGAAGAAGGGCAACGTCGTGCCGCGCCACCAGCACGAGAACGAGCAACTGACCTACGTCCTCGAGGGCGCCCTGCATTTCTGGATTGGCGAGGACGGATCCGAAGAGATCACGATTCGCGCGGGCGAGGTGCTCCACCTGCCATCATGGGTGTGGCACAAGGCGGAGGCGCTCGAGGACACGCTCGACGTGGACGTCTTCAGCCCGCCGCGCGCGGACTGGCTCGCCAAGACGGACGCGTATCTGAGGAAGTAGGCGCGTGGACCTCGGCCTCGCCGGAAAGGTCGCGCTCGTCGCGGCCGGCAGCAAGGGGCTCGGTCGCGCCGTGGCCGAGGAACTCGCCGCCGAAGGCGCGCTCGTCGCGATCTGCGCTCGCGGCCGGGCCGCCATCGATGAGACCGTCAGGGCCATCGAGGCGCGCGGCGTTCGCGCGGTGGGCATCACCGCCGACGTCTCGGCGCCTGGCGAGCCCGAGCGCGTGGTCGAGGAGACCGCGCGCGCATTTGGCCGTCTCGATATTCTCGTCACCAATTCCGGCGGGCCGAAGGCCGGAAGAGTCGAGAACCTCGGTGCGGAGGACTGGGACGCGGCGACGCGGATCCTTCTTTCGAGCGTGGTGGGTTTCGTCCGGGCGGCGCTGCCGGGCATGCGCGAACGCCGATGGGGCCGGATTCTCAACATCACCTCGATCGCCGCGAAGCAGCCGATCGACGGACTCGTGCTGTCGAACAGCCTGAGAATGGCGGTCATCGCCTACGCCCGTACGCTCGCGAACGAAGTCGCCACCGACGGCATCACCGTGAACAATCTGCTGCCCGGCTACACCCGCACCGAGCGGGTCGTCGACCTGGCAGAGCAGATGGGGGCCGCGGCCGGCATCACGCCCGCCGAGTTCATCGGGCGGTGGGAAAACGAGATCCCCATGCGACGCATCGGCGAGCCCCGTGAGTTCGCGGCGGCCGCGGTGTTTCTGGCATCGGAGCGCGCGAGCTATGTCACCGGCCAGTCGCTGGCCGTCGACGGCGGTTGGATTCGAGCCCTGATGTAGCGGGAGTCTTGGTACCATCTCGCCGTGCGGTCCAGGCGCGGCTTGTTCAGTCTCGACGTTGTCATCGTCCTGCTGCTTGCTGGGGCGGTGCTCATCGAGTTGACCGGCGGATTCTACGCCGAGCCCTTCGGCGTGCGCGTCTCGGCCCGGCGAGGCGATCGGCCGCTCCTCGTGGCGCTCATTCTCGGCGTCATCCGGTGGCGCTGGATCAGGACCGGCGAATTCCTCGACCGGCCGTTCGACTGGTACCGCCGCCAGTGGACCCGGCTGTACAACGCCGACGCCGACGCTCCCAGTTCGTCCAACGCGCCGTGGTGGCACCTGCCGGCCGTCGCGGCCGGCCTTTGCGCGATCGCCGCAGTGATGCTCCGCGACCAGTTGCGGCAGATGACGGCCGTTCCGGATCTCGGCGATCCGCTCTTCTCGATGTGGCGGCTGGGCTGGGTGTTTCATCAGGTCACCACCGACCCCGCCGCCCTGTTTCACGCGAACATCTTCTATCCGTCGCCGCTGACCCTCACGTTGTCCGATTCCATGCTGTTACCGGCGGCGGTCGCGATGCCGCTGTTCGCGGCAGGACTGCACCCTCTCTTTGTCTACAACGGCCTGCTGCTGGCCTCGTTTCCGATCAACGGCCTCGCCACCTACGCGTTGATCAAGCGGCTTGGGCTATCGACGTCCGCGGGTTTCGCCGGCGCCCTCTACTACATGGCGCATCCGTACCGCCTCGAGCACTACAGCCACTTCGAACTGCAGATGACGATGTGGATGCCGGTGACGCTGCTGCTGGCCGTGCGGTTCGGGGAGTCGCGGCGTCCTGGATGGGCCATCGCGGCTGGCGTGACCTCGTGCGCGCAGCTGTACTCCTCGATGTACTACGGGGCCTTCTTTCCGTTCTACCTGCTGCCTGTCGTCGCCGTGCTCGGTGTCGCCAGGGGTTGGCGCTGGACACCCCTGGTGGTGAGGGCCCTGCCAGCTGGTGCCGTCGCGCTGATACTTGCGGTGCCTCTCGCCCGGCCGTACATGGCCGCGCAGGCTCTCAAAGGCGATCGGGACGCCAGCGCCGTCGAGTTCTACAGCGCCGAGCCCCTGGATTATTTCCGCGCTCATCCACGCCTCGCACTCCACGGCGGACGATGGCTGGAGGATTCGCACCCGGAACGCACGCTGTTTCCAGGCGTGACGCCCATCGTGCTGTCGGCCATCGCGCTTTCGCCTCCGATCGGCCCGGTGCGCGCCGCTTTCGCCGCGGGCATGCTCGTGTCGTTCGACTTGTCGCGAGGATTGAAGGGCCTGTCCTATCCCATCCTCTACGACGCGCTGCCACCGTTTCGCGGCATGCGCGTGCCGGCCCGGTTCAGCGCCATTCTGGGGATCAGCCTGGCCGTGCTCGCCGCGTTCGGCGTCCGGAGAATCCTGGCCGGAATCGCACAGGGATGGCGGCGGCGTCTGACGTTCGTGGCGCTCGTCGGTGCCATGGCGGTCGATCTGTCGCCGTCGCTCACGCTCTACCCGGTGTACACGGACCCTCCGCGCATCTACCACGATGAATCGATCGCCGGCCGCTCGGACGTCGTTCTCGCCGAATTCCCCTTCGAACAGAGGGACGTGATGACGACCAACGAGCTGCCGTACATGTACTTCTCGCTGTGGCACTGGTTTCCGATGGTCAACGGCTACAGCGGCTTCACTCCCGACGGACACGATGCGCTGGTGGAACTCGCGCGGGCGTTTCCCGATCCGGCGTCGATGGCGGCGCTCCGCACGCGCGGCGTCACCCACATCACCGTCAACTGTTCGTTCATCGGCGATCCATGCCGTGAATTCATGGATCGGATCGACGCCAGGCCGGAGTTCAAGCTGCTTCGCGTCGCCCACTGGCGCGGCCGCCCGACGCGGTTGTACGCGTTCGTGCGGTGATGGCCCCAGCCACACACGGAGTCCACTAAGCAAGGACGGAGATCACCGAGTCTCGGTGGGTGTGGTTCACCCCAAACGAATCTCGGTGGTCTCCGTGTGTGCGTGGTGATCTCCGTGTGTGTTTTTGGGCGTCGCTACTGATGCAGGATCCTGGCGGCTCGGAAGAGCGGATCCGCTGAGGACAGCAGCACCCACTTCAGCCTGAGCGGGTAGTCGGCCGGCAGCTCCTCGATGAACTTCCGGACGTCGGCGGCCGTCTGCGGCGACTGGTAGCCGGACAGCGTCGCGTCCGCCCACCGCTTCGGGAAGAAGATATCGCCCGTCTGCTGAATCTCGCGCACGAGCGTCAGCGCGTCGTGGACGTGCTTCTTCGAAGCCGCCGAGCGCAGCGGGTGATGGAGGTAGCGCGCGCCCTCGAGGACCCATGCCTCGCGTCTGCGGTTCTTCACGTCCTTGAGGCTTTCGAAGAAGCCCTCGCGGGTCGCCGCGTCGCCTGACACCGCGGGCCGGACGAACGCGAATCTGGCTTTCCGGTCCGCGTTCGTCAGGCGCGCGAACTGATCATCGAGAATCCTGCTCGCAGCTGCGACGTCGCGGACCGCCAGATCGAGCGCGAGGTCGGCCTCGTCGGCTTCCGACAGCGGCAGCCCCGCGATTCTGACCTCGCGCCTCCAAATCCGTTCCAGCCACGCCAGCGTGGCTGGTGTTGTAGACACCGACCGCAGCGTGCCGAACCAGGCCGCCTTCTGGCTGGTCGTCTTTGCGCGATCGAGGCCTGCTTTGAGCAGCGCTTCCAGGGCTGGAGCTACGTCCCCGCGGTCGTCAGCCGCGGTGTACCGCCAGAACAGCGCGCGGCTGTACTCGAGCATCTGGCTGATGTTGAGCTCGTCGGTCTCGGCGGGCAATGCGGCTGTCAGGACCGCGCGCATCCGATCGGGCGCCAGGCGGCCATCGAGCATGGACTCCCAGAGCGTGACCAGCGCGGAGCCGCGCAGAAGCGCGTCGGTCATCCTCGGCAGTGCGGTCGCCACGGCTTCGAGAATGGCCGCGTCGAGCACGAAGTTCCCGTAACCGAGGCCGCCGGCCGTCGGCAGCACCCACGTCACCGGCGTGCCCGCCGGCAGGTTGATGATGCCGGCCCGATCGAGGTCCATGTCCCTGAGCTCGACGCGATCGCCCTGGGCAATCGCCACCGAAAGGCGTTCGGGCCAGACGAGCGACCGGCCCATCGGGTCGTCCTGCGTGATCGAAATCCGCGTCACGTCGCTCACCCGATCGACCGCCACGGTGATGCGGGGCCGTCCGCGCTCTTCGACCCAGGCGCGGCTCCAGGCAGCGAGGTCGACGTCCGTGCGTGCGTCGAGGATGCGGATGAGATCGGGCCACGTCGCGTTAGCGAACGCGTGACCGGCAAGGTACTCGCGCAGTCCGTCACGGAACGAGTCCGCACCCATCAGCAGTTCGAGCTGCCGCATGATGATGGGCGCCTTCTGGTAGATGATTGCGCCGTACAGGGACCCAGCCTCGTTCAGGTTCAGGAGATCCTGCCGGATGGGGTTCGCGCCGTCCGTCCGATCCACGTCGTACGCGGCCGGGTAGTGCTGGAACAGGAAGCGCAGGTCGTGGTTCACGTTCGGAAAGGACGGATTCACGATCTTCGCCGCCATGAAATTGGCGAACACCTCCTTCATCCACACGTCGTTGAACCACTTCATCGTGACGAGATCGCCAAACCACATGTGCGCGGTCTCATGGGCGATGAGGCTGGCGCGGCCAAGCATCTGGTTCTGCGTGGCCGACTCGTCGAGGAACATGCTGCTCGCGTTGTAGAACACGCTGCCCGGGTGCTCCATGCCCCCGAACTGGAACGACGGGATGGCCACGAAGTCGAACTTCTCGAACGGATACGGAATCGCGGTGTAGCGTTCGAGGAACGCGAGCGCCTGCGCATGCAGGTCGTAGATCGCCTGACGGTTCCGCGCGAGCTTTGCCGCGTCCGTCTCACGGTGGAACATGCGGAACGTCCGCCCGGCTCGCTGATCGGTGTCGATCGTGAACTTCCCGGCGGCAAACGAAAACAGGTAGGTGGGGATCGGGGGCGTCTGATCGAACACGACGCCGGTATGCGTCGGCATGTCCGTGCGGCCGGCTTCCTTGCCGTTCGAGACCGCCGTCCAGTCCCTGGGAATATTGAGGATCAGCCGCCATTTCGCCTTGAGATCCGGCTGGTCGAACACCGGCATCGTCTGCGAGGCCCGCGCCGGGACGAAGAGTGCGTACAGGAAGTCATCGGTGCGGTTGAGCGGCGCGTCTCCGGCCACGAACTCGAACTCGACCAGGTTCTCGCCCTCGACGAGGGCGGACGAGGGAATCAGGATGTGCTCGTTGTCGACGCCGGGCGGAATGATCTGCTGGTTGGCATGCATCGACCGCAGCTTCTCGACCGGCTGGGCGAAATCGAACGCCAGCGGCTTCGACCTGTCCTTGAGCAGGAACTGTGCGCGGAGGTGCGCGACGACAGGTGCGTCACGCTTCGCCGGCACGCTGAACGTGACGTCGTAGCGGACGTCGCCGACGCGCGCGGCGCGGTCAACCGCGAGCGCCAGGGCGATTCCCGGGACCTGACCCTCGGGCGCGGATTTCGAGAAGATCCAGAACGCCACGGCACTCGCGGCGATGAGGATGAGGACGAGGAGGGTGATGACAGCGACGGATCGGCGCACAGCCGGATTCTACTTGCCAAACGCCCGCATCACTGTGCTGAACCCTTCGCGGGCCGCGCCCTGCAGGCGGGCGCTCGACCGTTCGAGCTTGCTGACAACCGGCGGCGCCGGCCGCAGGCCCAGTACCGAAGCGCGTCCGAGCGGTCCCCGGCCCTGATCGATCGCGGCGAGGAGCGCCGCATACGACGCTCCTCGACCGGCGTAGAGATCCGCCAGCGCCGGTGACAGCCGTCGCAGCCTCGGCAGCACGTACCAGCGATCGAACGCGCTGATCGACCGGCCGGGCGAGCCGGGCCGCGTGAGGAGCGCGAGAATATGCGTGTGGCCGTCGGCCTCGGCGACCGGGACAGGGATGGGCTCCGTAACCGACGCGTCCAGATACTGTCGGCCGTCGTAGGCGACCGGGGAGCCCGCCAGCACGGGCATCGTGGCGCCGGCGCGCAGCGCCGTGAGCAGGGAGGCCTGGTCGGGGAACCGCCGAAGGGCTGTCCGCGTGGCCGAGGCGACGTCGGTGGCCATCACGATGAGCGGGCTTGGCGAACCGAGCACGCGGGCGGTATTGAGCGGTTTCCTTTTCAAGGCCACGTCATCCAGCAGGAACCCCAGATTCACCACTGGACGTCCGGTGAGAAGCCGGCGAAGGTCGATGAAGTGCCGATTGTTGATGTCCTCCGCATAAATCGACGTGCCGAATGCCGCTTGTCCGGCCAGGAAGTAGGCCGCATTGATCGCGCCCGCGGAGGACCCGTAGACCGCGTCGAAGCCGTGGACGAGTCCGAGTTCTTCCAGGGCGGAGACCATCCCCGCGGACACGACCCCACGCATGGCGCCGCCTTCGACGCAGAGCGCGATGCTGGCACCGTCTTCGTGCGGGGCACGGCTGGCCCGCGCCGCCCGCGCGCGCAGTAATTCGACGACCGGCGTACTCACTTGCGAAAGATGCTCTTGGCGATCTTCACGTGCACGCCCTTGTTCGGCACGTCCACGAGTTGTGTCACGGCCACATGCGCGGCGATGCTCGTGAGCTGGTAGGCCTCGTGCCTGGGCAGGCCTTTCGTCGCCGCCAGGAAGTCGACCATCTCCTGAATCGCAGCTCGAGTGGCGACCGTGAGGTCCGGGTCCGTGGCCATCGCGATGAAGTCGGTGGCCGTCTCGGCGCGCGGCCAGGCGATCGTCATTCCCTTGCGCACGGTGAGCTGCAGCCGACCGCGAAGCGAGGTTTCAATCGCCGTCTGGTTGACCTCGCCGTCGCCCTGTGCCGCGTGGCCGTCGCCAACCTTGAACAGCGCGCCAGGCACGAACACGGGGATGGAGAGCGTCGAGCCGGCCACCAGCTCGCGGTTGTCCAGATTGCCGGCGTGCCGCCCCGGCGGGTTGCTGCTGACGCGCCCGAGTTCCGGGGCGGGCGCGACGCCCATGCTGCCGAAGAACGGTTTGAGCGGAATCACGATTCCAGGGCTGAAGTCGGACGTCATGGCCGTCCGATCGAGCGTGAAGATCCTGGCGCGTTGCGTGCGGTCGCAGTTCTCCGGCAGGAATCCGCTGCAGCCGTTGTAGCCGTAGTCGATCGGCAGATCGATCGACAGGACCCTGACCTCGAGCGCGTCGCCGGGTTCGGCGCCCTCGACGAACACCGGACCGGTGAGGATGTGGCCGCCGGGGCCGCGTCCGGGGCTGCCGCTTGGAAACGCCTCGACGATGGCCTTGAGCGAGGGCTGGATCTTGTCCTCGGGCACGCCGGCGCGCGTGAGCCCCGCCGGCGTATTGGTCAGGAGCGTGTCCACGTCAATGATGTCGCCTGACGCAATGCGCAGTACCGGCTTCGCTTCGGACCAGTAGTAGCCGTACGCGACCGTGTCCGGCCGCGCCTCGAGGCGATGTGTTCTCGGAGACTGGGCTGCCGCGACGCCGAGGGTCGCGACGACGCCGCCCAGAAGTCCGGCTGCGGTCAGGGGCCGCATGGTCAGCGGCTCGGTTTCGACTTCAGCACGCCGAGCTGAATCAGCAGACCCGTGAAGTCGTACATCCGCCGCTCGGTCTGGATCAGCCCGTCCTTCATTTCGTAGAGCCGCACTCCCTCGATCTGGCAGCGGCGGTGCGTCGCCGGAAGGCCCATGAACTCGCCCTCGAGCGTGGCCGTGGCCGAGAACGACTGCGCCACGCGCGAGCCGTCGATGATCAGCTCCTGCCCATGGAAATCCCAGTCGGGGAATGTCTCGAACAACTGGCGATACGACTCCATGATCGCGTCGCGTCCCAGCCGCTCCCGCCACATCGGGCTCGAGACGCGCCCGTCGACGGCGTGCCCCTCGGCAAGGGCCCTCGCGTTTCTGGCGGTCCAGTGAGGAACGCGGCCGTCAAAGAAAGTCCGAATCTCTTCTGGCGACATCATGTCGGCTCTCCGGTATCCGCCATCCTACGCCCGCGCGCCGGCTTGGGAAATGAAAAAGGGCGGGCCGCTTGCGGCCCGCCCTTCCGTGGTTGCAGAGGGTAGCGACGAACTACCAGGTAAATCTGGTGCCGATCTGCATGGTCCGCGCGGCTGCGGGCAGCGCGGCCTGCCAGTTGGCCAGCGTCGTGTTGCCGACGCCGACGGTTGGCGTCCAGTTGACCCGGTTCATCACGTTGAACACGTCGAGGCTGAATTCGTACGTCACCTTCGACGTGATGTTGATGCGCTTGCGCAGGCTCAGGTCGGCATTGATCAACATGGGCCCGGTCACGATGAGCTCGCGGACGCCGCAGTCACCGTATCCGCTGGCGATCGTCTCGATGCACTGCGGCGAGCTTGCCGGCGCAAAGTACCGGCCGCTCGGCGGCCCGAGCGCGCCGTACCCCGAGACGGTGGTGGCGCTCGTGCTGTAGGCCTTGATGGTCTCGTCGATGATGTCCTGCGGCCAGTAGTACACGATCGTGTCGCTGACCTTGCGGAGCTTGAAGGCGTTCTGGACCTCGTCCATCGTCATGCCGACGACGCGGACGTTGCCGAGATTGGCCAGCCGGCCGCTCTGGATGCGCGTCGTCCCGCTCAGCTGCCACCCCCCGACGAAGTAGTCGAGGAGTTTGCCGATCGAGCTGGCGTACCGGCGTCCCTGCCCGAAGGGAAGCTCGTACACTCCCGTCGCCTTGAGGGCGTGCGACACGTCGCCTTCAGCGCCACTCACGCGCGTGAACAAACGCGGAACGCGGAAGGAGTAGTGCGTGGACTCGTAGCCGCGACCCACCGTGTAGTTGGCGTCGAACTGCAGCCCTCCGGACAGCCGCCGGCGGTACTGCAACTGGACCGAGTTGTACTTCGAGAATCCACGATTACCCGTGGCGTTGGCGCCACCCAGCATGTCCGGGTTCGCGCGGAAGAAGTTCGCCGGAAGCCCCGCGGCGATCGAGTTGGCCTGTCTTGCCGGATCGCCTGCGAGCCCGGTTGCCGAGTTCGTGCCCGCTGGCGTGAACGGATTCGCGGTGTACGCGCCGAGGGAATTCACGAAACTCGAACTCGTCCAGTTCGAACTCGTATAGCGGGCCACATCGGCGGCCAGCGCGGCCGGCGTGCCGCTGAAAAACGCCAGGTAGATGGGGAGCGGAGACGTACCGGTGCCCGGACCGCGATAGGCAAAGGAGCAGGCCGGCTGGCCGGAGCCGCCGCAACCGAGCGCGATGTGCGCCTGGAGGTTGGCCTGCGCGAGTCGGAACTCGTTCAGGAACCCGTTCTCGATGATGTTCGCTTCGTTGTAGTTGAAATTCTCCCACTGCTGGCGGCTGCGGGTGCCCACGTAGCGGATTTCGATCGCCTGCTTCTGGCCGATCGATCGCTGGAAGCCCACCGTCCACGTGTCCGAGTACGGCACCTGCAGGTGCGGGTCGAAGATGTTCACGCTGCCGGTCGCGGTCTGGTTCGTGAGCGGATACTCGGGGGCGCCGAGCATGCAGCCCGTCGGCTTCGCCGCGGGAAGCGGAGGACAGAGCGGAGGCGCGCCGAGGCCGCCGTCGCGCAGCAGCAGCGGCACGGTCAGGTTGCCGTTGGCCGTGTTTCGATTCGCGCCGAGCGTGAGGCCCGGGTTGCTGCCGAAGACGCCGGTGAAGTCGCTCATGCCTCGACGATCGAACGCGCGGCTGAACCCGGCCGAGAGCGACGACATGCCCGAATCGCCGAGCAGTTTTCGCAGCATGCCGGACGTCGCCTTGGGCGTCCAGTTCACGCCGATACTCGGCGCGATGTTGTTGACGTCCATCTCATACGCCTTCACGCCCTTGCCGAGGTTGATGTACTCGGGCCGCGTGCCCGTGAGCACGCCAGGTTGGAAGAGATGGCATGTTTCGCGCGTCGGGTTGCTCAATTCGCAGGTCGGCACGTAGCCGGAGATGCCCCACAGTGAATCGAGCGTCGCGGTGGAGTAGCTCGAGTTCTGCGCGGCGAACGGCGCCTGCAGCGCGTAGCGGAGCCCTACGTTGACGGACAGGTTCGATCGGGCACGCCAGTTGTCCTGTACGAACAGGTCGAACTGGCGCAGCCGGCCCTCGGCGCGGCTGTTGCCCTGATAGACATATCTGCCGGTATCCGCGTCAAGTCGTGCCGTCGCGCCGATCTGGGTGACGCGTCCGGTCAGGACCGCATACAAGGCCGCGGCCGCATTGCGGTCGCCGGAACTGCTGCCGGGGAAATTGGCTGACGTGAACATACCCAGCGCAGGATCCCCGGTTTGCGTCCCGAACGCGATCGAGGGAACGGACCTCGAACCATACGTGTCGAGCCAGACGTCGTACTGACCGAACTCACCGCCGAACCCAATGCTGTGCGTGCCTTTCAGCCAGTTCACGGTGTTGGCGATCGTCAGCGTCGTGGCGTTGCGCGCGCTCGGCGTGAAGGCCGGGCCCGCGTTGGTCACACCGGCGGCATTCAGGCCGAAGGAGAAGCCGCCCTGATTGGCCAGCGATCCCGTGAACATGCTCGGGCCGAAATAGGGCCCGAACTGCACCGGGGCCCCGGAGTTGGCCACGCGTGCCTCGTTCACGATGTTCTGGGAGAGCGTCGAACGCAGCGTCCCCGTGTAGGCCTCGCGCCACGAACCCTGCGTGCCATACGCCGGGAATCCCGGCCACGTCGGCTGGCGGCCGTTGGTCGTATCGAACGCCTTGTCCGTGAAGCGCTGGCGATACCACGTGCCGGACACCCGGTGCTTGGCGCTGAGGTTGTAGTCCATCCGGACGGTCGGGTAGTACACCGGTCCGCCGGCCGGCTGCTGAAACGAGAATCGTTCCGCGTTCAGGTTGCCGGTGATCTCGGACAGCACGCCGGTGGTGCTCGTCGCATTCCTGATGTCCTGCAGCAGTTTCGCCACAATCGGATCCGGGGTGGCGGTGAATCCCGCTCCCGCAGCGAGCGCGTAAAGATTGATGCCGCCGGCCGGGCCGCCGTTGTACCTGAAGATGCCGTTCTGCGCGGCCGGCAGCAGCAGGGTGGATTCCGTGGTGATCGTGCTCGGCTGCCGTGTCTGCTCGAAGTTCACGAAGAAGAACATCTTGCCGCGGCCGTCGTAGCCTGGCAGCACGACCGGGCCACCCTGACGGACGCCGGGTTGATGCAGCGTGAGCGGTCCCTTGGGCAGGCCGCGTACGCGGTTGGAGTACGTGTTCGTGTTGAGCTTGTCGCTCTGGTAGAAGTGATAACCGCTGCCCGTAAAGGCGTTGCTGCCCGACCGGGTCGTGAACCGGATCTGCACGCCGCCCTGGCCGGTCGCCTCGGCGCCCTGCGCCGCACCCGTCATGGAGACTTCCTCGATCGCGTCCAGCCTTGGACTGACGATGGCAAAGAAACCGTCCGTGGTCTTGAGCGTGTTGTCCTGAATGTTGACGCCATCCAGGGTGATCGAGATGGAACTCTGGGGCAGGCCGTTGACGGTGGAGTTGCGGACGGTGCTCGCCGTCTGCACGCCCGGCAGGAACTGCGTGAAGTCGAGCGCGCTGCGCGAGCCGACGGGCAGACTCGTGATCTGCTTCGTGTTGATCGTCGTGGCCGCAGCGGCTGAGGTGGTCTGAATGATCTCCGTCGCGGCCGTCACGACGACCGACTCGGTGAGACCGCCCACTTCCAGCACGGCACGAACCGTGGCGGGCGCGCCCGCGGTGACCGTGACGCCCTTCAGCACCGACTGCTTGAAGCCCTGGAGCGAGACGGTAATCGTGTAGACACCGACACTGACGGCCGGCACGGTGAAGGCGCCGTTCCCGCCGCTGACCGTGTTGAACTCGGTGCCGGTGCTCTCGCTCTTGATCTTGATGGTCGCGCCGGGCACGAATCCGCCCTCTGCATCGACGACGACGCCCGTGATTGATGACGTCGCACTCCCTTGCCCGAAGGCCGGGGCGGGCGCTGACGCGATCGCGATCGCGGCGAGCAGCCCGAGACGGGTACAGAAGCTCCGCATGTATCCCTCCTGAAAGGGTCTGAAATAGCCGTGTGAGAGGCCACTCTAGGCTCCGCCCACGACCGAGTCAAGGCCCCGTCCCAGCCCACTCTGCGACGCCGGTCGCCGCCGTTTGCCGCCGGACCGCGGGGAAGAGGATGATTGTGAGGCGACACCCGGCGGGCCGAGTCGGCGTCTGAGCAAGCGGAGACCTATGAATAGCAAGAAACCCGAGGGATACGAGGTCGAAAAGTCCGACAGCGACTGGCAGGCGACCCTGTCCCCGACGCAGTACAGGGTGCTCCGATGCCACGGCACCGAGGCGCCGGGAACGAGCCCGCTCAATTCCGAGAAGCGGGCCGGCACATTCGCGTGCGCCGGCTGCGGCGCGCCGCTCTTCTCGTCCGAAACCAAGTTCGAAAGCGGCACCGGCTGGCCGAGCTTCTACGAGCCCATGCCCGACGCGGTCGGCACGACGGAAGACCGCAGCCATTTCATGACCCGAGTGGAGGTGCACTGCCACAGGTGCGGCGGCCATCTCGGCCACGTGTTTCCGGACGGCCCCATGCCCACCGGGCAGCGGTACTGCGTGAACGGCGCGGCGCTGGCGTTCGAGCCCCGGGGCAATACGGGCAGGGAGTGAAGCGATGTTCTCCGTCACGAAAAAACTGAATCTCCCCACCGTGTCCGAAGCCCTGCCCGGCCGTGCCGGAAAGATGCCGGTGCCGGCGTCGCACGCCGTGAACGGCGCGCCGCTTCAGCCGCCGTTCCCCGCGGGGCTCGAGCAGGCGGTGTTCGGTCTGGGATGCTTCTGGGGCGCCGAGCGCAAGTTCTGGCAGCAACCAGGCGTGTTCAGCACGGCGGTCGGATACGCCGGAGGGGTGACGCCGAATCCAACGTACAAGGAAGTCTGCAGCGGGCAGACAGGCCACACGGAAGTCGTCCTCGTCGTGTTCGATCCGGCGAAGGTGACCTACGAGCAGCTGCTCAGGACGTTCTGGGAGAACCACGATCCGACGCAGGGAATGCGGCAGGGGAACGACGTCGGCACGCAGTATCGCTCGGCGATCTACACGCACTCGGATGCGCAGCGACGGGCCGCCGAACGCTCGCGCGATGATTATCAGAAGGCGCTCGGGTCTCACGGTTTCGGCGCGGTGACCACCGAGATCCGGGATGCGCCGGTGTTCTACTACGCCGAGGATTATCACCAGCAGTACCTCTGGAAGAACCCGAACGGCTATTGCGGGATTGGCGGTACGGGAGTGAAGTGCATGTGACACGGGATGCGCTGATCGCCGCCGCTTCCGCGACGGCGATCGCACTGCATCTCGTTGTCCGTTTCCTGATTCAGGGCGCTCCCGGTCCCGTCGCCGACTGGCCCCTGTGGATCGCCCTCGCCGGCGGCGGCCTGCCGCTCCTCGTCACGCTCGGGCGCAGTCTCGCGCGGGGTCAGTTCGGCGCCGACTGGCTCGCCGGCATCTCCATCGTCACGGCGACGCTGCTCGGCGAGTACCTCGTCGGCGCGATCGTCGTGCTGATGCTTTCGGGCGGCGCCGCGCTCGAGGCCTACGCGGTCCGCCGCGCGTCCCACGTACTCGAGGCGCTGGCCAAGCGCCTGCCACACGTCGCACATCGTGTCGAGAACGGCCGCCTCGTCGAAGTGCCCATCGCGGACGTTCGCATCGGCGATGAACTGCGCCTGCTTCCCCACGAAGTCTGCCCGGTGGACGGTGAAGTCGTGCAGGGGCAGACGACGATGGACGAGTCGTACCTGACGGGCGAGCCGTTCCTCATGCAGAAGACGCCGGGCGCGGCCGTCATTTCCGGCGCGATCAACGGCGAGCAGGCCATCACGATTCGCGCGTCGAAGCTGGCGGAGGATTCACGCTACGCGCGAATCATGCGCGTCATGCGGGAAGCCGAGGAGCGCCGGCCGGCGATCCGCCGGCTCGCCGACAGGCTGGGCGGGTGGTATACGCCCGCGGCGGTCGCCGTCGGCATCGCGGGATGGGCGGCGAGCGGCGATCCATCGCGCTTTCTTGCCGTGATGGTGATTGCGACGCCGTGTCCGCTGCTGATCGCGATCCCGGTGGCGATCATCGGCGCGATCTCGCTCGCGGCGCGCCGGGGCATCATCATCAGGAATCCGGCGGCGCTCGAGGAAGTAGAGCAGTGCCGCACGCTGATCCTCGACAAGACGGGGACGCTGACGTACGGCCGGCCCACGCTGACCGACGTGGTCCCTGCGGGCGGCGCCGATGCGAACAGCACCCTTCGGCTGGC
>CAZJTG010000077.1:0-14500 GCA_964548865.1 uncultured Solibacteraceae bacterium
CTCACGCTCTGCTCCTGGGCGAGCGCCTGTTCGAAGACGTCGACGAGCGACGCAAACTGGCCGCGCGGCGCCTGGATCGCCTGCAGCTTCACGGCGTGGTTGCGTGCGAGGAGGAAATCGAAGAGCCGCATGGCATGCGCATGCTCTTCCGCGCTCTGCACCCGCATCCATCCGGCGGCGCCCATGAAATTGTTGTGCTCGCACCACCCAGCCATCGCGAGATAGGAGAACGACGCGGCGAACTCATTGGACACCTGCTGGTTGATCGCCTCGAGCACGGTCGGGGTCATGGACACACTCCTCGAATCACCATTCTATTCTGGTTCTTTGCCGTATCATTTCCGGCATGTCCACGCGCACCGGCTTCCCTCCGAGACTCGGCGCCGCCGTCATCGTAATCGCCGCCGGAGTCGCCCTCGCGGCCCAGGCGGCGCAGTCGCCGCGGCCCGCGGCACCGGCCGGCGCGCCCCTCACATCCGAGGCCCGGTGGATGCGCGCGGTCGACGCGTGGGAGGCCGGGCACTACCCGGCCGCGCTCGCCGACCTGCGAACGCTCATGACGTCTGCGGCCGCCGCGGAGTACCTCGACCGCATCGCGCTCCTCACCGGTGAGCTGTTCACCACGACCGTGCTGACCCCTGACGGGCGCAACCCCAGGATCTCCGGTACCGGCGCGTTCGCGAGCTACGAAACCGGCCCCAGCGAGGCGACCGTGACCCGCGTCGTCAGCCTCGGCGGGAAGGTCGAGACGGTCGCGGAACTGCGCACGACGACGGTCGCCTTCGATCGCGGCGGACGCCGCCTCGCGTGGCTCCGAACGCCGGCCGGCGCGCCGCCGGCGGCGAGCGAAATCGTGGTTCGGGACCTGGCGACGGGCGCCGAACGGTCGATCCTTGGACCCGGGCTCCTCAAGGCGTCGCTCGTCTGGGCCGGCGACGATCAGAGCGTGCTGTTCGTCGGCGGACAGCCGTCAGACGCGACGCGCTCGGACATCTACAGTGTGCGCGAGGGCAGCGCGGCCGTGACCCTCACGGACCAGCCAGGATTCAAGGGCGCGCCCATCGTAGACGGGCGCGGCGCCACGCTGGGCTATCCGGTGCAGGCAATGTCGCCGTTCGCGGGCGGACGCGGTGGCGCGCCGGGGGGACGGGGCGGCGGGGCGGCGACATTTGGCGTGGTCTCGGTGTCGGATCGGACCACGCGAACGGTCGTCGGCAGCAGTCTCACGGTCTCCGCAAACGGCGCCATGGCCGCCTGGCTCACACGTGACGGCGACGTCACCACACTGCACGCCGCGCCGACGGCCACCGGCACGCCCATCGTCGTCCGCACCGGCCGCGAGCGGCTCGACGCGCCGGCGCTTTCCCCGGACGGCACCCAGGTCGCGTATCAGCTGATGACGCACACCGACTGGGAAATCTACGTCTCGCCCACCTCGGGGGCGCCGGCGGCGGCGCCCGTCGGCGGCGGCCGCGGGGCGCCTGTCCCGTCCGTGCACCGGAGAGTGACGCGCGACATCCAGCACGACTTCCTTCCCCGCTTCCTCAACGATTCGACGCTGCTCGTCCTCAAGGGCGAAGCGCGGCACCGTCGCTCGCATCTCTACGACCTCGCCACGGGCACCAGCATCCGGCTGTTCGCGAACAACTCTATCCGCACGATCAGCCCGGAGTATGTCTGGATGCCAAGCGCCGACGGCCGCGCCCTCGTCATTCAGGCCGATCGTGACGGGGATACCGTATCGGTGGAGCGCGGCGTCAGCGTCGTCGATCTGTCGCGCAAGATCTCGGCGGCGGCGCTGCTCGCTCGCCTCGACCAGCAACTGGCCACCGAAAACGACCTGCGACAGCGGATGGCTGCCGCCTTCAAGCCGGTGGCCTCGACGGTTCGCGAGGTCCTCGGCCGGGCCGCGATCAATCGCGTGTATGAGTACGAAAAGGCGCTATTCGACTTCGATTCGAAGTACATCACGCAACCCGGCAACCTGAAGGCGGTTGACTACCTCGAAAAGACGTACCGTTCCTTCGGTTACGAGCCCGAGGTGCAGTGGTTCACGCCCCCGGCCCTTCAGGCAAGCGGGGGCCGCACCGCGAACGTCGTCGCGACGCTCAAGGGAACGGTCAACCCCGAGCTCGTCTATGTCGTGAGCAGCCACTTCGACTCCGTCGCCGGCGGCCCGGGCGCGGACGACGATACGTCTGGCACCGCCGCGCTGCTCGAAGCCGCGCGCATCCTCCGGAGCACGCCGCTGCCGGCGACCGTCGTGTTCGCGTCGTTCACGGGTGAGGAAGCGGGCTTGCTCGGCAGTCGCGAGTTCGTGAGGCTCGCACGCGAGAGAAAGTGGAACATCGCGGGCGCCCTGAACAACGACATGATCGGCTGGGCAGCCGACTCGTCACAGATCAACAACACGATTCGCTACTCCAACCCGGGCATCCGCGACATCCAGCACGGCGCCGCGTTCCAATTCACGGACCTCGTGCTCTTCGACGCCAAGTACTATCGCGGCACGGACGCGGCGGCCTTCTATGAAGCCTGGGGCGACATCGTCGGCGGCATCGGGTCGTATCCGGTGCTCGCCAATCCGAACTACCACCAGCCGACGGATTTTCTCGAAACGATGAGCTTCAAGCAGATACTCGAGACCGCGAAGGTGACGGCGGCCACGCTGGTGCACATCGCCTCGAGCCCGTCGCGGCTGCGCGATCTCAAAGCCGACACGGGGGCGGGTGGCACCACGCTGACATGGACGCCGAGCCCCGAGTCGGCCATTCGCAGCTACACGGTCGCGTACGGACCGTCGTCCGATCCGATGAAGACGCGCGTGATCGTCACGACGCCGCGGGCGACGCTGCCCCCCCTCCCGGCCGGCACCGAGATAGCCGTACGCGCCACGAACGCCCGCGGCCTCGACGGCTGGGACTGGGCGCGGATCGTCATTCGGTAGCGCGCCGCTTGCGCGGGACACGATGCGCTTCGACGATCAGCCCCTCACGAAGGTGACGCCGCCAGCGTCCGGCGGACCCGGTCAGCGACCCTCGCAGACGCCCGCCACCCGCTGGGTCATCGTGGCCGCCGGCGCGATTGTGGGTATCGTCGCACTCACCGTGTGGTGGCTGGGCCGCGCGCAGCCGACCCAGGTCATCCCGTCGCCCACGTCGGCGACTCTCGCCGAGCCGGGCTCGCGGCGGCCCGCACCGGAACCGATGCAGCTGCCGCCGCTGGCTGACTCAGACCTCATGCTGCGCGAGCTCGGAGCCACGCTCTCGCGTCATCCACTGCTCGCGCGCGTCACCGGCCTGCGCGGCGTCGTCAGGGGCGCGGTGCTCGCGGTCGTGCAGATTGGCGACGGCAAGACGCCGTCAATTCCCCTGGCCGTGCTCCGGCCGCCCGCCCGGCTGGAAATCGCTGGTCAGGCCAGCGGCCGCGTCGAAGCCGCGAGCTTCGCGCGCTGGGACGCGGCGACGCAGGCGCTCGTGTCGGTCCGCGCGCGCGACGCCGCCCAGGTCTACGTCAACGTCAAGCCGTTGTTCGACGAGGCCTATCAGGAGCTGGGATACCCGGGCGGCGATTTCGACGCGGCGATCACACGAGCAATCCGGACGCTCGACGCCACGCCGCCCTCGCCGGCGGATCTGGCGCTGCTGCGCCGCGACGGCTACTTCGAGTACGCGGACTCGTCGCTCCGGTCGCTCCAGCCGGTCCAGAAGCAACTCGTCCTGCTCGGGCGCGAGAATCGAGCGCGCGTCCAGCGCTGGCTTCATCAGTTCGCGGCAGCGCTTGATCTGAAGATCGGAAACTAGACGCCTGCCTCTCCGGCGGGCATCACCGGGTTAGCGTGTAGTTCGAGAGGGCGTCGCGGAAGGGCGCCGACAGGATCAGCGTCAACGCCCGGCCGTAGCTGGCCGTGCCGTCTTCGACGCGATTCGCCTTCAGATACTCGTCGTACACCCGCGATGCCGTCCGCTGTACGCGGGGACTTTGGGCGCTCATGCGCTCCACGATCGCGTCGAGGTCATGACGCACGCCCTCATCGAGCCTGGCCATCAGCCGGTCATGGACCTCGGACGGCATCGCGCGCGCAGTTTCCATGATGAGGTACAGACTCGCGCTGTAGGCAAGCACGGCATCGCCCTTCATGCAGGCGAGCCAGCCGACAGCGCTCGCCTCGGCCTCATCAGCGTGACCGGCCAGATGCGCCCACTCGTGCGCCAGGACGAACGGCCGCTCGAACGGCAGCAGATCCGGAGAGACGATCGTCTCGAGTCCGAATGGATTGATCATGCCCGTGACACCGGACGACCGGAAGAACGGCGTCAGCACGAGCGAAAACTTCGGGAGGCCCGCCGTTTCGAGCGGCTCACGGCCGATCGACCTCAGCGCGAGGTTCATCGGTTCGAACAGTTCGCGCCGGATGGTGTGCAGGTTGCCCGGGTCGTCCTCGACCATCTTCCGAAGCGAGGACGCGAGCGCGCCCGCGTCGGAAAACCCCGCTGCGAGCACGTCCTGCGTGACCTGCGGCGCCTTGCCTCCGGGGAGGATTGTCTCGAGAGGAACGCGACGGTAGTTGAAGCCCCACGCCCAGTAGAACAGAACGGCCAGAATACTGACTGCGCGGACGAGCCGCCGCAACCCCTCCCACAATGCGTCCATCAGGCCGCGCTGCCGGAGCACGAAATAGAGCCGGCGCATCCTGAAGAGTACGGCGAACCCGACGACGATCAAGAGGACGTCGAGTACGGCCAGCGGCAGCGTGTTCGAGACGGTCGTGACGATGCTCTGCAGCCACGGATACATGTCGCGGGAGTAGAAGTCCTCAACCACCCAGGCCGGCAGCGGAACGAGGAACACGACGGCGGCCAGGACGAGTGACACCTCCCACAGGCGCACTGGCTCGGGGTTCAGTGAATTGGGCTTCACACTCACTCTTCGTCACCCGTGATGAGTCGCGTGGAACGCTGGTAGGTCAGGTACGACCAGGCCCACTGCGTCATCACCGACAACCTGTTACGGAACCCGATGAGCCAGTAGATGTGAAGCAGCAACCAGGCCCACCAGGCCAGGTAGCCCTTCAGGCGCAGCTTCAACCAGGGCAAATCCGCCACGGCCGAATTCCGGCCGATCGTGGCCATGTTACCGAGGTCCGTGTAGACGAACGGCGTCCGTGCCTCTCCCCGCAGTGTTCTGAGGATATTCTCGGCCGCCGAGCGTGCTTCCTGCATGGCTACCTGGCTCACCCCGGGCAGGACCCGGCCATCCGGCCCGGCGAGCGAAGCCAGATCGCCCACGACGTAGACGTCGTCCCGACCCGGAACCGTGAGATCCGGATTCACCAGCACGCGACCCGATCGATCCATCGGTACGCCGAGCGACGCCCCGATCGGCGCGGCGGCGACGCCGGCGGACCAGATTACGGTGCCGGCCTCGAGCACCTCGCCACCCAGGTGCACGCGTCCAGGCTCGATGTCGGTCACGCGCATGCCGGTCCACACGGCTACTCCCCGCTTCTCAAGCGCGCGGCGGGCGAACGCAGAAAGTCCGGGCACGTACGTCGACAGCACGTCCGCACCGCTTTCGATCAGAATGACGCGCGCGGTTTCCGGCTGAATCGAACGGAAGTCGTGCGCGAGCGCGTGTCTGGAGACTTCGGCCAGTGCGCCTGCAAGCTCCACGCCAGTCGCGCCGCCGCCGACGACGACAAACGTCAGCAGCTGCTTCTGCCGGGCCCGATCACGTTCTCGTTCGGCGCGCTCAAACGCGAGGAGCACCTGCCGCCGAATCGTGATCGCGTCCTCCATCGTCTTCAGCCCCGGCGCGTGGGCTTCCCAGTTGTCATGACCGAAGTAGGCGGGCCGCGATCCGGCCGCGAGGATCAAGTAGTCGTACCGTACCTCGCCGTCGGCCAGGCGCACGGTCTTCGCCGAAGTGTCCACCGACACGGCCTCGGCGAGCCAGACTCTGGCGTTAGCCTGGTGCCGCAGGATCCAGCGAATCGGCGACGCGATGTCCCCTGGCGCGAGCGCGGCGGTTGCGACCTGATAGAGCAGCGGGGAAAAGACGTGATGATTGCGCCGATCGATCACGAGGACATCAACCGGCGCGCGAGCCAGCGCCTTCGCGCCCCACAGCCCGCCGAAGCCCCCGCCGATGATGACGACGCGCGGACGGCCGGAGGGCTCGGCGCTCATGCGGGATTCGCGCGGTCAGCATAGCGGAAAACTCGCACGTCAACTAGAATCATCGTCCATGGCCGACCAGAAAGTCATACCGCCGAATTCGTGGGGACACTCCACCGTTCAGACGGCCTGCCCGCTCGACTGTCCCGACAGTTGCAGTCTTGACGTGACCGTCGAACGCGGCAAGGTCGTGAAGATCGACGGCTCGCACGCGGCGCCGTCGACCGGCGGCTACATCTGCGGCAAGGTTCGCCAGTTCGATCGGCGCGTGTATCACGACGATCGTATTCTCCACCCCGCCGTGCGAACCGGCCCGAAGGGCGCCGGCCGTTTCGAGCGCGTCAGTTGGGACGAGGCCCTCGACCTCATCGCGGAGCGCATGCGCGTCGCCCGCGACTCGTTCGGTCCGGCGTCGGTGCTGCCGTATCACTACGGCGGATCGAACGGCGTGCTCACGAACGACTTCACGGATGCGCGGTTCTTCCGGAGGTTCGGCGCCTCGAGACTCGCCCGCACGTTGTGCGCCGCGCCCACGGGCGCCGCCGCGGTTGCGCTGTACGGGCGCATGGCGGGCGTCTCCTACGGCGACTACGAGGCCGCGAAGCTCATCGTCGTCTGGGGATGCAATCCGTCGGCCTCCGGCATCCACCTGGTCTCGCACATCAAGTCGGCACAGAAGAACGGTGCGAAGCTCGTCGTCATCGACCCGCGCCGGACGCCGCTTGCGCGGACAGCCGACCTTCACCTCGCGCCGAGACCCGGCACCGATCTCCCGGTCGCGCTCGCGCTGATTCGGGAACTCTTCGAGCATGGGCACGCCGATCTGCAGTGGCTCGCGACTCATGCCACGGGCGCCACCGAGCTCCGCCAGGCCGCGGCTCCCTGGACCATCGACCGGGCGGCTGCCGAGTCCGGACTCGTACCGGCAGACATCCGAAAGCTCGCGGAGTGGTACGGCACGATTTCGCCGGCCGTGATCCGCTGCGGGTGGGGCCAGGAGCGCAATCGCAACGGCGGCGGCGCGACGATGGCGATTCTGGCGCTGCCGGCGGTGGCAGGGAAATTCGGCGTGCGAGGCGGCGGCTACACCATGAGCAATTCAGGCGTCTGGGGCATCCAGGCCGAGACCCTCATCGACGCACCGGTCCAGGACGCCCGGCTCGTGAACATGAACCAGCTCGGTCGGGCGCTGCTCGACTTCACCGACCCGCCCGTCTCAGTGCTGTTCGTCTACAACTGCAATCCGGTCTCCACGGTGCCCGATCAGCATCGGGTCATCCGCGGGCTCATGCGTGAGGACCTGTTCACCGTGGTGCACGAGCAGATCATGACGGACTCGGCGAAGTACGCGGACGTCATCCTGCCGGCGACCACCTTTCTCGAACACTACGACGTGGCCAAGGGCTACGGCGCCTACCACCTGCACCTCGTGCAACCGGCGATCGCGCCCGTCGGAGAATCGCGGCCGAACCACGACGTGTTCCACGAGCTGTCACTGCGGCTCGGACTGATGGAAGACTCGACGGATCTCGGGGAGTGCGGCGCACTGCTGGACCTGACGAGCCGACTGCCCGAGCGCCAGGCCGCGGCCATCATGGCCCGCGAGCCCGTGATGGCGCCCGGTGACAACAATCCCGTCCAGTTCGTCGACGTGATGCCGAGGACCCCGGACCAGAAAGTTCACCTCTTCCCGGCCGATCTCGAATCACAGAATGGGCTCTATGGCTACGCCCCGGATCCCGCCACCAGCGCGCATCCGCTCGCGCTGATCTCTCCGGCGAGCGCCCATACCGTGTCGTCAACGCTCGGCGAGCTGCGGCCGGCGATCGCGCGGCTGAAGATCAATCCGGAAGACGCGCAGCCGCGCGCGATTGGCGACGGCGATCACATCAGGATTTTCAACGACCTCGGCGAAGTGCACTGCGAGGCGAATGTAACGCCGGAAGTTCGTCCCGGCACCGTGTCCCTGCCCAAGGGTTTGTGGAACAAGAGCACGCTCAACGGCTGCACGTCCACGGCGCTCGTGCCGGATTCACTCACGGACATCGCTGGCGGCGCGTGCTTCAACGACGCGCGCGTTCAGGTCGCCTTGCTCGCGCGTCACTAGTCCTGCCCTGCTGATCGTGCAACACGGAGATCACGTACACGCTCCGTGTCCCGTTCTCTCCGTGTGACACAGGCGACGGTCACTGTTTCTTGAAGGTAAAGGTCGTGGTTCTCGATCCCGGCGCGCCGCTGATCGCGGCCGTGAGCGTGCCGTCCGGCTGGACCGCGTAACGGATCATTTTCGGGAAGTCGTGTCCCGGATTCTCGAATGTCGCGCTCGTGTCGTCGATGGCCGTCAGCATGAAGTCCGTGGCCGGGGTTCGGCCGTTGGGCATGGCCGTGTAGACCAGGCTCCCCGCGCGTTCCGCGATGCAGAGAAACTCGAATGCTGAAACGGCGCCGCTGCTGCTGACCGTGCGCGAGACGGCCAGCATCGACCCGCCGCCGGCTGGCGTCCATCGCTCTTCAATCGACGCCGAGCCTTGCGTGCCGGCCCAGGTCCCACCCAGCCACGTGAGCTTTGCCAGCGTCGCCGGGGCCGTCCTGACTGGCGGCGACGTCGGGGGCGGAGGCGGCGCGTCGGCGATCCGTGCGTACACCGTGGCGACCGGCACCGGCTGGGGTTGCCCGGCCACGCGCGTCAGGCTCTCGACCTGAATCCGATCGACCCCGCCCTTCCTGAACACGTGGCGGACCGCGGCCGGAACGACCTTGTCGGTACCCGGCGGCATCGATCCATGGATTCGATGCACCACGTCGTTGCCTTCCCAGATGACGCTCGTTATCGTGCCCGCGTCACCAAGGCACATCGCACCGGGAATCCGGCTGCGAACTTCGACGCCGTCGACGGGATGAACGACCGTGAGTGAGGTCTCGCGAACCGGCCGGATCACGGTCAGCGTGCCGCCCTTCTGGTCGAGCCAGAACCGCGGGCCGAACACCGCCGTCGGCGCGGCGCCGACGCCCTCAGGCGTGTCGCGGGTGGCCGCCCACCCTCCCGAAAAGTCCGGGCGCTGCCGGGCCGCCGACGACGCGGCCAGGATCAAAGCTCCGGCAAGTGTCAGCACACCGACGCGCGTCTTTCTCATCACGGCCAGTCTAGGCGGGGCTGACTCGCGGCTGCTTGAACAAATGCGACCCGCCATGCCATCGTCAGGCGCCGATGCAGTACGCCGAGTTTGCGCCCGTCCCCGATTTGGCGCCGGTCCTCGATCGGGTGTGGGCGCTCCAGGGCCACGTGGACGATCTCGGCGGCGAACCGCAGGTCGTCCTGCCCGACGGCCGCCCGGAGCTCGTGATCCATTTCGGCGATCCCTTCGATCGCATCGATGTTCTGGATGGCCGCGCGACGGTTACGCGGCAGCCGGCGATCCTGTTTGCGGGACAGCTGACGAGGCAACTCGTCCTCAAGCCGACGGGCCGCATCGGTGTGCTCGGCCTGCGTTTTCATCCCTTCGGCGCCGCGGCACTGCTGCCGTCGCCGCAGGACGAACTGGCGGGCAGCACACCAGGCGTGGACGGCGTGTCGCCGCGGCTCGCGCAGGCGCTCGAAGAGGTGCGTGACGGAATCGAGAATCCGGCTGACGCCGTCCTGCCGGCGCAGCGGGCCATCGTGCCCTTCCTTGATCTGACGAGAATCGATCCGCGTGTCCGCGATGTCTGCCTCGCCATCGACGCCTCGAGCGGCCTCGCCTCAATCGACGAGCTCGCCGGCCCGTCCGGCATGACGCGCCGCCATCTCGAGCGGCGCTTCCTTCAGGTGGTGGGCATGTCGCCGAAACGGCTGGCGCGGATCGCGCGCTTCCAACGCGCCGTCAGGCATCTCGAAGGTGTCGAAGACGGCACGCGGCCCGGCGGCGCCGTGACGGCCGCCGCGTGCGGCTACGCCGATCAGGCCCACTTCATCCGGGACTTCAAGGACCTGGCGGGCTGTCCGCCGGGCGAGCACCTCGTGACCAGGGGTGTGCTGACCGGGTTCTTCACGCGGTAGATTTCGGGTACGTCAGGTACGTCAGGTACGAGGAGCGAGCTTTCGCTTGTCGACTGTTTCATGGCCGAGGTTCGGAGCTGCTGTCATGCGCGGACCAAAAGGGAGTGTCCGGACTTCTGTGTGCAAGGCGGTTTGATGCGAGGTTCCTTCGCTTACAGCTTGAGAAGAAGACCGAGAAGGTGGTGCGATTTGCCAACTGGTTCATCGCGCACCGAACACGACAGAAGCCATTCGAACTGAAGATCGTCGATATGTACGAAGCTGTCGATGACATCTTCGACACCTACGCTCACGTCTACAACTTGATCACGGGCGGAACCTGGGCAGAACGGTATCCGGTGACCCAGTTCAACTGGTTCGCGCCGTTCACTCTGGCGTGGATAACTGACAAGTTCAAACCTTTCACACCCGAGAAGAATTAATTGCTGATTGCCGAATGTTGGCGGAAGGGTCCAGAACAGTAGCGAAGCCGACAACTACCTTGCGGCGTTTCAGTAGCGGCCAAGCGATCAGCAGTGCAATAGTAAGCCGTTCTGCTGCGGCAGCCCCGTGGCTCTCCAGTGCGACGTGCTCGCCCATCGGCAGACGTAGTTGACCGCCCCAAGCGAAACATAACTGAATAGCCCAGACGCTGAGTGGCGTCAGGTCGTTCAACATACCTGACGTACCTGACGTACCCGACGAACCTGACGTACCCGAATCAGAACCCCTGCCTGATTCCCAGCTGCCACTGAACCCCGCGGCTGGATCGATTCAGCGCCTTCGCCGCCGACACCTCGAGTACGACGAACCCGAACAGGTTGGCGCGGACGGCCGCGCCCGCGCTACGGACCGTCTCGCGATTTCCGCCGGCGAACGACGGCCGATTGCCCTTCGTCCAGGCGACGCCCGCGTCGAAGAACGCCGCGACTTCAACGGGCAGCCGGCCGTACTCGATCTCGCCCCGGAAGAGCCCGACGAGGGGCGCGCGCACCTCGATGTTCGCGACGGCCATCCGGCTGCCCCGCAGGCTGTTGAAGACGCTGCATTTGCCGCCGGCCTCCCGGTCGGCGCAGTCCCGCGCATCGAACGATCCGATACCGTAGCCGCGTACGAGCTCCGGATAGCCGACGAACAGATCCACGAGCTGATCGCTTTCGGCATCCCGGCCGTACCGGCCGAAGTGCATCCCCCGGACGGCGACGGTCACGGGGCGCTTCGGCATGAAGTAGCGGCGGTAATCGACGAGCAGCGACGAGTACTGCAGCGTGCCGAGGCTCTGCCCCAGTTCGAGGCGCGACCGCGCGCCAAAGACCGGGCTGGCGGCGCCGAAGTACGACGTGTCCCGGACGAGCGCCGCCCGGTTCTCCGACAGATACAGGGTGGGGACTCCCGCCGTGATCACGTCCTGGGTGCTGACGAGCTGCCGCGACACCGCGTCGTAGACGCGCGTCTGTGATTGCCGTGAAAAACTGAGCGCGCGCACGCCGCCGGCGACTTCGAATCGAGTGGAGGCACTGAAGGGATAGCTCGCCGTACCGAAGGCGGCGCGACTGCTCTGTCGATCGAGGACGTCGATCAGGAGCACCTGGTGGTTTGCGGGATCATCCTGCAGGAAGAGGCCGCCGACGCGATACGGCATCGCCTCGATCGATCCGGCCCAGTTCCAGCGATGTCGGCGGTTGACGTACACCACCAGCCCGCCGATATCCGCCAGCGTGCCACCGGCCTGCGCCGCGACGCCCAGCATGCGGTCGCCAAGCATGTCGGTGAAGAACGCCGACATGCCGCCGCCGACATAGCCGCCCCACTCGCTCACGCCCGCGCTCACCGTGGGCTGTCCGATCGCGTCCAGGGACAGACCCGCCGAATACCGCTCGGGCGCGTGCGCGACGTCCCGCGCGGGAAGCCCGCGGGCCGGATCCGACAGCAGCCGCTCGACGTCGCCACCGGGGACGTCTCGCCCGGGCAGCACGGCCGCGCGCCCTGTGGCCGGCGGCGCCACGGTCTCGACGATCCTCTCCTCATCGAGTGTGTAGATGGAGTGTCCGTCGTCCTCGAACACCGAAAAGGCGAAGCGGCCCGTACGGGTGGACAGGCTCAGCGCCGGGCTCGATGACGTGATGCCGGCGACACCCGTCACCATCGTTGTAATCTGCGTGATGGGACCGCCCTCGATCGAGATACGGTAGATATTCGCCACGCCGTCCGGATCACCGATGAACGTAATCCATCTGCCGTCGGCGCTGACCTGCGGACTGAGGTGCTTGCCCTTCAGGAAGCCGGGAATCCCACGAGTGTCTCGCGAGGCGAAGTCGTACCGCGCGAGGCGCAGCGGTCCCGACTCCAGGGTCTCCAGGTTCGTGCTGAACCGCTCCGTGAGGAAGACGAGTCCGCTGCCGTCCGGAAGGAACGTGGGCTCGAGGTCGGCGAACGGATCGCTCGTCAGCTGGACGACGCCGCCGTCGTCCGCCTTGGACACCGCGGTCGCGGAGACCCGATAGAGATCGACGAAGCCTCCGCGATTGCCGCTGAAGGCCAGCCACGCGCCATCAGGCGAGAAGGCGGGGTTGAAGACGTCGTCCAGCCCGGGCAGTGAAATCTCGCGGACGACGCGCCCCGACCGGGAATCGAGCAGCGCGATCACGGGCTTGCCGCTCTTAATCGCACCGACCGCCAGCAGGCGCCCATCCGGGCTCCAGGCGCCGGCTGAATTCAGGAACTCGAGACTGTCGAAATGCGGATCCGTGGCCGACGACGAGAGCTTGCGGAGAATGCGTCCGGTCTCCGCATCGGCAACGAAAAGCTCAACCGAGAACCGATCGCGTTCGGAGAAAAAGGCGATCTCCCTGCCGTCCGGGCTGATGCGCGGGCCGACGTTGAAGCGGCCGCCGCCGTTCTCGCGCGACACCACCTGACGCGCCGTGCTGCCGATCGGAAACTCCTCGGCGACGACGGCTGATGACGCGTCCATGATGGCGCTGTGCCAGTCGGCGCTCAGTGTGTCGGGATCGGTGCCGAGCTGACGCGCCAGGCCCTGCAGGTCGACGCGCGGGTTGGCTGCAGACCGGAGCAGCGAGGCCACGGCGCGATCGCCGTAGCGGGCCCCGATGAACGCCCAGAACGCGTGGCCCCAGCGGTACGGAAAGTACTTCGGATCGTCGAGGTCCTTGATGTGCGGGAGCTTCTCGCGCATCGCCGCGTCGCGCATCCACATGGCGGTCTGCGCGTCCTGGCCGCCAAGCGTCAGGTACTCGGCCATGCCCTCCACGAACCACAGGGGAAACTGCAGGATGTCCGGCGCGGCGGCCATCGACGCCCGTGGGTCGGATCCGGTGAGATCGAACTGGAAGGCGTGTACGAGTTCGTGGCCGAGGACGTGGTCGGTCTCGGCCAGCGAGCCGGACATCGGCAGCACCACACGCCGCTTGAGGGCTTCGGTCACTCCGCCGGTGCCCTCGCCAATCAGACCCTCGATGGCGTTGGTCTGCCGGAAGTGCGCCGACGCGGCATACAAAATGATGGGCTGGCGGCCGCGGAGTTCGTGGCCGAAGAACCGGGACAGCCGGGCGTACCACCGCTCGGCCAGTCGCGACGCCAGCCTTGCGGCTTCGACTTCCTCCCGATAGTGATAGACGTCGAAGTGCTCGGTCTTCAGGACCTCGAACGTAAACGAGCGGTACTGCACCTTGTTGCGGCCGAAGTACTGGGCGTCCGCCGTCGCCACACCCGCCCCGAGCAGGAGGGCCAGCGCGAGGACGGCGATCCGGCGGACGGTGCCCGGCATGTCAGGTGCGGTCCATTATCGCAGAGCCTCGATCGGCCGGATGCGTCGCCGAGCGAGAGCGGGTGGTGCGTCCCGAACGGGGTGCCTGGGGTCCCCGCCGATACAGTAAGATTCCCCGACATGACAGTACCGACGGGAAGACGGCTGGTGAAGTGCGTGAAGCTCGGACGCGAACTCCCCGGCCTCGACGCCCCGCCCTGGCCCGGTCCGCTCGGCCAGCGCATCTATCAACAGGTGTCGGAAGAGGCCTGGGAGATGTGGGAAGAACGGATGAAGATGATTCTGAACGAGTACCGACTGCTGCCCTTCCAGAAAGAGGCCCAGGAGATCGTTCGGAAGCAGATGGAGGAGTTCTTCTTCGGCGAAGGGGCGGCCCCGCCCCCAGGGTTCGTGCCTGAAGGCAAGCACTAGGGTCCCTCATAGAGGAGTGATTCGTGGCTACAGCGACACCGCAAGCGGGACTCGGCGACGCCGCGTCCGATAAGGCGTTCTTCGGACACCCGCGGGGGCTGTCGACGCTCT
>CAZJTG010000078.1:0-7178 GCA_964548865.1 uncultured Solibacteraceae bacterium
CGAGGCCATTCCCGTCCTGCTCGCGGGTCGCGACTTGATAGGCCAGGCCGGCACGGGCACCGGCAAGACCGCCGCATTCGCGCTTCCGCTCCTCCACCGCATCCTGAACGGTCCGGGCCGCTCGGCCGCTGAATCAGGGGCGGGCGGGCCCCGCGAGTCGCGAGGCGAGGCCGGCACACCGGGCCCGGCCGGCCTGATTCTCGTCCCGACCCGCGAGCTCGCCATGCAGGTGGCCGAGGCCGTGCACAAGTACGCGAAGAAGACGACGCTGCGCGTCGTGCCCGTGTACGGTGGCGCGCCGATGGACCAGCAGATCCGCGCGCTCCGCCGCGGCATCGACGTGGTCGTCGCGACACCCGGTCGCGCGCTCGACCTGATGCGACGGCAGGCGCTCGTGCTCGACAGCATCGCCGTGCTGGTTCTCGACGAAGCCGACGAGATGCTGGACATGGGATTCGCCGAGGATTTGGAGACGATCCTCACCGCCACGCCGGACACGCGTCAGACCGCCCTCTTTGCGGCCACAATGGCGCCGAGAATCGCCGCGATCGCCGAACGACACCTGACGAAGCCGGCACGGGTGATGATCAAGGCCGAGAAGCGCGCGGCCGGCAAGCTCCCGCGCGTCCGCCAGGTCGCGTACATCGCGTCACGCGCCCAGAAAGCATACGCGCTCGGGCGAATCCTCGAATTCGAGGAGCCCGCCTCGACAATCGTCTTCTGCCGCACGCGGCTGGAAGTCGAGGAACTCTCCGACACCCTCAAGTCGCACGGGTACGACGCGCAGGCGCTGCACGGCGGCATGGAGCAACGGCAGCGCGATCGCGTCATGGGACTGTTCCGTCAGGAACAGACGGACCTGCTCGTGGCGACTGACGTGGCCGCACGGGGTCTCGATATCGATCACGTCTCTCACGTGATCAATTACGACATCCCGACGTCGCCCGAAGTCTACGTTCACCGCATTGGCCGGACGGGTCGCATCGGCCGCGAGGGCGTGGCGATTACGCTTGTCGATCCCCGGGAACAGCGCTTACTGAGGCAGATCGAGAAGCTGACCGGCCAGCCGATCGAGATCGCGCCGCTGCCGACGGAGGCGGCGTTGCAGGCCAAGCGTCTGAACGCACTCCGATCCGCGATCGAAGCACGGATCAAGGAAGGCGATCTCGATGGCCCGCGTGCGTTCATCGCGGAACTCGCGCACAACGTGGACATCGTCGATATCGCGGCCGCGGCCGTGTCGCTGCTGCACAGCGACGGCGAGTCAGGCGACGAGGATGACGGCGGCGGGTATGCCGACGGTGGTGGGCCAGTGGACCGTAGCCACGGACCGGCGGACCACCGGGGTGGGCCAGCGGACCCCGGCGGTGGATCAATGACCCGGCTCTGGGTTGGCGCCGGCCGCACGGCCAACCTGCGCCCGGGGGATCTCGTCGGCGCGATCACCAACGAAGCGCGCCTCACCGCCAATCAGCTCGGCAAGATCACGATCGCGCCCACGCACGCGCTGGTCGAGGTGCCCGAGGCGCTCGCCGACCGCGTGATCCGCGCGCTTCAGAAAACGACGTTGCGCGGGCGGCGGGTGGAAGTGCGGCGGGATCGGGAGCGCCGCTGACGGATGAGCCTCAGCTTCCCGGCGCGCGACAACTGCTTCAAGGCATACTCACGCTTGAGCGCGGCTGACACCGTCGCGCATTCTTCAGAATAGACCAACTCCACGGGCCGCCGGCCCCGGGTGTACTTGGCGCCCTTGCCGGCATTGTGCTGCGCCACGCGCGCTCGCGGATCGCGCGCGTAGCCGATGTAGAACGACCGGTCTCGGCAACGGACGATGTAGACGAAGTGCACCGTTCTTCCCGCCTCGTAACAGAGCGATTAGACCACTGTCCCGTGGCGCCTTAACGCGCGGAACGCGGTCGGCAATCTGCTGCAGCCGTTCAGGCGGGAGGACGTGATCGCGGTAGTGAGAAAAGCGCTGGCTGACCGGGCGCCGAAGCGATAAGCCGCCGCGGCGCTGCGCGCGCTACCAGGCGTGTGTCATGGTGCGCCGGGTCTGCTCGACATCCCAGCTGGCTCGAGCCTGCGCCTGCTTGCTCGTGAGTTTCGTGTCCAGGTAGTGCTTCTTCAGCGCCTTGTGAAGACCCGCGAGGTCCGTATCGAGGTGCTTCCCCTTCTTCTTGAACGCACGAATCAGGGTTTCGACAACGTCATCCGCATACGTCTGTTCGGGTCGTTTCATGGCATCTTCATTATGGGGGCAATCATCGTCCGGCGAGGCCTTCCGTGAGTTCAATGCGCGTTCCCGCAGGATCGATCAGGAACGCGATTTTCAGCCCAAGACTCGGCACTTCACGGAACGGGGTCTCGAACGTGACGCCATCGGCCGCGAGCTTCTTGCAGAACGCCTCGAGATTCTTCACCTCGAATCCGATGTGATCGAGCGACCGGCCCTTCGTCGCGGCCTGCGCCGCCTCCGTCTTGCGGAAGCTGAATGACATGCCGGGCACGCCCATGGCGTTCGCGTTGGCCGGCGTCGGCATGGCCGCGCCAAAGTGCTTCAGGTACCACGCGCGGAGGGCGTCGATGTCGGCCGCGTAGAAATGGACGTGAAAATGCTCCAGCGGGCGGGTGAGGGTTGGCGCCGCATAGAACTCGACTTTGACCTTGTCCGGAAAGATCGCGACGATCTCCACCGCGTCGTCGCGCGTCAGGGGAATCCCCGCCGCGACGAGCTTCGCCCTGATGGCCGGCAGGTCCTGTGCCCGGAATGCGAAGTGATCGACCGTGGATCCTTCAGAACCCTCGGCGGGCTCGCCCTTCCCAAGGACCAGGAAGATTCCGGGCAATCTCAGGAATTCGATCGCGCCGGCCTTCACGGCCTCGGCGCCAAGGACATCGACCCAAATCTTTCTGTGGGCCGCCGGATCGCGCACCATCATGTGCAGGTGGCCGGCCGACACGCCCGTGGCGTTGGACGCCGGCAGTTGTGCCCGCACAGGGGCGGCCGAACTCACGAGTATCGCGGCGAGGATCAGTTGGCGCATGGCGGGAGCTTATCACCGGCGCGCTACTTCGCCGGCTGGGCCTGCCAGATGATGTTGATGATCTTCCAGCGGCCGTCGTACTTGGCCACATGCATGTAGTCCACGCCCCATATCGCGGTGATCTTCGCCGTGGCCGTCTGATCGAGTACTTCGAAGACGTCTACTTTCTTGATGGTCGTGTCGCGCTTCTTGTCGGCATTCCAGGTCTTCGTCAACGCGATCAGCTGCTCGTAGGTCATGGTGGACTGCGGCCCCCAGGGCGCGGTAGCGGAGTCGCGCCAGAAGCCGCGCTTCGTGAGCTGGGTGTGGACGCTGCGCTCGATGCGGGCCGTGTCCGCGTTGTAGATGCCTTCCAGGTAATCGAGCGCTGCCTGCTCGACGGCGGCGCGATCGGCGCGCTGCAGCGCCGCCCGATCTGCGGGTGCGGCCGCCGACTGGACCACGGCCGAGTCCCCCGCTGTGACCGGAGTCGTCAACTGCGCCACCGCCAGCGACGCGACCACTCCCGCAACCGCCACTTGCCACCCTGTCTTGGTCGTGAACTTCATTCCATGCCTCCCTCAGGGGTTCCGTTCGTGGAACCCATGCGATTCGACGAGACCACCGGTCAACTGGTTGACCTCTATTTCTGTGTGAGCGCCCAGGCCACCAGCGCCGCGTTGGCGCCGCCGCCGGTTGCCATAACGACGAACTGGCGGCCCGCTCGCGATCGATACGTCATCGGCGTCGCGCTCGCCCGGCGCGAGAGTTCGTGACGGGCGAGTTCGCGCCCGGTCCTCGCATCGAACGCATACAGCGCCGTGTCTCCGCCGCCGCCAAGCACGAGGCCGCTTCTCGTCACGATCACGCCGGGAGCACCCGCCGCGCCGAGACGCGCGGGCAACGTGACGCCCGCGAGCGCCGGATGATTGCGCACCGACGGCGTGTCGCCGAACGGGACGCGCCACGCGATGTCGCCGCGGCCGAGATCGATCGCGACGAGTTCACCGTACGGCGGCTTCACCAGCGGCAGTCCGCCGCCACCCCGGCCCGGCGCAGCCATCGCATCGGCCCTTGCGCCGCCTCCGGCGCCAGCCACCGCCGTCTGCCCACCAGCCGCCGCGGGCGGACGCGGCACGAACGTCGCGCCGCCCACCGATCCGGCCCACGCCGCGTCCGTCTCGCCCGCGCGCGGATTCGCCTCGGCACCCGGTCGAATCCGGATCAACGCGGGCTGATTGCTGGTCTTGATGAAGAGCATCCCCGTCGCCGGATCGAACGCCGATCCGCCCCAGTTCGCCCCGCCGATGATGCCCGGATTCATGAGGGTCCCACCCGTTGACGGCGGCGTGTACAGCGGACCGATGCGATACCGCTGCATCTCCGCCTGCGCCTGGGCCCTCAGGTCCGGCGTGAAATCCACCGCGTCGTCCAGCGTGATTCCCTGCCGCGAGTATGCCGGCGGTTTCGTCGGAAACGGCTGCGTTGGCCACGCCGCCTCGCCGGCCACGTCGCTTGCGGGCACCGGGCGTTCCTCGATCGGCCAGATGGGACGGCCGGTGACGCGATCGAACACGAAGGCGAAGCCCTGCTTCGTGAGAAATACGACGGCGTCCACGCGGCGTCCGCCGACCGTCATCGACACGAGCGCAGGCGCCGAGGGCGCGTCGTAATCCCAGAGACCGTGATGAAGAATCTGGAAGTGCCACTTGCGGGCGCCGGTCGCCGCATCCAGACACACGATTGAATCGCCGAACAGATTCGCGCCGGGACGATCGCCGCCGTAGAAATCGTTGCTCGGCGTACTGACAGGCAGATACACAAGCCCGCGCGCCTCGTCGAGCGACATCGGCGCCCAGACGTTCGTGTGGCCCTGCGTCTTCCACGACTCGTTGCCCCACGTGTCGTTGCCGAACTCGCCCGCGCCCGGCACGGTGTTGAATCGCCAGACCTGCTTGCCGGTGATCACATCGAAGGCGCGCACGTCGCCGGGCGGATCGTTCTTGTACGCCAGCCGGTCGCCGACACCGTTGCCGACGATGACGAGGTTTTTGTAGACGATGGGCGGTGACGTGTTCGTGTAGTGCTTGCGGTTCACTTCGCGACGCAAGCCCTGCGTGAGGTCGACGACGCCCTTGTCGCCGAACGTCGTGATGGGCTCGCCGGTCTTGGCATCGAGCGCGATCAGCCGCCAGCGGCTGGCGAGCAGGATGCGGGCCTGGGCCTGTAGACCAGGCTGGGCCGATGGCCCGGCGCCTGCGCGCCCTGCCTGGGCCGGCGGCCCACCGCGGGGTCCACCGGCCCCGGGCACCCACGCCGCAACTCCCCGATGCACGAAGCCCGTCCCATTCGGCGGCTGCCCGTCCTCGTACGCCTTCGGGTCGTACGACCAGAGTTCCTTGCCCGTATCTGCGTCGAGCGCGACGACGCGGTTGTACATGGTGCTGACGTAGAGCACGTTGTCGATCGCGAGGGGCGTGTTCTGGAAGTTGCCGGGCTGCGTGCCGAACTCCGGAAGCGGCTTGTCGGTGGGGTACCACTCCCACGCGACGGCGAGCTGGCCGACGTTGGCGGGCGTGATGTCGGTGAGCGGCGAGTAGTGCGTGGCCGCATTGTCGGCGGCGTAGGCGGGCCAGGACTGCGGCGCTCGACCGTCCTGCGCCGCTGCGCCGGCAAGCGCCAACACCGTAAGTGCCGCCGCCATCGCTTTGGTGTGCATGAGGCAACTGTAAACGAGGTCGGGGCTACAATCACCCGCGCATGTCCCTTCGATTTGGCGACTTCGAAGCCGATCGCGTCGCCTACCGCGTCAGCCGGGCGGGGCAGGCGCTCGACCTCACGCCGAAACTGCTCGACCTGCTGTTCTTCCTGCTCGACCGGCCGGGCCAGCTCGTGACCAAGGAGGAGATCCTCGACGGCGTCTGGCCGAACGCGAACGTCACCGAGAACGCGATGGCGCAGGCCATGTCGGATCTGCGCGAAGCGCTTGGCGATGACGCCGCGTCGCCCACGTTCATCAGGACGATCGCGAGGCGGGGGTATCGGTTCATCGCCCCGGTGGTGGCGCTGACTGGCGACGTGCCTGGTGCGGGGTTCGGGGTGCGGGGTACGGGGGCGGCTGCAGGTGGGTCGGTGGCCCCGGGGGATGAGTCAGTGGCCCATCGGGGTGGGCCGGCGGCCCTGCCTACGCTCGCCGTCATGGACTTCGCGAACCTGTCGGCCGATCCCGAGGTCGCGTGGCTCGGCGCCGGCATCGCGGAAACCGTCACAAGCGACCTCGCGTCGCTCGACCGCTTCCGCGTCGTCGATCGCTGGCGCGTGATGGAGGCCGTCCGCCGCACGGGCGGCACGATGCAGGAAGTCGGCGCCGCGCTCGGCGCCGCGATGATCGTGACCGGCGGATTCCAGCGCGGCGGTCCGAATCTTCGCATCACCGCGCGCCTGGTGGACCTCGAGCACGGCGACGTCCTCGCCGATGCAAAGGTCGACGGCCTGATCCATGACGTGTTCGGGCTGCAGGACTGCATCGTCCGCGCCTTTGCGCGCGAGCTGGGTGTGGCGGCCGCGCCCGATACGTCCCGCGTCGGACTGCGTGAAACGACCAGCCTCGACGCGTACCGCGCGTTCATGGAGGGCTGGCTCAAGATCGAGAGCCTCGATCTCGATCTCAACGCGCCGGCCATCCGCGACTTCGAGCGCGCGATCGCGATCGATCCGAAGTACGCGATCGCGTACACGGGCCTGGCCAACGCGGAGTTCGTCGCCTACGAGATGAGCCGGGCCACGCGCGCGCCGAACTTCCGGGCGCTCGAATCGGGCATCGAGCATGCGCGGCATGCGATCCATCTGGATGCGGGCCTGGCCGAAGCGCACGCCACGCTTTCGTTCCTGCTCACGAGCGCGCTCGCGTTCGACGAGTCGCGGCGCGCGGCCCGGCAGGCCGTGTCGCTGGAGCCCGATAACTGGCGGCACCAGTATCGCCAGGGCCACGCGCTCTGGGGCGAGGCGCGACTGCGCGCGTTCGAACGCGCGCTGTCGCTCTACCCGCAATTCGCGTACGCGCGATTCGAGGTCGCGATGGTGCACGTCGCGGGGGGGGGGGGGGGGGACCCCCCCCCCCCGGGGGCGCGCCGGGCGGGGGGGGCGGGCCCGGCC
>CAZJTG010000078.1:7188-12451 GCA_964548865.1 uncultured Solibacteraceae bacterium
TGGGTTCGGGGTTTTTGTTGTTTGGTTGGGTGCTGGGGGCGGGGGTGTTGTTGTCCCCGGGGCGCGACGTCGTGCAGCAGGGCGCGGGCGAGCAGGACCGTCAGACCCGGTCGATCGATCGCTTCCCGGCCGTGGGCTTTCACTACCTGCTCGGCGCGCTTCGCGGCGCCCGAGGGGACTTCGATGGCGCCCTGGTGCATTTCGACCGGGAGGTCGCACAGGCTGGACAGCGGCGCCTCTATCGCGCCGAGTACGGCGCGGCCGCGCTCTCGTGGCGCGGCTACGCCTCGATCGAACTCGGCCACCTGGACGACGCGGTCGAGTCGTTTCATGCGGCGCTGGGTTACATCGACGGCTACCCGCGGGCGCTGCTGGGACTCGCGGTGGCGCGCCGGCGTCAGGCGAAGCCCGACGCCGCGCGGTACCAGGAGCAGGCGCGGCTGGCGATCGCGGCGATGAAGAAGTGGCGGCCGGATTGCCAGCTCGAGTGGTCTCTGGCAGCCGCCTGCGAGGCGGCGTTGGACGGCCGTCCCGCCGAAGCCATCGCGACGCTGTCGAGCTTGCTCGACAGCGTCCCGCCGTCCTTCGTGGGCTGGAACATCCCCCTTGACCCGGCGCTGCTCGGTTTGCGCGGCGAACCTGCTTTCGAGCAGTTACTTGGGCGTCTGGCCGAGCGGGCGCGGTGAAGAAAGGGGCCGGCCCCTTTTCTCAGCGGTTCTCAGGGGCGCCTCACGACTTGGCGGCCCCGGCCAGCGTAACTTCCTGCGTGGAGGGGACGAACGACATGGCCAGCGGCACCTACGGCGAGACGCTTCGGCGGCCCGGGGTCCAGCCCTTCCTGTGGACCCAGTTTCTTGGGGCCTTCAACGACAACGTCTGCAAGATCGTCGTCACGTTCCTGACCATCGGAATCTTCCGGACGTCGCCCCCGGCATGGATCGGAGTCACTGACCCCACCGCCACCGGAGCGGCCATCGTCGGCGCCGTGTTCATCCTGCCCTTCCTGATTTTCTCGGGCTACGCCGGCCATCTCGCGGATGCGTTCAGCAAGCGCCAGGTCCTGATCTGGATGAAGTGGCTCGAGGTCGTGGCGATGGCGCTCATGGTGCCCGCACTGATGTTCGCCGCGCGCGGCAACGCGTGGCCGATGCTCGGCGTGCTGTTTCTCATGGCCATCCAGTCAACGTTCTTCAGTCCGGCCAAGTACGGCCTCGTGCCGGAAGCGCTCCCGGCCGAGGACCTCTCCCGCGCGAACGGCCTGCTCGAGATGAGCACGTTCGTCGCGATCGTGCTCGGCACGGTGCTCGGCGGCGAGCTCTTCGTGATCTGGCGAGGCGATCCGTGGCTCACCGGCGGGCTGCTCACCGCCATCGCGGCCGCCGGAGCCATCGCGAGCTACGGCATTCCGATGACCGCCGCATCGAAGCCCGGCGCGCGTGTCTCGTTCAACCCGGCAAGCGAGGTCTTGAAGGGCACGCGCCGCCTGCTCGCCGACCGCAACCTCTTTATGACGGTCGTCGGCATCTCGTTCTTCTGGTTCGTCGGCGCGCTCGTCCAGCTGGCCGTGGTGCCGCTGGGTCTGCGCGAGCTCGGCGTGGGCGAAGCCGAGGCGACGCGCCTCTTCACCGCGCTCGCCATCGGGATCGGGCTCGGCAGTCTCGCCGCCGGCCGGCTGTCCGGCGACAAGATCGAACTCGGCCTCGTGCCCGTCGGCGCGCTGGGGATGGGCCTCTTCAGCCTTGCCCTGGTGTGGGCCGTTCCCCACTACTGGCTGTCGGCGGCGGCGCTCGCGTGCACTGGCTTCTTCGGCGGCTGGTTCGCCGTTCCGCTGAACGCGCTCCTCCAGCAGAAGCCGAGCGACGACGAGAAGGGCCGCATCCTGGCGACGAACAACGTCGCCAACACGGTCGCCATCCTGATGGCGTCCGTCGTGCTCTACGGGTTCGGCGATCGCCTGGGTTTCACCGCGAGTCAGCTGCTCGCCATCGCCGGCGGGTTCACGCTGCTCTCGACGATCTACCTGCTCTGGCTCCTGCCGGACTTCGCCGTGCGCTTCGTCCTGTGGATGCTCACGCACACGGTCTATCGGATCACGGTGGTCGGCAAACCCAACATCCCGCTGAAAGGGCCGGCGCTCATCATCTGCAACCACATCTCGATGATCGACGGCGCGCTCGTGGGCGCCAGCGTGCAGCGATTCGTTCGCTACATCGTTTACGGTCCGCACTTCCGGCAACCGGGGATCCACTGGATCCTGACGCGCCTGCACGCGATTCCGGTCGCGCACGGGAAGTCCGAAGTCATTGCGGCGCTCGACCGCGCGCGCGCGGAACTGGTGGCCGGCCATGTGGTCTGCATCTTCGTCGAGGGATCGGTAAGCCGCACCGGCAATCTCCTTCCCTTCAAGCGCGGCTTCGAACGCATCGTCGCCGGCCTCGACGTGCCGATCGTCCCCGTGTACCTGGATCGCGTCTGGGGCAGCGTGTTCAGCTTCAAGCGCGGCAAGTTCTTCTGGAAGATACCGGAGCGCATTCCACGGCCGGTCACGGTCGCGTTCGGCAGGCCGCTGCCGTCAACGACGACGGCGCCGCTTGCGCGCGTGGCCGTGATGGAGCTCGGCGCCGAGGCGATGAGACACCGCCGGCAGCCGTCGCACCTGCTGCACGCAGAATTCATCCGCGTGGCCAGACGCCGCTGGAGCGGGCGCGCGATGGCGGACAGCACGGGTCAGAAGCTGACGTTCGGACGCGCGCTCGTTGGCGCGCGCCTGCTCGCCGGCGCCATCGATCAACGTACCCGCGGCCAGGCACACGTCGGGCTCCTGCTGCCGGCATCGGTGGGCGGCGCGCTCGCCAACATCGCCACACTCATGGCGGGCCGGGTGCCCGTGAACCTCAACTTCACCATCGGCGCCGAGGCCATGCGCGCCGCGATCGCCCAGGCCGACATCACGACGATCCTCACGTCGAGGCGCTTTCTTCTGAAGGCCGGCCTCGACGAACTGCCCGGCATGGTCTTCCTTGAAGACCTGCGTGAGGAGTTCAGCGGCGGCGCGAAGGTCAAGGCGCTGGTATCGTCGCGACTGCTGCCGGTGTGGCTGCTGCGCCGCCTGCACCGGCACGGCAAGACCACCGACTCGACGGCGACCATCACCTTCTCGAGCGGCAGCACCGGCGTTCCGAAGGGCGTGGCGCTCTCGCACGCGAACGTGCTCGCCAACGTGGACAGCCTCGACCAGATCTTCCCGATGCAGCCGTCGGACTGCTTCATCGGCGTCCTGCCGTTTTTCCACTCGTTTGGCTTCACCGGAACGATGTGGTTCCCGCTGCTCCAGGGCGCGAGCGCCGTGTATCACCCGAATCCGATGGACGCGAAGACGGTCGGGGAACTCGCCGGCGAGTACAAGGCGAGCATGCTCATCAGCACGCCAACGTTCTGCAATTCGTACCTGCGTCGCTGCACGCCCGAGCAGTTCGCCCATCTCAAGTACGCGATTGTCGGCGCCGAAAAACTCCGCGAGCCGCTGGCGACGACGTTCGAGCAGCAGTTTGGACTGCCGCTGCTCGAGGGCTACGGCTGCACGGAGATGTCGCCGGTCGTCGCAGTGAACCGGCCGAACGTCCAGTACGGCAAGGATACGCAGACGGGCACCAAGTTCGGGTCGGTCGGCCACCCGATTCCCGGCGTCGCCGCGAAAGTGGTGGATCAGGAGACCGGCGAGGGCCCAGTCTTCGACAAGCCCGGCCTGCTGCTCGTGAAGGGCCCGAACCTCATGCAGGGGTACCTCGCGCAGCCGGAGAAGACCTAACGTGGGCTGCGTCATCGTGGTCGGCTTGCAGTGGGGCGACGAGGGCAAAGGCGAGGTGCTCGACGTCTACACCGAGCTCGCCGACGTCGTCGTGCGCTACGAAGGCGCCGCTCGCGGCGGCGACGCCTCGCGCACCGGCAACGGAGCGACGCCGCTGGTCATCCCGGTCGCGGCGCTCCGCAAGAACAAGCGCGCGGTCCTCGGACCGGGCGTGCTCATCGATCCGAGGGAGCTCGTGCGCGAGATCCGCGAGGCGCGGGCAGGGGGCGCCTGCGCCGACGCGCAGGCGCTGGTCGTCTCCGACGCGGCGCACCTCGTCTTGCCGTACCACCACGCGCTCGACGAGGCGCGCGCGGCGCGCGGGCAGCGGCCGCCGCCCTGGGGGCTCGGCGTGCGGCCGGCCTGCGAGGACAAGGTCGCGGGCCTGGGCGTGCGCGTCGCCGATCTCTTCCGCCCCTCGGCGCTGCGCTTCAAGCTGGCGCGCAACCTGCGCGCCAAAAACGAGCTCCTCGCGCGCGAGGGCCGCGCGGAGCTGGCGCTCCACGACGTGCTCGGCGCGGTCGAGTCGTACGCGGAGGTGCTGAGGCCGTTCGTGATGAACGTGCCGCGCCTCCTCGACGAGCTGCGCCGCCGCGGCAAACACATCCTCCTCGAAGGACAACAGGGCGCGCTGCTCGACGTCGATCACGGCGCCTACCCGTTCGTGGCGCCCACCTCGACGGTGGCCGGCGGCGCCATCGGCGGCGCGGGCATCGGACCGACCCACGTCGGCGCGGTGGTCGGCGTCGCCAAGGCCTACACGACGCACGTCGGCGAGGGTCCGTTCCCCACCGAAGACCGCGCGGAGCTCGCGCCCCTGCTCGCGAAGAGCGGCGTCGAGGAGGCGAGCGAGGGGGGCGCCGCGCGGCGCTGCGGCTGGCTCGACCTCGTGGCGCTGCGCCACGCGGCGCGCGTCAGCGGGCTCACCGGGCTCGCGCTGACCCGCCTCGACGGGCTGCGTGGCCTCGCCAAGGTGAAGGTGTGCGTCGCCTACGATCTCGACGGCGAGCGCATCGACGACCTCCCGCCCGACGCGGGAGAGCTCGAGCGCTGCGAGCCGATCTACGAGGAGCTCGACGGCTGGAGCGACGATCTCTCCGGCGCTCGCTCGCTCGACAACCTGCCGCGCACGACGCGCGCCTACCTGTCGCGCATCTCCGGCCTGCTCGGGCTCCCGGTGGTCATGGTGTCGGTGGGCGCGCAGCGCTCCGAGACCATCACCGTCCAGAACCCCTTCCGATGATCACGAGGAATCGCCCCATGACGACGAGCCTTCGAGCTGCCGCGATCGCGGCCCTCTTCCTCGCGGCGTGCAAGAAAGAGGCGCCGCCACCGCCGCCGCCGCCCCCGCCGGCAGCCACCACCACGGCGCAGGGCCCCGCCGCGGGAGCGCCGACGGCCGCCACGGCCGAATCC
>CAZJTG010000078.1:12461-14346 GCA_964548865.1 uncultured Solibacteraceae bacterium
GATCACGAGGAATCGACCCATGACGACGAGCCTTCGCGCCGCCGCGCTCGCGGCCCTCTTCCTCGCGGCCGCCTGCAAGAAAGACGCGCCTCCGCCGCCGCTGCCGCCGCCTCCGCCGCCCGCGGGCACGGCCGCCGTCGCCGCGAGCGACGCGGGCGCGGGCGCGCGCGTCCCCGACTTCCCCATCGACACAGTCCCGCAGGGTCCGGTGCCGAAGACGTCGCCGGTGCTCGAGCGGTTCCTCGCCTCGCCGGAGCACCAGCGGATCGTGAAGCTCGTCGCGCCGATGCTGAAGCTCATGGACGCGGGGCAGTGCGCGAAGGCGGTCGAGAGCGCGAAAGAGCTGTCGGAGGCGATCCGCGCGGCGGGCGCCGACTTCAAGCTCACCATGGACGTGAAGTCGATGGCGCGGAAGATCCAGGACGATCCCAACTTCATGGACCGCCCCTACATGAACTACAAGTCGGTGCTGGTCGGGCTCGCGCTCGGCGTCGAACACGCGCCGCTCACCGTGCAGCTCGCCGCGAAGACCCCGGCCGCGCTCAAGAAGGCGTGCGACGGCTTCGCCAAGCTGCTGCGCGACATCCGCACCGAGCCGGCGAAGGCGCCCGCGAAGTAGCGCGAGCAGGCCGCGATCTACGAGCAGCCCGGGCTTCTCGGTCGTTTGCATTCGCGCGCATGTGCGCGCAGGCGCGGCTCGTCAACGCCGGCAAAGACGCGAAGGCATGCGCCAGCCGCGCCAGCGCCTACAGCCAGTGGTGCGGCAACAAGGCCGACCGGACGACCGCCACGTTCCTCGCCACAGGCGCGACGTCGAGCTTCCCGAGGTAGGCGCTCCGCGTCTCCCCTACGCCACGGCGCGGAGGCGGCGGGTCATCCACGCCTCGAGCGCCGAGGCCTCGAGCGGGTAGCCGACGTGGAAGCCCTGCACCATATCGCAGCCCTGCGCGCGCAGGAACTGGAGCTGCTCGCTGGTCTCGACGCCCTCGGCCACGACCTCGAGCTCGAGGCAGTGCGCGAGCTGGATGATGGTGCGGCCGATGGCGCGCGCCTTGTCGTCGCGGCCGACGTCGGCGAGGAAGCTGCGATCGATCTTGAGCGTGTCGATGGGCAGGTGGCGCAGGTAGCTGAGCGACGAGTAGCCGGTGCCGAAGTCGTCGAGCGCGATGGCGACGCCGAGCTCGCGCAGCGCCCGCAGGTTCTCGCGCTGCGTCTGCGTGTTCTCGATGAGCAGCCCTTCGGTGAGCTCGAGCTCGAGGCACGACGGCGGCAGATCGTGCGCGCGCAGGATGCGCCCCACCGACGCGGCGAGATCGGCGCTGCGGAGCTGGCGCGCCGACACGTTCACCGCGAGCTTGAGCTCGATCCCCGCCCGGCGCCACTGCGCGATCTGCGCGCAGGCGTGCTCGAGCACCCACTCGCCGACCGGCAGGATGAGCCCCGTCTCCTCGAGGAGCGGCACGAACGCGTCGGGCGACATGAGCGTGTGCGCGTCGCGCCGCCAGCGCAAGAGCGCCTCGACGCCCACGACGTCGCCGGTGCGCAGGTCGATCTGCGGCTGGTAGTGCAGCGCGAACTCGCGCGCCGCCACCGCGTTGCGCAGCCGCGACTCCATGGCGAAGCGGCCCGAGAGGTGCCCCTCGCGCTCGCGCGCGTAGAACTGGAAGCCGTTGCCCCCGCTCTTTTTGGTGCGGTACATCGCCTGGTCGGCCTGGGCGAGGAGGCGCTCGACGTCGGGCGCGTCGGCCGGGTACATGGCGATGCCCGCGCTCGCCGAGACGTTGAGCTCGAGCCCCGCGATCTCGAAGGGCTGCGCCACCGCGGCGCAGAGCCGATCGGCGACGACGGCGGCGTCTTCGTCGGTCGAGAGCGCCTCGGCGAGCAC
>CAZJTG010000079.1:0-14340 GCA_964548865.1 uncultured Solibacteraceae bacterium
GGAACCGCCGGCGAGGAGCGAACCGGCGATGAAGAGCGCGCCGAGGAGATACGCGATGCCGAGGACTTCGTTCTTGAGCCGCGCGCGACGTTCAGCCTTGGCGAGTGCTTCGGGCGAAGGCTCGGGGGGAAGATCGGCGGTGGGCCGGGGACGGCGGGATTTTGGCTTGGGCATGGGATTCAATCATTGACTGCCGGAAACCAAAGAGGGTCACGGCCCCCTCAGGGACCGGGGGTTGGGGTTGGGGATGGGGGGATCGGGGTGGGGAGAGGGGGGTGGGGTGAAAAGGCGGGGTTACTAAACCCCGGGATTGGGGGGAATGGGGAGATGAGCGATGCAAGGGCGAGGTGACGGATTTCGCCACGGGGCCGACAATCTTCAGCGCCATGACAGACGCAGAAATCGACGTCGAGGTCGCCCTCTGGGAGGCGACGCAGCCACCGTGGGAGCGAAAGGACCCGATCTGGACGCTCCTGGCGTACCGCATCGCGCGATTCGCGCTCGATTCGGTGCGGAGCGATTTGCGAAGTGCCGGGCGGCGCGTCCCCCCGACCGTGCGCGACCAGTTGCTGCGCTCGGCGGCTTCAATCCCGGCGAACATCGGCGAGGGGTATTCGCGCGCGACGAACCGGGAGCGCGCCCGGTTTTATTCGTACTCGCTTGGCTCGGTGCGGGAGGCCATCAGCTGGTACGTCGCGCTGGCGGACGAGCTCCCGGGCGGGACCGTCGCAGACCGGGTCGCTCTTCTCACACGAATCCGGCGCCTTCTCCTCGGCCTCATTCGAAGCAGCGCCCAACTCAACGCCGCGCGCCAACGGTGAACTTCAGCCTGCCCCTCTCCCCCCCATCCCGCCGTGTAGTAACCCCTCTTTTCCCCCTAACCCCTGCCTTCCCCACCCCGATCCCCCCATCCCCAACCCCGCTCCCCCTACCCCTTGAGCAACGAAGCTCCTTCACGCTCCAGGAACTTCGTATGGAAATCGCCCCTCACGAAATCTTCGTGATCCATCACGCGCCGGAGGAACGGAATCGTCGTCTGCACTCCCTGCACGATGAAGGTGTCGAGCGCGAGCCGCATCTTGGCCAGCGCTTCTTCGCGGTCGCGACCGTGGACGATCAGCTTCGCGATCATCGAGTCGTAGTACTGCGGCACCGTGTATCCCGCATACGCGTGCGTATCAATGCGCACGCCATTCCCGCCGGGCGGATGAAAGACTTCGAGCTTCCCCGGTGACGGCTGGAAATTCTTCGCCGGATCCTCGGCGTTGATCCGGCACTCGATCACGTGGCCATTGAGCGGCGGCGTTGCCAGCGTGCGCAGCGTTTCGCCCGCCGCGACGCGGATCTGCTCCTTCACGAGATCCACGCCCGTGAGCATTTCCGTCACCGGATGCTCCACCTGGATTCGCGTGTTCATTTCCATGAAGAAGAACGACCCATCGGCGTCGAGCAGCATCTCGACCGTCCCCGCGCCGACATACTTGATCGCCTTCGCGCCGCGCACCGCCGCTTCGCCCATCTTTTCGCGCAGCGCCGGCGTCATCGCCGGGCTCGGCGCTTCCTCGATCAGCTTCTGGTGCCGCCGCTGGATGGAGCAGTCGCGCTCGCCGAGGTGAATGACATTGCCCTGCGCATCGCCGAGGATCTGAAACTCGATGTGCCGCGGGCGGTCGAGATATTTCTCGACGTAGACCTCACCGTTGCCGAACGCCGCCATCGCTTCGGTCTTGGCCGTGGTGAAGCTCTTCGCGAATTCGTCTTCGTCGCGCGCGACGCGCATTCCCTTCCCGCCGCCGCCGGCCGCCGCCTGGATGATCACCGGGAACCCGGCCTCGCGGGCGAATTCGATCGCTTCCTCGACCGTTTCGACCGGGCCGGGCGTTCCCGGCACGACCGGCACGCCCACATCGGCCATCGTGCGCCGCGCGGTGGCCTTGTCGCCCATCAGGCGGATCTGCGTCGGTGTCGGCCCGATGAAGGTCAGCTTCGACTTCGCGCAGATCTCGGCGAACTCGGCGTTTTCCGAGAGGAACCCGTAGCCGGGATGGATCGCGTCGGCGCCGGAAATTTCGGCCGCCGCGATGATGCGCGAAATCTTGAGATAGCTCTCGCGCGACGGCGGCGGCCCGATGCAGACGTCATCGTCCGCGAATCGCACGTGCAGCGACTCGCGGTCAGCTTCGGAGAACACGGCCACGGTCTCGATGCCGAGCTCACGCGCGGCGCGGATGACGCGCAGCGCAATTTCGCCGCGGTTGGCGATCAGGATCTTTTTGAACACGAGCGAGGGGCGCGGGAGAGGAGTGAGGAGAACGGCAACTAACGCGCGTCCTGCTTGACGTGATCGAACGTCGTGTCGCTGGAGCCGGCGATGCCCTGCACACGGAGCGCGAACTCGCTCGGACTCGTCGCGTAGAAGAGCGCGCTCTCGTACGAAATGACGCCCTTCGAATACCAGTTCATCAGCGACTGGTCGAAGCTCTGCATCCCGTACTGCACCGTCCCTTCCTTGATCAGGTCGGGAATGTCGAGCGACTTGTTCATGTCGCGGATGTTGTCGCGCACCGCGGCCGTATTGATGAGCACTTCGCACGCAGGAATGCGGCCGGCGCGATCGGCGCGGGGCACGAGGCGGAGCGAAATCACGGCCTGCAGCGCAGTCGAGAGCGCGAAGCGGACGTCGCCCTGCTGGTGCGGCGGATAGAACGAGAGGACGCGGTTGATCGTCTGCGTCGCGTCCTGCGTGTGCAGCGTCGAGAAGACGAGGTGGCCGGTATCTGCGGCCTTGAGCGCGATCTCGAGCGTCTCGATGTCGCGGATTTCGCCGATCAGGATGATGTCGGGGTCCTGTCGCAGCACGCGGCGCAGCGCCTGCGCAAAGCCGCCCGTATCCGTGCCGACCTCACGCTGGTTGATGTGACAGTTGATGTCGCGGTGCAGGAACTCGATCGGATCCTCGATCGTGATCACGTTCGCGTGCCGGTGCTCGTTCACGTACTGGATCATCGAGGCGAGCGCGGTGGACTTGCCCGACCCGGTGATGCCGGTGACCAGGATCAGGCCGCGCGGCTTCATGGCGATCTCCTCGCAGACCTTCGGCAGGTTCAGGTCGGCAAGCGAGAGAGCCTGGAACGCGATGGCGCGAAAGGCGTACGCGATGGAGCCCCGCTGCTGGTACATGTTGACGCGGAACCGGCCGACGCCCGGCACACCGATCGCAAAATCGGCTTCCTTGTCCTGCTCGAACTCCTTGCGCTGCTTGGGCGGGATGATCTGCTCGCCGATCGACCGGAGGTCCAGCGGGGTCAGGGCCGGCAGGTCAAGCGCCTTGAGGTCGCCGTCCACACGCGCCGTGGGCGGCCGCCCGACCTTCAGATGGAGGTCGGAGGCGTTCATCTGCACCATCTGCTGCAGAACGACCTTGTAGTTGTAGGGCGGCGCGGCCGGAGCTCCCGCGGCCGCCCCGGCCGCAGCGGCCGCAGCGGCCGCTCCGGGCGCCGCCTGGGCGGTCGTGGCGCGAGGTGCCGGCTGCGCGGTCGTCGCGCGCGGAGGGGCCGGCGACTCGCCGCCGGGCGCGCCAGGATCCTTGGGATCAGCCATTCGGGTCCACCCGGAACAGGACCTGGCCGAACTCGACCGGATGGGCGTCGGTCCCCAAGATCTCGCGGATCACTCCGGCATGCTCGGATTCGATCTCGTTCATGATCTTCATTGCTTCGATGATGCACAGCACCTGGCCCTTGGATACCCGCGATCCGACCGTGACGAACGGCTTGGCGCCCGGCTCGGCAGCAGAATAGAAGGTGCCCACGATCGGCGACTTGATCTCAAGCAACTGGCTGGCTGGCGCGGCGCTGGCCGGCGCCACCTCGGCCGGAGCTGGAATGCCGGCTGGCGGCGTGGCCCGCGCTTCGACCGCCTGCACCACGACCGGAGGGGCGACCGGGGCGGCAATGGCGACCGGCACGGTTGCCGCCGCCTTGCTCACTCGGATCTTGAGCCCCTTTTCGGTCGAGATCTCGATCGCGTCGAGCGACGACTCGTCGAGCATCTCGACCAACTTCTTGACGTAACGGAGGTCGAGCACGATTAGGGGGTGGGGGGGGGTGGCCGCAGGCGGCCCGGTTCGCCGGAGAATCGGCGCGTACGATACAAGATGTAGCACGAAGTGCAACGATGCGGCAAGAAGTGCCGCCCTGAAGCCAAATCTGACGTCTTTTGCGCTCGGCGACCAGCCCTTGACGGGGCGCGCCCCTATCGCGCGGGCAATTCCACCAGATCGCGGGAGAACCCCGTCAGCACGACCGGCCCGTTCTCGCCCAGGTGCACGTCATCCTCGATCCGGATTCCGCCCCAGCCGTCGCGGTAGATGCCGGGTTCGATCGTCACCACGGCGCCGAGTGGCAGCGGGGCGTCGGCGCTCTTGGCCAGCCGCGGTGCCTCGTGCACCTCGAGGCCGATTCCATGCCCGAGGGAGTGGCCGAACTCGGCGCCACGGCCGCGCCGCTCGATGTACTCGCGCGCCAGAAGGTCCGCGTCGCGCCCCCGCATACCGGCCCGCACCCCGTGGGCCGCCGTGGCGTTGGCCTCCCGCACGATGTCGTACGCCTCGCGCTGCTCGGCGGTCGCCTTGCCGACGACGAACGTGCGCGTGATGTCGGAGCAGTACCCGCCCGAGGTCGCGCCAAAGTCGATGATCACGAGGTCTCCCGCGCCCAGTGGGCGGGGCGTGCAGCGCGCGTGCGGCAGCGCGGCCCGCTCGCCGCTCGCGACAATCGTCTCGAACGGGTGCGCTTCGCTCCCGTGCGAGCGGAGCGCCCCCTCGAGCAGCCCGCCCACTTCCAGCTCCGTGAGCCCCGCACGGATGCGGGGCACGGTCACGTCGAGCGCGGCCTCAGCGATGCGGACGGCCTGCCGGATCGACGCGAGCTCGGTGGCATCCTTCCGTTCGCGCAGCGCCTCGACGATCCCGGCGGTGGCGCGCCACTGCCAGCGCGAGCCTCCGTCCATGAGCCGCTGGTGGTCGAGCGTCATGAGGTGCGGCGACTCGAACCCGAGCTCCCCCACGCCGCGAAGCCGCGGCAGCACCGCCCAGAGGCGGGTCCAGAGTGAAGACCCTTCGATCTCGATGTCGGCGATGTCGCCCGCTTCGGCGGCCGCCTGAGACCGGTACCGGAAATCGGTGAGCAGGACGACGTCGTCGAGCGAGACGACCAGCAACGCATTCGATCCTGAAAACCCGGTCAGGTAGCGTACGTTCGCCCGGCCCGTGACGAGCAGGGCGTCGAGTCCGGCAGAGGCCAATTCGGACCGCACCGACGTGATCCGCGCGCTGCGCGGGTCGATGCCCGTCGTCACTTCGCGCGCGTGCGGAGCCTGGCGGTGAGCCCGCGGAGGGCCAGCTCGTACCCCTGCGCGCCCAGCCCGCACACGACGCCCATGGCTGCGGACGCGAGCATCGAATGCCGCCGCTCCGGCTCACGGGCAAAGATGTTCGAGAGATGCACTTCGATGAACGGCAGCGCGGCGGCGGTCAGCGCGTCGCGCAGGGCAAGCGACGTGTGGGTCCACGCGCCGGCGTTCACCAGCGCGCCGTCGGCACGCGCCCGCAGCGCCGGCGCAACGCCGGGCGCCGCCGGCCTGCCGCCCAGCGCGTGGATGGCGTCAATCAGGTCGCCTTCGTGGTTGAACTGGGCGAAGACCATTTCCGCCCCCAGTTCCGACGCCACGTCGGCCAGCCGCGCCTCGATCTCGGCGAGGGTCGTCGTCCCGTAGATCTCCGGCTCGCGCGACCCCAGCAGGTTGAGATTCGGTCCGTTGAGGACCGCGATTCTCACTGCCCCTTGCCCTGCAGCCCGTCGAGCCACGACTTGAATTTCTCGTCATCGGCCGACAGCGCCGGCTCGGCGTCCGCTGGCGCGGCTGGCGCGGACTCTGCGCCTGCATCGGACTCGAAGAACTGATCGAACTTCAACATGGACGACTTGCGTTCGACACCGCCCGCCGAGCGAACGGCCCCTTCGCCGCGGAATACGGAATCGAGCGACAGCTCCGACGCCGCCACCTGCGTCGGACGGCCCCGGATGGCCGAGGGTGCCTCGATCGCACCGACCGCCGTGGCAAGCGCTTCGGCGATGCTATCGTCGCCGCCGCTTCCTGCCGAACCAAAGAGCTGGTCGAGCGAACCAGGCTGCCTCGCGGGCGACTCCGGCGGAGGCTCGGGAACCGCGGCGACTCCGGCCGGCGCCGTGCCATCGCGCTTCAGTGGCTTGCGCTGTGCAAGAGCCGCGAAGAACGCGCGCGCCGAAGTCGCCGGCGTGGTTTTCCGTGCACGCTTGGCGTCGGATGCCGCCGCTGTCGCCGGCGCCGCGGCAGCGGGCACGGCCGGGGCCGGAACCTCAGCTGGAGCTGCCGGCTCTGGAGCAGCCGGCTCTGGAGCAGCCGGCTCTGGAGCAGCCGACTCCGGAACAGCCGGCTCTGGAGCAGCGGGCGCCGCAGCAGCCAACTCGATATCGATATCGGGATCCGGCGCCGGCTCAGCAACCTCGTCGATCGGTACGAGAGAACTCGTGCCGGGAGCGAACTCCGGCACGTCGTCGGCGAGTTTCTCGAACGACATGCTGGAACGGCCGCCACCTTCGAGCGCCTGGATCCGCTCGACGAGCGACTTGTCGTCCGGGTTCATCTGGGCAAGCTGGCGGTACACCTGCAGCGCTTCCTCGCGGAAGCCCTGTTGCAGGTAGAGCTCCGCCATGGTTTCCGTCACGAACACTTCAGGGGTGGCGGAACCGGCGTCGTCGGCCGCAGCGGGAGCGCCCGCGTCGAGGTCAATGTTGCCGCCCATGTCCCAGCCAAGCGCCGATTCGAGTTGAAGGTCGGCGGCCGGCGGCGCGTCCGGGGCTGCGCCGGCAAGCTCACCCGATTCGGTGACGGCTGCACCAGTTGCACCGGCTTCGTCCGCTGATCCGAAGCTCATGTCCGTGAACTCGATATCGCCAAGCGATGTGTCGGCCGCGGCAGCCGGCTGCGTCGTGGCGGCCGGTGCGTCCGGTGGGACGACCGGCTGAGCACCGCCAACCGGCGTGTCCATGCCCCCCAAGTCGAAGTCCACGTCCATGAGCGGCACGCTAGGCCGCTTCACCGGGATTGTCTCGACCGGGGCAATCGGCGTGACGTTGGACAGCGATGGACGCGGGACAGCCGGCACCTTGATCGTATCGGTACCCTGGGGCGTTTCCGCCCGCGGTGCGGCCGGCACGGCAGCGGGTGCCGCCGCGACGGGAGGCGCTGGTGCTGCGGCAGCCTTGGCCTCGGCCAGATACTCCTGGATCTCTTCGTTCCGCGGATCGGCTTCGAGCACGCGCGAATACCACTGGACGGCTTCGGCGGGGTGGCCAGTCAGGCGGGCAATGTCGCCGAGGTGTCGCAGGGCGATCAGGTTCTCGGGATCGAGTCCCAGGGCCGTGTTGAACGTGGCGCTGGCTTCGTCATACTGGCCGGCATCGAACAGGGCCTGCCCGTAGACGATCTGGCCGTTCATGTTGCCCGGCTGGCCGTCCAGGTGCTCCCGGCAGAGCGCGATCGCGCCGTCGAGGTCGCCGGCCTTGCGATACTCGTTGGCGAGGGGCGCAAAGAAACGCCGAGGGTTCTCCTCGTAGCGTTTCTGGAGTTCGTCAAGGCGTGATGGTGCCAGAAGTGCCGCCGGCTGGGGGGTGAAGGAAGATATGTGGTGCCCGAGAACTCCGTCAATCAGAAGTCGTGGTGTCTCTTGATTTTAGGTAGCGGCGGCCGGTAACCTTAAAGGCTACGTCCGCGGCCTGAATGTGCCGTCGGTTCTTGCATCCCAATCAGGAGTAGTTGCCGTGCTGCAGCAGATGCGGGCCAACGCCCTAATCATCTGGATCATTGTCGCCATCGCGTTTGTCGGCGTCTTCCTCTTCGCCGACATGTCGGGGCTCATCGGTCAGGGTCCGGTCACGACGTCAACCGTCGTCGCGCGCGTGAACGGCCAGGACATCCTGTACACCACGTGGGTCAACTCGTCCGCACAGATGGCGCAGCAGCAGGAGCAGCAGCAGGGCCGCGGGATGACGCTTGACGAGCGCCGCCAGATCGACGATCAGGTGTTCAACGAAATGGTCGGTGATATCCTCCTTCGCGCCGAATACGATCGCCGCGGCATCCGGGTCACCGACGCCGAGATCGTGGAGATGGCCCGGTACAGCCCCCCGGCGCAGTTCCAGAACTTCCCCGACCTGCAGACCGACGGGCGGTTCGACCCGGCAAAGTACCAGCGCTTTCTCGCGAGCCCGGCTGCGCGCCAGCAGGGCATCCTGGCGAGCCTCGAGGCGTACTACCGCACCGAGATCCCGAAGCAGAAGCTGTTCGCGCAGGTTGCCGGAGATGTGTACGTGAGCGACGTACGTCTCTGGAACATGTGGCGTGACACCCGCGATTCCGCAACGGTGAGCTATGTCGCGTTCCGTCCAGCGCCCACCCAGGACGACCGGGACGGCGTGACCGACGCCGAGATTCGCGCCTACTACGACACGCACAAGAGTGAGTTCGAGCGCCCCGGCCGCGCGGTGCTCTCCATAGTCTCGATTTCGCGGCGCCCGACTGCCGCCGACACGGCGGAGACACTGCAGAAGATCCGGGCCCTGCGCGACGAAATCGTGCGCGGTGCCCGCTTCAGCGATGTTGCGACGCGCGAGTCCGACGACAGCGTCAGCGCCGCCAAGGGAGGCGATCTCGGCCGCAGCGTGAAGGGGACCTACGTCAAGCAGTTCGACGACGCGGTCTTCTCGCTCCCGGTCGGCACGCTGTCGCAGCCGATCAGGACGGAATTCGGGTTCCACCTGCTGCGCGTGGACCGGCGCACGGCCGACACGGCCTATGCGCACCACATCCTGAAGCTCGTGCGGCAGGGCGATTCGGCCGCAACGGCAACGGACCGGCTGGCCGACCAGCTCGCCACGCTCGCCGGCGGCGCCACGGCGCCCGCGGCGTTCGACGACGCAGCCACGCGGATGAACCTGCTGGTTTCGCGTATTGGCGCCACGGAAGGCCAGCCGGCGACCTACCTCGGTGCGCCGGTCCCGAGCGCAAGCGCGTGGGCGTTCGGCGGCGCGCAGCCGGGTGAGAGCAGCGACCTGTTTGACGACGAGAACGGCTATTACCTGGTGCGCCTGGACTCGTTGCAGGCCGGCGGTGTGCAGCCCGTCACCGTCGTCCGGGACGAGATCCGCGACATCCTCGCTCGCCGCAAGGCGCTCGACAACGCCGCGCGCCCCGCGCAGGCGCTGAGCCAGGCCGCCGCCCGCACGACGCTCGAAACGGCGGCGAAAGCGGCCAACATGCCCGTGGAGCGGGAGGGCCCGTTCGCCCGCAGCACGCCCGTGTTCGCCTTCGGGTTCGTCAGCGAGGCCACGGGCGCGGCATTCGGCCTCCCGGTCGGCAAGGTGAGCGAGCCGGTGCGCACGGCTGACGCCATCTTCGTGATGCGGGTGGATCGGCGAACGCTCGCCGACAGCGCCAAGTGGGCGGAACAGAAGGCCGCCCAGCGCGCGCAGGTGACCAACGCCCTCCGCGAGCAGCGGGTGCGCAGCTACCTCGACAACCTGCGCAAGGCCGCCAAGATCGACGACCGGCGTGCGCGGATCAACGCGCTGCAGCGCCGGGTGGCCGTGCCCTAGGCAGCGCACCAGCGGTCAGGTCCGAAAACATGATCAGGCGGCCCCGTGGCAATGGGGCCGCCTGATCGTTTCATCCGGCGTCGCCGCCGCACCCGCGTGGGCGGGTGCGGTTGCAGGCCATACGGCTACATGAGCCGCTTGGGCTCGCTGGACGCAGGTTCCTCGCGCTGGGCCACCGGAGGCAGCGCATCCGTCTGCGACGGCTGCTGAATCTCCTTCTGTACGTCGCTCATGTTGCGCTTGAACTCCTTGATCCCCTTCCCGAACGATCCGGCGATCTCGGGGATGCGCTTTGCCCCGAAGAGCAGCAGCACGACGACGAGCGCCAGGAACATCTCCATAGGACCCATGCCAAACATGTTGCCTCCTTGACTGCCTCGACCATGCACTGGCCGGCGCAGGCGCGACCCTAGAACAGTGTTCGCGCGATGAGATATGCCACGAGTACACCAACCAGGCTGAGCAGCGAGACGTCCATGGCAAACGGCCCGACCCCGAACTTGAAGATAACGAGGTCGAGCTCCATGTGTCCGAGCGACGGGGTCACGCCCGTGGTGAGGAACTCCTTCACCGCCCCGGACGGCAGCCATGTCCGGGCCGCTGCATTCATGAACCCCCCGACCACGAACCCGACGGCCAGCACTGCCGCGTGATACCCCGGCCGGTGTTTTGACGATCCCGCGGGCCGCATCGTTACGACCTCCGGTCCATGACGTAGGTGAGCGCGCTGGACAGCGCGTCCCGCGCGGGCGATCGCCGCACGGGCGCCAGCGCCGCTTCGGCCGCATCGGCGAACGATTGCCCGCGCTCGCGCGCATAGTCGATCCCGCCGCACTCGGTGACGACCGCAACGACGTCGGCGATTTCGGCGTTGTCGGGCGTAGGGTTGGCAAAGAGGCTGTCCACCCGCTTCCGCTGCGCCGCCGACATCCGGTCGAGGGCGGCGATCAGCGGGAGGGTCACCTTGTGCTCGCGCAGGTCGTTGCCGGCGGGTTTGCCGGTGACACTCTCGACTTCCGTGTAATCGATGAGGTCATCGGCCACCTGAAACGCCATCCCGAGCTGCAGCCCGTAGTCGCGCATCGCCGCTCGGTACTCCGTGGCGCCGCAGAGGGCCCCCACTTCGCACGCCGCGCTCAGGAGCGACGCGGTCTTGGCCCGGTTGAGCTGGAAGTAGTCGGCCTCGCTGAAGCTCAGCGCGTCGTACGATGCCAGCTGGCGCATCTCCCCGAGCGTCATGTCGTTCGACGCCGCGGTGAAGGCCCGGAGCGGCTCGAGGTCGCCAATGCGCACGAGTTCGGCGAGGGCCTTCGAGTACAGGTAGTCGCCCATGATCACCGCGATCTGGTGCGAAAAGAGTGCGTTGATCGTGGGCTGCCCGCGCCGCACGTTGGAGTGGTCCACGGCGTCGTCGTGGACGACGCTGGCGAGGTGCACCAGCTCGGCCACTGCGGCGAGTCCGGTTTCGCGCCCGTCTGGTGCCTCGTCGAGCTCGCTCGCCAGCAGGAGCAGCGTGGGACGGAACATCTTGCCCTTCATCCCGCGCAGGTGCGCATTCGCCGCCGCAATCACCGGCGCGTCGGCCTTGACGATGCGCCAGATCTCGTCCGGCACCCGGTCGAGTCGCTCACGCACGGGCTCCTGAATCTCCCGGAGCGCGGTCGCGGCGGGCCCCGACACCCGGGCCTGGGCGGTCACTTCGCGGCCTTGTCGACGGCGTTCAGCCGGTCACCCACGTCGCGGAACTGGATGTCCACCGCGAAGACCCGCTCGTAGAATCGTTTCGCCTCGCCAGGCTTGCCGAGGGACTCGTGGATGTATCCCAGCAGGTAGAGCACACCCACGAGCTGCTCGTCCCCAGCGCCGGGTTCATTGAGCGCGCGGGTGAGGATCGTCGTCGCGACCGGCAACTGCTTCTTCTCGAGAAAGCACTGCCCGAGCGCTTCGTACGTGCGGGCGCGGTTCTGGGTGCCGCGCAGCGCCTTCTGGAACTCGGCAATCGCCTCGTCCACCAGCCCCATCTCCTTGAACGCCACGCCCAGGTCGTAGTGCGACTCGTGGTCCTCTTCCTCGACGTTCTCTGAAATGCCCTGCTTGAATTTCTTGAGCATGTCGGCGAAATCGGCCTGCTCGTCGCCCGTCGGTTCCTCCTCGGCGACGACCATCCGGGTGGACTTCGGTCCCTCGTCCTCGCGGAGCCAGTCACCGAGCGACACGAACCCGTCGTCGTCGCTGGGAGCCGCGGGCGCGGCATCGGCGCGCGCGGTCTCGATCGAGCCCGTGTATCGCTTGCCCTTGGCCGGCGTCGGCGTCCCCCCGGCCGGGGTGGCGGCCGCGGCGCCGGCCGCCGGCAGGAAGTTCTCGAGCGCTGCCGTGGCGCGCGGCTCTCCGGGAAGGATTTCGAGCACGCGCTGGTAGACGCTGCGCGCGCGATCGGACTGCCCGTCGCGGAAGAGCGCGTCGGCGAGGGCGAGGTACGCCTCGGCGGTGCGCGGCTTGTCGTTGGCGCGGAAGGCATACTCGACGCGCTTCTGGTGGTACCGCACGGACAGCGGGTTGATTCGCACGATCTCGTTGGCCACCGAGGCCGCGCTGTCGATGTCGTTGGCCTTGTCGAAGCCGGCCAATGCCGCCTCGAGCTCGCGCATCCCTTCTTCGCGCTCGCCGTCCTCCAGGAGCGCCTCGCCCAGCTGGCGCCGGAGCGCCGGGTCGTCCGGCGCATCCTCGACCTTCAGGCGCAACGCGATCACGGAGTTGGCCGCCATCAGCGCCGACGACCGCCGCACCGGCGGTGGCGGCTCCTCAACGGCGTCGGCTGCGACCTCGCCAAACGTTGACACTTCGTCGGGAGTCACCGCGACGATCTCGCCGGTGATCTTTGCCGGGCGCTTGTCGTCGTCGAGATCGAGCAACGGCAAGTCGGCCGTTGCCGGCTTCGCATCGAGCGCCGTGGGCTCGACGCCGAGCCCGCCATCGCCGGCGTCCAGATCAATGATCGCCAGCCCGCTGGCGTCACTGTCGGCGTCGCCGAGGTCGAGGTCCACCAATTGACCGCTGACCCGCGGCTCCATGTCTATCACCGGCAGGTCGCCGCCCAGCGCGAGGTCGCGGCTGGCATGCTCGCGCACCGACTTGGCCTCCGCAATCGAGCCGAGGTCGATTTCCGCAAACTCCTCGGGCGCAAGCGGCTCGGAATCATCGTCTTCAACATCGTCAACCGCGAACGATGTCGGTTCCAGGCCCAGCAACCCACCGGACGCCGCTTCCGGCTCCGCCGGCGCGCTTTCCGCGAGCGATGTGCTCATGATCTCGAGGCCGTCGGCCCCGGATGGCGCGGCAGGCGCGGGTGGAGCAGGTTCTTTTGGCGGAGCCGGCGGCGGCGCGACGCGCGCAAAAGTCCGCGTGGAACGCCGCGCCGGAGCGTCGAGGTCAATGAAGATCAGATCGTCGGCCTGCTTCGACGCGCTCCTCGCCTCGGCCGCCTTCGGCTCAAAGCTCGGATCGATTGCCTTCATGCGCTCAGCCGTGGCCTGAGCCTCGGCCGCGCGCCCGTCAGCCTCGTAGCGGCCATACAGGATCTGGAGCTGCTCGAGTGCCTCGGTGTCCTTTCCAGCCTTGGCCAGCTGCTCGGCCAGCATCAGGCGCACGTCGTCCTGGTCCGGGACCAGCTCGGCGAATTCCTTCAGGGCGCGAAACGCCTCGTCGAGCTTTCCGCTCTTCTGCATGCGGTCGGCATACTCGAGGAAGTTCTGCTTGGCCTCGCCCTTGAAGCCCTTGGCGGCGCTGATCTTGCCGAGCTTGTAGTAGATCGAGGCACGGCCCGGCGACGTCCGCAGCACCTTGTTGCAGAGCGCGATCGCGTTGTTGAAGAACCCGCCTTCGCTGTAGAGGTCCACAGCACGCTCGTAGAGCGCCACCGCTTCCGGCGTATTGCCCTGCCGGGTCAGCAGGTCTCCGACGCGATTGTAGAGGGCGATCTCGATATCCGGCTCCTCGCCGGCGTCGTAGAGATCCAGCACCTCCCGGTACGCGGCGATCGCCTTGTCTACCTGCTTCTTGGCCTCGAAATCGGCGGCCTTCTTTTTCAGGGCGGCTACGTTGGCCATGGCGAACGGCGTGGGGCCGGAGGAATCGACCGGTCACTCATTAGAGCGGCCGGCCGGCGGATGCAGTTCTATAAGGTACCGTCGCCGTCGCTGCGATGACAAGCGATCCCGCGAACCCACGTGCGGACGCAGCGACGGTCACCGTACCAGTACGGCAGCTCGCGAATGTCGCCACAGTCGAACAGGGCGAAGTCGGCCGACATCCCAGGCGCGATCTGGCCGGTCTCACCCGCAAGGCCCACGGCCGCCGCGCCATTGACCGTCGCTGCGACAAGCGCCTCGGCCACGCTCATCCGCAGCTGGCTGACGGCAAGCGTGAGGATGAGGGGGAAATTGACCGTCGGCGAAGTTCCGGGGTTGAAGTCTGTGGCGAGCGCAACGGCCGCCCCTGCAGCGAGCAAGTCGCGCGCAGGGGCCTGCCGCGGCCGGCCGAGAAAGAGCATCGTCCCCGGCAGCAGGGTGGCCACCGTTCCGGAAGCGGCGAGCGCTGCGACCCCGGCGGGCGAAATCGCCGCGAGGTGGTCGGCGCTGGTTGCGCC
>CAZJTG010000080.1:0-14277 GCA_964548865.1 uncultured Solibacteraceae bacterium
CTTGGCCGTGCGGTCCGCGCGGCTGGCCGATCCCGTCTTGATCTGGCCCGCGCACGTCGCCACGGCGAGATCGGCAATCGTGGTGTCTTCGGTCTCGCCCGAGCGGTGTGAGATCACGCTCCTGTACCCGGCCTGTCGCGCCATTTCGACGGCGGCGAGGGTTTGCGTCACCGTGCCGATCTGGTTCAGTTTGACGAGCAGGGCGTTGCCAACCTTCTTCTCGATGCCCTGCCTCAGAATCGCGGGGTTCGTGACGAAGACGTCGTCTCCGACGAGCTGCACGCGCGATCCGATGGCGGCAGTGAGGCGCTGCCAGCCAGGCCAGTCGCCCTCGGCGAGGCCGTCTTCGATCGAGATGATTGGATACTGCCGGGTCCAGTCCTCGTAGACGGCGATCATGTCGTCGGATGACTTCACGCCTTCGCCGGACTTCCTGAGCACGTAGTGCTTCGCCTCGTCGTCCCAGAATTCGCTCGACGCGACGTCGAGCGCGACGAACATGTCCTTGCCGGCCTGGTAGCCCGCAATCCGGACGGCCTCGAGCACCAGCTCGACGGCCTCGCGATTCGACGACAGGCTCGGAGCGAAGCCACCCTCGTCGCCGACGCCGGTGGCGAGCCCCCGCTTCTTCAGGAGGCCCTTCAGCGCGTGGAACGTTTCGGTGCCGGCGCGGAGCGCGTCCGCGAACGTCGGCAGGCCGAGCGGCATGACCATGAATTCCTGAAAGTCGACGTTGGTGTCCGCGTGCGCGCCGCCGTTGAGGATATTCATCATCGGGACGGGCAGCAGGGGACCGCCGGAACGTGCCGCCGCCGGAACGAGTGTTGCGAGATGATCGTAGAGGGGCACGCCCTGTGCCGCCGCGACGGCGTGCGCCGTCGCCATCGATACGCCAAGCACCGCGTTGGCGCCAAGCCGGCCGAGGTTCGGCGTGCCATCGAGCGCGACCAGCGCGTCGTCGATCGCGCGCTGATTCGCTTCGGCGCCCCGCAGGGCCGACGCGATCTCGTCGTTCACATGGCCGACCGCCCTGCGGACGCCTTTGCCCAGATAGCGCTGTTTATCGCCATCGCGAAGCTCGAGGGCCTCCCGCGTGCCGGTGGAAGCGCCCGACGGCACGGCCGCGCGGCCCCGCGCGAGGGAGTCAATCGTGACATCAACTTCTACTGTGGGGTTGCCGCGTGAATCGAGGATTTCGCGTGCGTTGATACCCGTGATGCGCACGGCGCGGATGATACCACGCGGGATTCTGCTACCATGGCCACGCTTTTTCCGCTGGATCGTCAGGGAGGCTGGCATGCACCGCGTCCCCGTCGCGGCCGTTGCGATCGCCGTAGCGTTCGGTGCGTCTGCGGGTGCGTCCGGCCACGGTGGCCGTGACGCCGCCGTTGTCGGCGGCCGCGTGCACGGCTTCGTGCGCGACGCCGCCGGTGCGGCCATCGTCGACGCCAGCGTGCTGGCGATCGGGACGACCGTCGTCGCCGCCCGGAGCGACGCCTACGGCCGTTTTCTGCTGGCTCTTCCCGCCGGCGACTACGTACTGAGAGCGACCCGCACAGGGTATGTGTCCACCTATCGTGAGCCGGTGAAAGTCCGGCGCGCGATTTCGCTCGAGCGCGTCATCACCCTCACGCGGCAGACGCAGGCCGTCGCGGAGGCGGCCAGGGTCACGGACACGCACGCGCATACCGAGCTGGCCTGGCGGCTCCGGCACCTGCCGAGATCCGTGCTGCGCGACGGCGGTGCGGACGCCGCCTGGATGGAAGCCCCTTCCGACGCATTCCCGGGTCAGCGGAAAGCCTCGATGTTCTGGCGCGCGGTGGACTCGTCCCGGCGTATGGCGGCGCGACTGGGTACGACCGACTTTGACGGCCAGCTCAATTTCGTCACGACGGCGACAGCCCGCCCATCAGCGTTCGCGGCGCGCACGCTGCCGCGCAGCGTGGCCTACGTCGTGTTTGGCGCCCCTGCCGGCATGGCGGGCGATTGGCGGATTCGCGGCGCGATTGGATCCGGCACCGAATCGTCCTGGAACGTGCTGGGCGAGTACGAAGCGCACGGATCGGAGTCACATGCGCTGCGCTTCGGGATGTCCTACAGCGCGCACGCGCCCAAGGTGAGCGGCCCGGGCGCTCCCGGTCCGAGATCCGCGCTCGAGGCGAGGAGCGTCACGGGCCTGTTCGCGCAGGATCGCTGGCGTGTCCTCGACGGCGTCGAGGTGGAGTACTCGGTTCGCGCGGACCGATATGATTTTCTGGCGGCTCCCTATCTCGTGGGCGGCCGCGGCGGAATCCGCGTCCGGGTATGGCCGGAGACGTTCATGACGGTGCGGGCGGGTCGCTCCATGTTCGCGCCAGGTGCCGAGGAATTCCTGCCGCCTCCGGCGGACGGGCCCTGGCTGCCGGTCGAGCGGACCTTCACGGCGCTTGCCACCGGCGATCCCATGCGAGCCGAGTCGGTCCGCCATATCGACGCAGGTCTGACCCGCGAGTTCGGAAGGGCAGGCCGCCGGCGGAGCCTCCACGCCCGTGCGTTCCGGCAGCGGACGGCCGATCAACTTGCGACGCTGTTCTCGACCGACGCCGACGCGTCGCCCGGCCGGTATCGCGTTGCGCGGGCCGGCGATGTGTCCGTCTCCGGCTGGGCCGTGGGCGTCAGCGGAGCGCTGACGAAGCACCTGTCCGGAACCGTCGAGTACTCGAGGATGGCGGCCCAGTGGGACGTGACCAGCCGGACGGTCGGCCTTCGCCGTGCCGCGCCCTCGGCCGTGCGCGATGGCGACGAGTGGCTTGACGATCTCACCGCCACGGTCGAGGCCAGACTGAACGAGTCGCGGACGCGTGTCGTGGTGCTGTACCGCGCGAATACGGGGTTTGCGCGCGCCGACGTCGATGCCGACGGTCCAGGCAGCCGCTTCGACGTGCAGTTCCGGCAGTTGCTCCACGCGCGACCAGAGTCCGACCACCGCCTTGAGTTGTTCTTCTCTGTCCGCAACCTGTTCCGCGATCCGGCGTCCGGCCGCTCTGCCTACGACGAGTTGCTGACCGTGTCTCCGCCCCTCCGGTTCATGGGAGGAGTACAGGTCAGATTCTGAGCCGGACGTACCTGCTAGTCTTTATCCAGTAATGGCGCCGCTCCTCCGCCTGAGGTCACTTCTGCGCGTCGCCCTGCCCGTGGCCGTGGCGTCCACACTGGTGTGCCTAGCCGTCGTGAACATGGCGCTGGTCAAGGCGTGGAAGGGCGAGCCCGAGGACGGCGTCCTCTGGGCGCAGGACGGCGCGAACGTCGTCGCGCGGGAAGTGGCCGTGAAGAGTGCCGGCCATCGCGCCCGTCTGGCCCCGGGCGACGTCCTGCTGTCGATCGACGGCAGGGAGATCGCATCAGTCACCGACGTTCAGGCCGTGATGCACGCCGCCGAGGACGGCCGCGTGCTCCGCTACGTCCTCCACCGCGCCTCGACGGACGTGCCTCTGGAAGTACGGCTGCAGCCGATGCCGCTTTCCCGATCGGGCCTGTATTTCTCGGTCGCGCTGGTCGGCATCCTCGCGATCGCGGTCGGCGCGTCGGTACGCCTGCGGCGGCCGAACGATCCCGCCACGCTTCACTTCTTCTGGCTGACGGTCTCGTTCTTCGGCGTGCTGTCGTTTACGCCAAGCGGCTGGTACGATCGGCTGGACTACTTCTTCGAATGGGCGGACATGGTGGCGCGGCTCGCGCTGCCGCCGATGTTCCTCCATTTCGCGTTCGAGTTTCCCGAACGGCACGACCCATGGGTCAAGACGTCGATCGGCCGGTTCACCCTGCCGCTAATCTATGTGCCGGCGTTTGCGATCGGCCTTGCCCGGGCGCTCGTCATGGCGAACGTCGTTCGTGTGACCTCGGTCTCAGCCTGGTTGCAGTGGTTCGAGACCGCGTCACACGTATACCTGGCGGCCTGCCTGCTTGGCGGCCTGGCGGTCATGGTGCGCGCGCTCACCAGGCTGCGGTCCGTGACCGCCCGCCGGCAGCTCCGCTGGATCGTCTGGGGATCGGCGCTTGGGGCGCTGCCCTTCCTGTCGCTGTACCTCGTGCCGTTTCTCTTCGGGCGGGCACCGGCCGGGGCGGAGTTCACGGCCGTCCTGCTTGGCTGCATCCCGCTCGCGTTCGCCTCCGCCATCGTCCGCTATCGGCTGATGGACATCGAAGTCATCATCAAGAAGGCTCTGGCGATTTCGGCCGTCGGCCTGCTGCTGGCCGGCATTTACGTCGGCACGCTGACGCTCGTGAACCTGCTGCCGGGCGCCGATCGCGGCAATCGCAGCTTCTGGGCGTTGTTTGCGACCCTCATCGTGGCGGTGGTCGCGCCCTGGCTGTGGCGATCCATCCAGACGGGCCTGGACCGGCTCTACTACCGGGATCGCTACGACTACCGGCGCGCCCTGCTCAGCTTCACGCGCGATTTGAATAGCGATCTCGATGTGAACCGGCTCGGGCAGCGCCTGGTCGATCGCATCGCCGAGACGCTGGGCATCGATCGCATCGCGCTGCTTCTGCCCGACCCGGACCGGGACGCCGGCCGTTTCGTCGTCCGAATCGTGAGCGGCCTCCCGTCTGAAGTCGATGCGATCGCCCCCGGATCGCCGCTCGCCGCGCGCCTGACGGACGGCCAGATCGTCCTGATCGAGGACGGCGCATCGGCACGCCGCCTGGGCAGCGACGGCGTCGCCTGGCGGGAGGCCGGGTTTTCCAGCTTCGTGCCGTGCGTTTCGAACGACGTGACGATCGCGCTCATCGCCGTCGGGCGCCGCGCCCATGGTGAGCCGCTCAGCAGCGAGGACATGAGCCTCATCGTCGCCGTGGCGGGGCAGGCGGCCACGGCGATCGAGAACGCGAGACTCTACAGTCAGCTTCAGGACAAGGCGAACGAGATTGAGGTTGTCCGCCAGTTCACGACGAACGTCGTCGAGTCGCTGACCGACGCGCTTGTGGTCATCAACTCCGAAGATCGCGTGCGGTTGTGGAATCGCCGCGCGGAATCGCTCGTGGGCATCGGTCGCGAGGCCGCGATCGGCCGGCCGATCGCGGAGCTGTTCCACCGGTCGTTTCTTGACACCCTGGCGGGCACGCGTCGGGACTTTCCGACCGGCACGACGCTCTTCCGCGTGCAGCTGGCGCCGGCGTCCGATGACCGGCGCGAGCTCCTCGTGAATCTGGCGATGGCGCCGCTGCGGCAGGCGGACCGCAGCGAGGCCGGCTGGATTCTGGTCATCGCCGACGTCACCGATCGTGCGAGCCTCGAAGAGCAGCTCCGGCTGTCCGAGAAGATGGCCGCGATTGGCCTGCTGGCCGCGGGCGTCGCGCACGAGGTCAACACGCCACTCACGGGCATCTCGAGCTTCACGCAGCTCCTGCTCGAGCGGTCCGAGGACGGCGATCCCAGGCGCGAGCTGCTCGAAAAGATCGAGCGGCAGACGTTTCGCGCGGCGAAGATCGTCAACAACCTGCTGAACATGGCGCGCCCGTCGAGCGGCGAGGCCGTGCCGGTGGACCTCAATGTGATCGTCGGCGACGTGCTATCGCTGCTCGAGCACCAGTTCCGCGCCAGCCGCGTCCAGGTCCGGCGCGAAATGGCTGCGTCGCCCGTCGTGGTGAAGGGGCTCGAATACAAATTGCAACAGGTCTTTCTGAATCTGTTCCTGAACGCGCGCGACGCCATGCAGAAGGGCGGTTGGCTGACGGTGGCGACCCGCATCCGCGGCCAGGAGGTCATTGTAGAAGTAGGAGATACTGGCGTAGGCATTCCGCCGGAGCATCTGGCCAGGATCTACGATCCCTTCTTCACGACGAAAGGCGAGGGCCGCGGCACCGGCCTCGGCCTCTCGGTGACGTACGGCATCGTGCAGGAGCACGGCGGGACGCTGTCGTGCGAAAGTGACTACGGACAGGGTACGCGGTTCCGCCTGGCGCTTCCGTTGTGCCATGACGCGCCCGCCGTCGCGTCCGGACAGGCGAGTCAGGCCACATGACACAGGCCAACGCATCGGTCCTCGTCATCGACGACGAGGAGATCATTCGCGAGGCCCTGGAAGCGCTGCTGTCGGCCGAGGGCTACCGAGTCACGTCGGCCGAGACGGCGCAGGCCGGCCTCGACGCACTCGCGAGCAGGCACGTGGACGCCGTGCTCCTCGATCTCATGCTGCCGGATCGCAATGGCATCGACGTCCTCGGGGACATCCACCGGATGGACGACGAGCTGCCGGTGATCATGATCACGGCGTACGGGACGATCGAAACGGCGGTCGCCGCCACGAAGCAGGGCGCGTTCCATTACTTCACGAAACCGTTCAAGAACGACGAGGTCCTGCTGGCGCTGCGGAACGCCATCGAACGGCGCCGGCTCGTGCTCGAGAACCGCGAGCTGCGGGACCGGCTGCGGTCGGGCGCGCATCGGTTCGACGAGCTGATCGGCGGCAGCACCCGGATGACGGCGTTGTTCGATCTGATCGCCCGCGCGGCGCCCAGCCGCGCCACCGCGCTGATTCAGGGCGAGAGCGGCACCGGCAAGGAACTCGTCGCGAAGGCGTTTCACCGCCGGTCGGCGCGCTCGGACAAACCGTTCATTACGGTCAATTCCGGCAATCTTCCGCCCGATCTGCTCGAATCGAACCTGTTCGGCCACGTCAAAGGCGCCTTCACGGGCGCCGTGTACCCGAAGAAGGGGCTCTTCGAGATGGCCGACAAGGGCACGATCTTCTTCGACGAAATCGGCAACATTCCGATCGACACGCAGGCCAAGCTGCTGCGCGTCATTCAGGAGCGCGAGTTCATGCGGCTTGGCGGCGTGGACACCATCAAGGTCGACGTTCGCATCCTCGCGGCGACGAACGTCAGTTTGAAGGAGATGGTGGGGCAGGGCCGGTTCCGCGAGGACCTCTACTACCGCCTCAACGTCATCACGATCGAGCTGCCGCCGCTGCGCGATCGGAAGGACGACATCCCGATCCTGGTGCAGCACTTCCTCGAGAAGTACACCGAGGAGAGCCACCGCGGCCCGATCATTCTCACGCCGTCGGCGATGGATCGGCTGATGGCGTACGATTGGCCGGGCAACGTCCGGGAGCTGGAGAACGTGATCGAACGCGCCGTGGTGCTGTGCCCGGATCGCGAGATCGGGCCCGACCTCATCCCGGATCACGTCGGCGGCAACCCGAGCCCGCCCGCGCCCGATGTGGTCATTCCCGCGCAGGGCATTCACTTCCGCGAGGTCATCGTCGGCCATGAGCGGAGCTACATCGAGGCGGCGCTGGAGGCCGCCGGCGGTGTCCAGAAGAAGGCCGCCGAACTCCTGCACATCAAGGCGACCACGCTGAACGAGATGATGAAGCGCTACGACATCAGGCCGAAGCGGAGGAAGGGCTCGGACAACGACGGCAACGACGTCACCGACGAGAACGACGCCAGCGTAACCGGAGAGGCCGGCTAGCTCCGAAGACGTCCTCGCCGGCGGGCTACCGTCTTCCGCGATTCCGCTGGTCGCCGCGCCCTTGTCCTCGGCCCCGGAACCGATCCCGGCCGCGGTCTCGATCGCGGTCTCGATGTCCGTCGCTCTGCGGCCGGCCGCGGTCGGGTGGCCGCTGCTGATCCCGAGGACGCTCGCCCGTGCCGTGTGACGAATCCGCCAGCGCCGAGAACAGGCGCTCGTACTTTCTGAGAATCGTGCTCCAGCGGTAGTTCTGCGCAACGTAGACCTTGCCGTTGCGTCCCATCGCAGCCCGCAGGGACGCATCCTTCATCAGGAGCCTCACCGCTTCCGTGAACTCCCAGCGGTCCGCGTAGTACAGCCCGGCGTTGCTCTTCTGGCAGTGCTCGACGAGGACTTCGGACCGCGCATTCACGAGCACCGGCGTGCCGACCGCCATCGCCTCGAGCGCCAGCAGAGACAGGCTTTCGTGCGGCGACGGGACCACGACGACGGTGGCGGCCTCCAGCGCGTGGAAGCGTTCGGCATCCGGCAGCACGCCCGCGAATCGCACATGCGGATCCTCCGGAAGCGGCATGAGCTTCGTGCCCATGAGCATGAGGTTCGCGTTGCCGCCTTCCTTCACGTAGGTCTGGAAGTACTCGAGCAGTTCTTCGCAGCCCTTGCCTGGATCGATGCGTCCGCCGTAGAGCAGAAACGGGTCGTGCATCCGGTGGCGACGCCGGAACGCGTTCGCCGGGCCCTCGATGTGTGGCGCGAACGGTTCGCGGCCGAGGCCGGTATCGGCCGGCGGCTCGTCCGGATCGATCGCGTCGCCCTCCGGCAGGTCGACGCCGCAGCCGACGACGTCCTCGACGAGCGCCCGGAGGCGGAAAAGCGACGAGACGAAACGCCGTTCGGCATCGGTGTTCCAGACGATTCCGGCCGCGGCGGAGAACACGTCGCGGTACATGTCGAGCCGGATCGCGTGCTCGTCGTGCGCCGTCGGCACGAGGACCGACTTCGCGGGCGCGATCTTGATGCCGATGACGGTCGGCGCGTACAGATACGTGAAAAACACGAGCACGTCGTAGTGCTGATGATGCCGTTCCAGGTAGTCGATGAGCCCGGGCGCCCAGGGCCCCTGCTGCTTCAGCCACTCGAGCTCGTCCTGCGCCGAGTGCGACTCGTGGAAAACCCGATCCGAAAGCCGATTGAAGGCCGCAAGGTCGCGCGTTCTCGACACCGCGAATCGCCGGACGGTGACGCCCCGCAGCCGATCCGGGCCTTCCGGGTATTCGTTGGCCCACGTGACGTAGTCGCGGGCGCACGTGGTCAGCACGTCCACGTGGTGGCGCAGGGCGAGGCGCTCGGCGATCAGACGGCAGGAATACTCGGATCCGCCGAGGATCTCCGCGCCGTAACGTTGAACGACAAACGCAATCTTCACGATGTGGCGGTCTCCAGCATATGCCGGAGCCGGGGCTCAACGGCGGTTCGATGAAAGTCCGGGACCCGGCGCCGCTCTCCGGCGATCACTGCGTCCCGCAGCGGATGGTCGTAGATCAGCGCGCCGAGCCATTCGGCCGCTTGTTCGAGATCCTTGGGAGAAAACGTGACGCCGGCGCCGCCCAGGGTCTCGCCGACCGCACCCGCATCGTACGCCAGCACCGGCACGTCCATCGCCATGGCCTCGACGAGCGGGACGCAGAAGCCCTCGTGCTCGCTCAGCGAGACATAAGCGTGAGCGTTGCGGTAGTAGGCGGCCAGCTCGGTGTCGGAGACGTGCCCCGGGAACAGGAATCGTTCCGGCAGCATGCGGTACTCCGCGACGAGCGACCGGATTGCGGTGTAGTAGCGCGGCGACACATTCTGCCGGCCCACGAAGATGAAGCGGTAGTAGGCGTCCACGTAGCGCTTGTAGTGCTCGGCGAGGCGAATGTGATCCTCGATCTTCTTGTTCGGCGCGAGGCGGCCAACGAAGAGGATGTTCGTCAGGCCGTCCTGAAGCTGGGACTCCAGCGCGGGAAGGCGGGGCGCCCGGCGCAGCCGTTCCGTGTCGACGAGTATCGGGACGACGGCCGTGCGCCGGAAGCCAAGCGACTCGAGTTCCAGCCTGTTGAAGTCGGAGTCGCCCACGGCGAGATCGACGGAGGAGGTCAGCGCCGCGAGCTCCCTCCGGCCGTCCGCCGATCCGCGCGCCAGTTCCGGCTCGTACTCCGCGAAGAACCGCGCCGGCGTGATGTTGTGGTACACGAGCACGCGGCGGCCCCGGACCCGCGGGAAAGCTGTCGTCATCGGCGAGGCGCCCGCGAAGTGCAGGAGCGTTACGTCCGCGTCGTACCCCTCACCGCCGGCCGCGTCGGCCCAGCGGCGCACGTCGCCTTCCAGCAGTTCATCGATCTCAGCCGCGAAGACGTCGGATTCGTGTCCCGACGCGCGGAACACATCCCTGGTGGCGCGGACGTGATCGCCAATCGCGTCGCCTGCGTGCGCCGACGGAACCCACTGGTGGACGATCACGCCCGGGATCCCACGTCCGCGACGTGCCGGCCCGCGGCCGGCAGGGCATGAAATGCGGACGGGCGCCTGTCCCGAATGTCAGACAGTTCCTCGGCGAGCCGGTACTGCGCCCAGAAGTCCGGTGCGACCCTGGCGATGCCTCGCCGCGGGCCTGAGCGGGCCCGATCGACGAACTCGAGGAGCGTTGCCGCAAAATCCCGGGACCGCAGGCGTGCGAGCGCCGCGTCCTGCGCGGCCAGCAACCGCGCTTCGAGGCCCTCGTCACTCGCCACCGCTTCCATGAGGGCGGCGATGTCGATGGGATCGCGCGTGTCGAAGAGCAACCCGCCGCCATCCATGGTTTCCGGCACGGCTGTGGACGCGTAGGCCAGCACCGGCACGCGTTTGTAGAACGCTTCGATGATCGGCACGCAGAATCCCTCGTGCTCGCTTGCGCACAGGAACAGGTCCGCGACGTCGTACAGCGCTGTCAGCTCCTCGTTGCGGACCTGCCCGAGGATGTGCACGTCGCGCACCCCGAGACGAGCGATGAGTGCGTGGAGTTGCGCTAGGTAGCTTTCGAACTGCGTGTACGAGCCCGCGAGCAGCAGCCTGGCGCCGGGATCGCACAGCCGCTGGTAGGCGTGAAACGCCCGGATGACCTGATCGGGCCGCTTGTTCGGGATCAATCTCCCGACGAAGAGCACGTTGGTGCGGTCGTCGTCGTACGCGGCGAAGATCCGCGGATCCGGTGTCGCCGCGAGATGAGAGAAGTCCGGGACCACCGGAAGCACCGCGGTGCGCGGAAAGCCGAGCGTGTCCAGTTCGCGTTTGTTGAACGGGGAGTCCCCTGCGGCCAGCTCGACCCGATCGCGGTACGCCAGCAACTCTCGACGGCCGTGGAAGCACTGGCGCGCGAGCCACGGATGCACGCCGAGGAAATACTCGGGCGGCGTGATGTTGTGGTACACGAGCAGCATCCGGCATGGCAGGGCGAACGCCGTGCGTGAGGCGCGCGATCCGATCGAGAAGTGATGGATGAGCAGGTCGTCATCGCCGACGTCGTCGATCGCGTCCCGATAATCGACCGTCAGGTGCCGCAGCCGCTCGTCTGACGCCTCGACGATGATGTCCGATTCGTAACCGGCGGCGACGAGCGCGCGCTGAATGCCGAGGACCTCGTTGCCGATGGCGTCGCCGTAGCCCAGGGATGCGAGCACCTGATGAACGCGCATCACCAGACCCCCGGGGTCCCGGCCATGACGTCGTGGGCCGGCGGCTGCGTCCGCCGCCGCCGCGCCAGCCAGCCGGGCAGCGGCTCCATGACCGGCGCCGCGCGGTCCCGCGTCAGCCGATCCAGCATGTCCAGGTACTTGCGTTCGATGACCGGCCACGTGTAGTTGCGGCGGAAGTACTCGCGCCCGTGGCGGCCGAGGACGGCGCCAGCCGGTCCGGTCGATTCGAGGGTGTACAGGCCCTCGCAGAATTCCTCGACGTTGTCGTAGAAGAGGCCGGCGTTGCTGCGCAGGCACTGCCCCTTGAGGACGTCGCACTTCGCGTTCGCGAGTACGGGCCGGCCGAGCGCCCACGCCTCGAGCGTGACCATCGACAGGCTCTCGTACGGCGACGGCATGATGAGCGCATCGGCGGCGGCGATCGCGTCGAACTTGTCCTCCTCGGGCACGAAGCCGAGGTACTTGATCCGCGGATGCGCCGGAATCTCGAGGTGCTTCGATCCGATGACGACGAGGTCCATGCCGCGGGGCGCGCGCGCCGCGTACTGCCCGAAGAAATCGAACATCTCGCCGCAGCCCTTGTTCACGTCAATGCGGCCGACGTAGATCGCGAACGGCCGATGGACGTTGTATTTCCGCTTGAAGCGGCCGGGCTGGGGCCGATCCGGCACGTTCGATCCCACGCCGACCACGACGCCCGGCCCGCGGCGGCGGCTGAGGGCGTCGATCATCGCCCGTTCCTCGTGGGAGTTGTACATGACCGCGCGCACGCCGCGGAACACCGGATTGAAGATGCCGAGCCCCATGACCGCGTCTCGTTCCGCGGTCGGCACGAGGATCGCCTTGCCCGGCACGGCGCGCGGGCCGTAGTACGCGTGGTAGTAGCGGAAGCTGAAGAAGATGAAGAAATCGAACTCCGCCTGCGCGCGCTGGATGTGGCGAATGAGCGCCGGACTCCTGGGGCCCTGACTGTCCATCCACCGTAACTCTTCGGCGATCGAGTGGGGGTGTTCGAAGACCCAGCGCGAGCGATGGCCGAACTCGACCACGTTGCGGCGGCGCGAGACAGGGAAGCGCCGGACGAGCACGCCGTTCACGCGCTCCTCGCCCGCGGGAAGCTCGTTCTTCCACGTGATGTAGTCGGCGGCTCGCGTCGTCAGGACTTCAACGTCGGCGTGCTTCGCGAGCCGTTCGGCGATGTACCGCGCGTGGAGTTCGGCGCCGCCGCTGATGTCCGCGCCGTAGCGCTGAACAACAACCGCGAGCTTCACTGCGCCGGGGCTCCGTCGTCTCCGTCGCCGCCGTCGTCCGGTCCCTCGAAGTCATCGGGACCGTCGTCTGAAGTCTGAGGTGGCGTGCTGGACGTCCCCGCAGCTCCCGGCGCGCCCGAGGCGCCCGGCGCGCCCGAATTCGGACTGTCAGCGAGCGTCGATCCGGGACGCCGGCGCCGACGCCGGCGCCGACGCCGGCTGCCGTCAGGCCGCGGGCCCTGTCCGGGTTGACCCTGGCCGGATCCGCCTTGAGCGCCTGACGGGGCGGTCTGCTGGGGCTGCGTGCCCGGCTGCGACTGCGGCTGTGAGGACGGTGCGTGTTGCGGGGGCGCGGGGTAACTCGGCGAGGCAGCGGCGGCAGGAACAGGGCCCGACGGTCCCTGCCGCTGCGGCTTGTACTGAACGACGCCCTCCAGGGCCCTGGCACGCCGCTCGTCGAAGTCCACCCGGCTCGAGAGCGACTCGACACGCATCTTGAGATTCTGGACTTCGATGCCGAGCCTGGTCACTTCGACCACGAGGTTATGGATGATCTCGAAATAGAGCGTCAGGTCCGACATCACCTGCTTCTGAACGCGCTTCAGGATCGGATGCGCGAGCATCAGCAGCCAGCGGCGCATGCCGCGATGGCGGTGATACGTGGACGGTTCGTCGCCGCGCTTGCGGAACTGCTCGAGCAGGTCGTGGCGAAGCCCGCTGGGGTCGGCAAACTGCTCGAGCTTCGCGCTCGCGAGCTGCTGCAGCTCGGCCTGGGTGTAGTCGGAGCCGCGCTTCTCTCTGATGCGCGTCCGAATCTGCTTCATGATCTGCTCGACGTTCACCGAGTCAGATCGCACATTGAGATCCATTTTCTACTCCGGGGACTGTGTCCCCGGACCCCTCGCGCCGTCACTTGCGGGGGCCCCATCGCCCCGCGCCGCTCCGGCGGGCGCGCCCCGTGGGCGCGCGTGTGTCACGAAGTCGTTCCGGTCTTGTGTCTGCGGCGGCTCGCGAACTCCGGCGCTTCCTTCACGCACATCGCCAGAATGCCCAGCGAACGCCACAGCGCCCGCAGGCCCGTTCGTTTGATTTCCGCACCCTCTTCGGGAATGACCGGATAGCCCCTGCCATCCGTCTCCACGTGTTCCCAGTGACGGAACAGCCGGCCCCAGGCGCTCTGGAGCACGTCATGCATCTTCTTCTTCGCCAGGACCGGGTACCAGAAACTGTCGTGGTAGACGACGCTGGCGATATACGACCAGGGCGCCAGCACGGTCTTGAGCGACCACTCGATCGGCTTCTTCAGCGGCCCCCAGTAGATCTGGTGCTGCATCCGTGACGCGAACGTCATGTTCCTGAACGGGCCGACGAAATTCCAGTTCTGGCGGCCCGCCTCGAGGTCGCCGACGATCTCGATGTCGCGGGGATCGCCGCAGCCGAGTCCGAGGTCGTGCGCCGTCCGGATGAACTTGATCGACATCGGATCCATGCCCATCAGCTTGGCGGCGACGGCGTCGATCGCGACCTGGTCGCTGCTCGCCAGGATCACGTTCTTCACGTAAGGCACCATGCAGCGCGGTCCCGGGCCGTCGCCGGCGAAGGTGCCGTCCATCACCGCGAAGACGCCGCGGTGAATCTTCTTCTGGATCATCAGGAGATCGACCAGAGTCTCGTGAATCACCGGGTGGGTCCAGTGCCGGCGCTCGTTCAGGAGCCCGCCGAACGCGTTCTTCATGGCGCCGGTGGTCGTGGTGAAGATGTGCGTCTTCACGGTCGGCAGGTGGATGATGTTCTCTCCGATGAAGCGCTTCGGGATCGAGAAGCCCTTCGGGTAGACCTCGTTCAGGCAGAG
>CAZJTG010000081.1:0-14267 GCA_964548865.1 uncultured Solibacteraceae bacterium
GTCTTCGTGGTCGGCAAGCAGTGGATGTGGAAGGTTCAGCATCCCGAAGGCGTGCGCGAAATCAACGAGCTGCACGTGCCCGTCGGCCGTCCCGTCCGGATCACGCTGGGATCGGAGGACGTGCTCCACGACTATTCCATCCCGGCGTTCCGCGTGAAGATGGACGCCGTTCCGGGCAAGCTGACGACGCTGTGGTTCGAGGCGACGAAGGTCGGCACGTACCACATCTTCTGCGCGGAGTACTGCGGCACGAAGCACTCGGGCATGATCGGCCAGGTGATTGTCATGGCGCCGCAGGATTACGAAGCGTGGCTGGCCGGAGGCCGATCCACGGGCACGGCCGTCCAGAACGGCGAGCGTCTGTTTTCCGATCTGGCGTGCGTCACGTGCCACAAGACGGATTCGAGCGGCCGCGGCCCCTCGCTGCTCGGCGTGTTCGGCAGCACCGTGGAGCTGGCCGACGGCCGCAAGGTCGTGGCCGACGAGAACTACCTGCGCGAGTCGGTGATGAACTCACAGGCGAAGATCGTGAAGGGCTATCAGGGCATCATGCCGGCGTTTCAGGGCATGGTCAGCGAAGAGAACCTGATGCAGCTCATCGCCTATATCAAGACGCTCAAGCCGGCCCCCGGGGCCGAGCCCGCAAGCGGTAAATAAGGGTAACGCCGTGACCGAACGACAGAGTTATCTCGACGCCCCGCATGGCATCGCGTCGTGGCTCCTCACGAAGGACCACAAACGCATCGCCATCCTGTACCTGATCTCCATCACCATCTTCTTCGCGGTGGGAGGCCTGTTCGCGCTCGGCATCCGGCTCGAGCTGCTGACGCCCAAGGGCGACCTGCTGCCGCCGGACACCTACAACAAGATGTTCACGCTGCACGGCGTGGTGATGATCTTCTTCTTCCTCATCCCCTCAGTGCCGGCGACGCTCGGCAACTTCCTGATCCCGATCATGTGCGGCACGAAGGACCTGGCCTTCCCGCGGATCAACCTGCTCAGCTGGTACCTGTATCTCATCGGCGGCATGCTGGGCCTGGCCGCGATCGCCGCGGGCGGCCTCGACACCGGCTGGACGTTCTACACGCCCTACAGCACCCAGTCATCCACGACGGCCGTCACGGTGGCGGCGATGGCCGCGTTCGTCGCGGGCTTCTCGTCCATCCTCACCGGCTTCAACTTCATCGTCACCGTGCATCGCATGCGCGCGCCTGGCCTGACGTGGTTCCGGCTGCCGCTGTTCGTGTGGGCGCAGTACGCCACGAGCCTCGTGATGATTCTGGGCACGCCCGTCATCGCCATCACGCTCGTGCTCGTGATGGCCGAGAAGTCGCTGGGGTTCCCAATCTTCGATCCGAGGATCGGCGGGGACCCGGTGCTGTTCCAGCACCTGTTCTGGTTCTATTCACACCCGGCGGTCTACATCATGATCCTGCCGGGCATGGGCGTCATCAGCGAGATGGTCGCCGCCGTGTCGCGCAAGCAGGTGTTCGGTTACGCGTTCGTCGCGTTCTCGAGCCTCGCGATCGCGATTCTCGGCTTCCTGGTCTGGGGCCACCACCTCTTCGTGAGCAGCCAGTCGATTTACGCGGGCCTGGTGTTCTCGATCATTACGATGCTCGTGGCCGTGCCCTCCGCGGTCAAGACGTTCAACTGGGTCGCCACGATGTACAAGGGCGCGGTGAGCTGGGACTCGTTGACCTACTGGGTCATCGGCTTCATGGGGCTGTTCCTGATTGGCGGGCTCACGGGCTTGTTCCTCGCGACGCTCGGCCTCGACATCCATCTCACCGACACCTACTTCGTCGTCGCCCATTTCCACTACATCATGGTCGGCGGCCAGATCATGGCGTTCCTCGGCGGCCTGCACTTCTACTGGCCGAAGATGACGGGCCGCATGTACCCGGAATCGCTGGCGAAGGCCTCCGCCATCCTGGTGTTCACCGGCTTCAACATGACGTTCTTCCCGCAGTTCGTCCTGGGCTACATGGGCATGCCGCGCCGCTACCACGCCTACCCCGAGGAATTCCAGGTGCTGAACGTGATGTCGACGCTCGGCGCGACCGTGCTCGGCATCGGGTACCTGCTGCTGTTCACCTACTTCATCTGGTCGCTCAAGAAGGGCCCGGTGGCGACGGCGAATCCGTGGGGCGCCAAGGGGCTCGAGTGGGAGCGCACGCAGTCGCCGCCCACCACCTTCAACTTTGACGAGGACCCGGTGATCGTGACCGAGCCGGCCTACAACTACCACGGCGCCGGGAAGGTGCACCATGGCTAACCCGACAGCGTCGATCGCGCAGCACCCGGTCTCGCACGGGCACGAGGATCACGATCCGAACCTGCAGCACCACTTCTACGACATGGACCAGCAGCTCGAGGCGTCCACCCTCGGGATGTGGGTGTTCCTGGTCACCGAAATCATGTTCTTCGGCGGCCTGTTCATGGCGTACATCCTGTACCGCTACTGGTACCCGGGCGACTGGGCGGCCGCGAGCAACCACCTCAATGTCTGGATGGGCGGCGGCAACACGCTCGTGCTCATCTGCAGTTCGGTGACCATGGCGTGGGCGGTGCGGTGCGCGCAGCTCGGGAAGCGCAAGGGCCTGCTCGTCAATCTGGTCGTCACGATCCTCTTCGGCACGGCGTTCCTCGTCGTCAAGTACTTCGAGTACGCCGAGAAGTTCGAGCACCATCTCGTGCCGGGCCCGAATTTCGACCCGACGCTTCCGCAGCAGCAGCAATTGTTCTTCTCGCTGTACTTCATCATGACCGGCATCCACGCCGCGCACATGGTGGTGGGCATCGGCATCATGCTGGTCATCCTGGCGATGGCCTGGAAGGGCAAGTTCGGACCGAAGTACTACGGACCGGTCGAGGTGTCAGGCCTGTACTGGCACTTCGTCGACATCGTCTGGATCTTCCTGTTTCCGTTGCTGTACCTGCTCGGCGCGCACTTCGTCGCCGGCGGCCCGGCACACTAGTCCGGGAGTTGTGATTCGTTGGTTTCACCAGCGCGCGAACGACAGGGAGCGCGCCCGGGCGAACGGAGCGGGGCAATGGGGCCCCCGCGAATGAGCTCGTAAGAGGTCCGCGGGGGCACAGCCCCCCGGAGAAAAATATGTCTCAGGGACACACGCACAACATCACGCCCGTCAGCACGCTGTTCATCGTCTTCGGCAGCCTGTTCGTGCTGACGATCATCACCGTGCTCACGGCACGACAGGACTACGGCGCGCTCAGCACACCGATCGCGCTCGGGATCGCGTTCCTGAAGGCGTCGCTGGTCGTGATCTACTTCATGGCGGTCCGCTACAACACGCCGCTCACGAAGGTGGTGGTGGTCGCCGGCTTCTTCTGGCTGCTGATCATGTTCGGGCTCACGATGGGTGACTACATCAGCCGTCCGCTGCTGGGAGTTCCGGGGCGATAGGCCCGGGAATCCCGATCTCGCCAGGCCTCCGCGTCTCTCGCCGAGCCTCATCCACCACTGGCCGATTTGGGCCGCGGACGGCTGATCGCCCGCTGGAATTTCTGCGTCATCTTCTCCTGCATATACTTAAGGGCTTCGGATTGGGCCCCTTTTCCAGATGTCTGAACTGAGAGACGACCTCGCGGCGCTGAAGATCGACCACCCGCCCCACACGCGCTCGATGGGACGCTGGGTGAAGTGGATCGTGCTGTTGCTCGTCCTTGGCGGCGGCTACGCGGGCTGGCAGTATTGGAACCGGCCACGGCCCGTCGAGGTCGAAGTGGGCGCCGTGACACTGCGGGCCGCGGGCGCGCAGGCCGGCGTGCTCGACGCCTCCGGGTACGTCACCGCGCGCCGGCGCGCCACCGTCTCCTCGAAGATCACGGGCAAGGTGGTCGAGGTGAACGTCGAGGAGGGCATGGCCGTGAAGGAAGGCCAGGTCCTGGCGAGGCTCGACGATTCGACGGCACGGTCGGCGCTGAAGCTGGCCGAGGCACAGCTCGCCGCGGCCAGAGGCGGTGTTCGGGAGAACGAAGTTCGGCTGGCCGAGGCGAAGATCACCTACGGGCGCCTCGCGGCCCTGCTCAGGGACGGCATCGTCACGCAGGCCGAAGTGGACACGGCCAAAGCGCAGGTGGATTCGACCGCCGCGCGCATCGAGTCCCTGCGGGAACAGATCACGGTGTCCGAGCGCGCGCTCGAGTTCGAACAGACCAATCTCGACAACACGATCATCCGGGCGCCGTTCAGCGGGGTTGCGATTTCGAAGGACGCGCAGCCCGGCGAGATGGTGTCGCCGGTCTCGGCCGGCGGCGGGTTCACGCGCACGGGCATCTGCACGATCGTGGACATGCGCTCGCTCGAGATCGAAGTGGACGTCAACGAGAACTACATCAACCGCGTGCGACCGAAGATGGACGTGACGTCCGTGCTGGACGCGTATCCCGACTGGAACATCCCGTCGGAGGTCATCACGACGGTGCCCACGGCCGACCGCACGAAGAACACGGTCCGCGTCCGCATCGGATTCAAGCAGCTCGATCCGCGCATCCTGCCCGACATGGCCATCAAAGTGAAGTTCCTCCGCGAGGCGGAGGAACCGGTGGCCGTGACCCGGCCTGTCCCGCTCGTCCCGAAGAATGCCGTGCGCGCCGAGGGCAGCGAGAGCTACGTGTTCATCATGACCGGCGACACGGTCGAGCGCCGGGCCATTCGTACCGGCGGCATCGACGGTGACCGGCTCGAGGTCACCGCGGGCCTCACGGGCGGCGAGCGCGTCGTCCTGTCTCCTCCGCCGTCGCTCGCGCCAGGCGCGTTCATAAAGGTGAAATGACCATGGATCAACTCGTCCGCATTCGCGATGTCCACAAGCACTTCACCCGAGGCAGCGAGCGCATCGACGTCCTCCAGGGCGTGACGATCGACGTGCCCAAGGGCGACTTCGTCGCGCTGATGGGGCCGTCCGGATCGGGCAAGACGACGCTGCTCAATCTGATGGGCGGGCTCGATCGCCCGACGGGCGGTTCGATTGACGTGGGCGGCGCCCAGATCGACAAGCTCAGCGGCGGCGAGCTGGCCCGATGGCGATCGCGCCACATCGGGTTCGTCTTTCAGCTCTACAACCTGCTTCCGGTGCTGACGGCCGAGCGCAACGTGGAACTGCCGCTGCTCCTGACGTCGCTCGGCAAGGCCGAGCGCCGCAAGCGCGCCGGCATCGCGCTCAAAGTGGTCGGACTCGCCGACCGCGCGCGGCACTACCCGCGCCAGCTGTCCGGCGGTCAGGAACAGCGCGTCGGTATCGCGCGGGCCATCGTGAACGACCCGACGCTCATTCTCGCCGACGAGCCCACGGGCGATCTCGATCGCAAGGCCGGCGACGAAATCCTCGACCTGCTGCAGGTGCTGAACAAGGATCATGGCAAGACGATCGTCATGGTCACCCACGACCCGCACGCGGCCGAGCGCGCGCGCCGGATCGTGCACCTCGAGAAGGGCACGCTCAAGGAGTCGGCGTCATGAAGTTCCTGCCGTTGATCTTCCAGAACCTTCGCCGCCGGCCGGTGCGCACGACGCTCACCTTCCTGGCCGCAATGGTGTCGTTCCTGCTGTTCGGCGTGCTGATGATCCTCCGGCTCGCGTTCACGATGGGCGTCGAGGTGGCCGGCGCGGACCGCCTGATGATGACCCACAAGATGAGCATCATCCAGCCGCTGCCGCTCTCGTATCTCGACAAGGTGCGCGCCACGCCGGGCGTGTCGCTGGTGAGCTACTCGTCGTGGTTTGGCGGCATCTATCAGGATCCGGCCAACAACGTCTTCCAGTTCGCGGTCGAGCCGACGACGTACATGCAGATGTACCCGGAGTTCAAGCTGCCGCCCGAACAGATGGAGGCCTGGCTGAAGGATCGTCAGGGCATGATCGCGGGCAAGGACCTCGCCGACCGCTTCGGCTGGAAGATCGGCCAGAAGATCCCGATCATCGCCACTTTCAATCGCCCCAAGGATGGCGGCACGACCTGGGAGTTCAACCTGGTCGGCATTTACGACGGCGCAGAGGAAGTGGACAAGACCCAGTTCCTGTTCCGGCACGACTACCTGACCGAGAACCGGATCGGCGGCGACGGCCTCACAGGGTGGTACTTGATCAAAGTCGCGGATCCGGCGCAGTCGGAGGCCGTCTCCGCGGCTATCGACGCCCAGTTCGCCAACTCGCCGACGGAGACGAAGACCCAGACCGAGCAGCAGATGGCGCGCGGGTTCGCGAACCAGGTCGGCAACATCGGCTTCATCGTGACGGCGATCGGCGCCGTCGTGCTCGTGTCCATCCTGCTCATCGCCGCCAGCCAGATGTCCTTGTCGGTACGCGAGCGCACCAGCGAGATCGGCGCGCTCAAGGCCATCGGCTTTACCGACGGCCACGTGCTCCGGCTGCTGCTCGCCGAGTCGCTGCTCATCGCCGTGCTGGCCGGCGCGACGGGCCTCGGCCTGGCCTGGCTCGTGGGCCAGGGAGGCGATCCGACGGGCGGGCTCCTCCCCATATTCACGCTGCGGCCCGGTGATGCGGCGATCGGCCTCGCGCTGGCTGCCGTCGTCGGCGTGCTTGCCGGCATGATGCCGGCGCTCGCGGCGATGCGGCTTCGCATTTCCGACGCGCTGCGCAGGAGCTAGGGAATCCCATGCGCTTCATCAAGCAGGTCATTACCGTCACGGCCGTCGGCCTCTACACGATTCCGCAGCGCCTCAGCTCGTCGATTGTCGCCGTGATCGGCATCGCCGGTGTCGTCGTGGTGCTCGTGGCCGTGCTCTCGATCGCCGAGGGCTTCCGCGCGGCGCTGACGAATGCCGGCCGCCCCGATCGCGCCATCGTCATGCGCGCCAACGCCGACAGCGAGATGTCGAGCGGCCTCGGCGGGCCGTCCGTCGATCTCATCAAGCTCGGCGCGGGCCTGCGCCGCAACGGCAGTCAGGCGGTGGCATCGGGCGAGATGTTCGTCATCATCGACATGAACCGGAAGTCCACGAACACGGCGGCGAACGTGCCCCTGCGCGGCGTGGAAAAGGCCGTGCTCGAGGTCAGGAACGAGGCCAGGATCACCGAGGGCCGCATGTTCGAGTTCGGCACGAACGAGGTGGTCGTCGGCCGGGCGGCCAGCCGGCAGTACGTCGGCCTGAACGTCGGCGACACCATCAAGTCCGGCCAGGTCACCTGGTCGGTCGTCGGCATCTTCGAAACCAACGGCACCGTGGCCGAGACCGAAATGTGGTGCGACGTCCGGAACCTCCAGGAGGCCTATCGTCGAGGCAATTCCTATCAGTCCGTCCTGGCGCAGCTGGAATCGGCGGACGCCTTCGACGCCTTCAAGGATGACCTGACGAAGAACCCGCAGCTGGCCGTGCAGGTCAAGCGCGAGTCGGACTACTACCGGGAGCAGTCACGCACGCTCACCGGAATGATCGAGGGCATCGGCTACGGCATCGCGGTCCTCATGGGCATCGGCGCCATTCTTGGCGCGGTGCTGACGATGTACTCCGCCGTGGTGGCGCGGACGCGCGAAATCGCCACGCTGCGGGCGCTGGGCTTCGGATCCGCGGCCGTGCTCATCTCCATCATCGGCGAGTCGCTCTTCCTCGCGCTCATCGGCGGAGCCGCCGGCGGCGCGCTCGCCTACGTCGGCTTCAATGGATACCAGGCGTCGACGATGAACTGGCAGTCGTTCAGTCAGGTGGCGTTCGGCTTCGCGGTGACGCCGCAGTTGCTGACGACCGGTCTGGTCTACGCGGTGATCATGGGCTTCTTCGGCGGCCTCTTTCCGGCGATCAGGGCGGCCAGGTTGCCGATCTCGAAGGCGCTCAGAGAACTCTGATCGTTACGGGTGACGACAGGTCACGACAGGTGACGACGGGTCACGACTGGTGGCCACAGGTGCACAGGCCGTCACTTCACTCTTGCCTTGAGCTCGTCAAACCAGTGCGCGACAAACTGAATCTCGGCGGTTGTCGTCGCAGATGATCCGCCTGGCTGCTGCACGACAACGAACCGGCCGTCGGCGGCGGCGTCGTAGCCTCGTGAGCTTGATCGGAAGTACGGGGACATCGGGAAGAGACCCTTGGGCGGGTCCCAATCGAACGTGGACGACGCCCCTCGGGATCTGACCTGGGCGCTCATCAGCGTCGACACTGCCCCTCCCGTGCCTCGCGAGACGAAGAACAACTCGCTGCCCGACGGCGACCAGGCCGGCCAATTGCCTCCGCCCTGCGACACCTGAGACCGTCCGGACGAGACATTCGGAAACGGACGTACGAAGATTTCGAAAGAGTCCCCTTCGCGCGCCTCGTAGGCGATCCATCGTCCATCGGGAGAAACGGTGCCGTTCCGTTGCGAGTAGGCGGTACCGATCAGGGGCGTGAAGGCCGCCTCTCCCTTGTCATTCCCCGGGGCACGGAGGATCAGGCGATCGGGAGTGACGCGGAACTCGTAGGCGAGCATTACTCGTCCATCGGCGGATACCCACAGCGGCTGCTCTGACTCCTTCGAGTTCGTCAGCCGCTCGGCCTCGGTCGTCAGATCGGCCCGGCGACGAAACACATCCCACTGGCCTTCGATCTCGGTGTTGAAGTACACGTCGCGGCTGTCCGCCGACCAGGTCGGGTACGAGTCCGGCGCCTCCCCGTTGGTCACGCGCGTCTCGATCGATCGCCGCAGGTTCCAGATGAAGATATCCGGTGACTCATCTCGTGTGGCGGTCGCCACCTGAGTGCCGTCGGGCGAGAGCCGCGGTTCGAAGTAGGCGCGCGGTGGCGCGGAAATCTTCTCCGTCCTGCCCGCCCGATCGATCCAGGCCAGCTCCATGAGGGAGCTGCTCCCGCCTTCGATGAACGCCAACGTGCCCGATCCTGACACTGCGTATTGCGCGTTGCCCGAGACCGTCGCCGAGCGTACCTGCTGCACGATCGGCACCGGGCCGCCGCGCACAGATCGACTGTTAGTATCGAAGGCAATCGCAAACAGAGTGCCGTCCCGGTAATAGACAAGATGACCCGATCGCACGAGCCGGCTGGCGCCCCCGGCTGGAACGAGCACCTTGCGTTCACCAGAGGGCATCGCCTGCCCCACGATCTGCCCGTCGTTCCAGCTCTTGGTGGTGACCGTGTAGATCAAATAGCGGCCGTCGTCGATGAGTTGCGGGTGCCCTAGCTGTTCGTTCTTCGCCTTGTTGGCAGTCACCAGAGTCTCGACAGCGCCGCCGGTGTCGTTGACGGCAAAGATTTCCGATCTGGCGCCCCAGACTATCTGGTTGCCGGTCCAGCTAAGACCGTAAGGATTCTGGGCTGGGCAGAGCGGCGTCGGAGTCCCTCCGGTGATTGGAATCCTCAGTATCTGGCCATTGTCGTCGCCCGCGTTGCCCGTCGCATTGCTCCAGTACGCGATCCACTGGCCGTCTGGTGAGAATACCGGCTCGGACGGGCTCGTGGCCGTGCCGCCGATTGGCTGCGCTGCCTGCTCGTTGAGCTTGCGCAGATAGAGCTGGTTGCCCGCCACGTACACGAGCATCGTGCCGTCGTCCGACAGCGAAAGGACGCGACGGCCCGTTCTGGTGAACACCAGGTCAGCCGGCAAGGCATCGGTGAAGCGCGTCACCACGTTCGTCTGGACCGGCGCGGGTTTCGCGTACCAGGCGCCAGCGGCGGCAGCGATTGCGACGACGCCGGCGATGGCGGCGAAGACCAGTCGATCGCGCCGCCGGCGGTGCGCGATGACGGGCGCCGGCAGGCCGGCCGCCGATCCGCCTTCCTCGATCCATCTGAGGTGCAGGCCAAGATCGTGCGCCGTCTGGAAACGATCGTCGGGACTCTTCGAGAGGCACGTGCGCACGATGCGGCTGAGCGCCGGCGGCGTCATCGGCTGCAGCTCCGACATCGGGGGCGGCTGCTTCTCGAGGATGCTGGCGATCAGGTTCGCCTGGCTCTTGCCCTCGAAGGCGCGCTTGCCCGTCACCATCTCGTACAGCACGCAGCCGAACGCCCAGATGTCGGTGCGCCCGTCCGCGTCGGCGCCTTCGATCTGCTCCGGCGCCATGTATTGAAAGGTGCCGAGAATACTGCCCCGCGTCGTCAGAGGCTGACTCGGCTGAGCCTGAGCCGAGCCGAAGACCCCGCCGGCTGCCAACTGAGTCCCGATCGCGCTCGCGCCCAGCGACGTGGCCAGCTTCGTTTCGATCGTGGTCGCGGACACTACTCCGGGCTTGGCCAGACCGAAGTCGAGCAACTTCGATCCCGCTGGCGTCAGCATCACGTTTGCCGGTTTGAGATCCCGGTGAACGATGCCGTGCCGGTGGGCCTTGTCGAGGGCGTCGGCGATCTCGGTCGCGATCGTCAGCACCTGGTCGGCCGGCAGCGGACCCTTTTCCAGGCGTTTGGCCAGCGTTTCCCCCTCGAGGTGCTCCATCACCAGATAGGCAACGCCGTTTTCCTCGCCGACGTCAAAGAGGACGCAGATGTTGGGATGGTTCAGTTGCGAGATCGTCTTCGCTTCGCGATCGAACCTGGCGCGGAACTCCGGATCCGCGGCGGCGAGGGCTGGCAACACCTTGACAGCGACCGAGCGTTCGAGCCGCGTGTCACGGGCGCGATAGACCTCGCCCATGCCTCCGGCTCCGAGCGGGCCGACGACTTCATAGGGACCGAGCCTGGTACCAGCGGATAGGGGCATAGGCGAGCACAGTGTAGTCGGGAACTTGGCGACCTGGCGATCTCGTGATCCAAGGGCGTTCCCCAGATTCCCTCGTGCCTGCCACGTCGATCACGCTCGTCAGCGATCGCCGGAACGCGACAGGGTCGATCGCCGGGCGGATCAGGATGCCATGCTGCTGCAGCCGCGGGGGCGCCCACGGAAACGAGCAGCGCTTCGACGGACTCGACGCCGGCGTCCAGATCGCGAAGGCCTCCGGCCACCAGTTCCGCGCCGGGCGGTCCTTCCCAGTCGTCCACGAAGTCAATTATGGAAGCGCATCGCGCCCCTGAAATGAGCAAATCGCCAGATCACCAGATCGCCAGATCGCCAAATGTTAGGATCGCTGCCATGCGAAAGCTGCTTGTCGCATCGTTCCTGGCCCTTGGCACATTCATCGTCGTCCAGGCCCAGTCGGAGCCTGGTGCCGTACGCCTGATCTCCGTCGAAGGTGAAGCCGCGAAGTACTGGTCGCGGTGGCGCGGGCCGTCCGGACAGGGCCTGGTGGCCGGCACGAACTACACCGACGCCTGGTCGGCGACCGACCGCATCAAGTGGCGAACGAACGTTCCTGGCGACGGTCACTCTTCGCCGATCGTCTGGGGCGATCGCATCTTTCTGACGACCGCGACGAACGACGGCGCCGTCGTGTCGATGCTCGCATTCAGCCGGACGACGGGCGCGCAGTTGTGGCAGACGGTGGTGCCATCGTCCGGCGTCGAACACGTCTACTGGAAGAACTCGCGCGCGTCCGCGACGCCCACGACGGACGGCCAGCTCGTGTACGCGTCGTTCGGCACGCACGGCCTGGCGGCGTTCGATTTCTCCGGCAAGATCGTGTGGCACCGCCAGCTCGGGCCGCTCGCGAACTACCACGGCAGCGCGGGTTCGCCTGTCCTGCACAAGGACAGGATCTTCCTCTTCCAGGATCACAAGGGGTCGGCGAACCTGCGATCGTTCGTCGCGGCCTTCGAGGCGAAGACGGGCAAGACCATCTGGTGGAAGGATCGCGTGGAAACGGTGGGCTGGGGCACGCCGATCGTGATCGATGCCGGCGACCGCGACGAACTCATCGTCAGCAGCCAGCGGAAGGTCTACGCCTACAGCACAGAGACTGGCGACGAGCTCTGGAGCGTCAGGGGCAACATGGTCGAAGTGATCCCGACGCCGGTCGTCGGTCATGGGTTTGTGTTCTGCTCGTCCGGCCGCGCGGGCCCGACGTTCGCCATCAGACCCGGCGGAAAGGGTGACGTGACGACCACCCACGTCGCGTGGACGTCGCCGCGCGGCTCACCGTTCGTGCCATCGGGCATCGTGCACGGCGACTACCTCTATCTCGTGAACGACATGCAGAGCATCCTGACGGTGTTCAACGCGAAAACCGGCGTGCTGGCGTATCAGGATCGACTTGGCGAACCGACGCGCGAGGGCTTTTCTTCGTCACCCGTCGCCGTCGGCAACAAGTTGTTTTTCACGAACGACGACGGGCGCACGTTTGTGGTGGAGGCGGGCCCGGTCTTCAAGCTCATCCGCACCAACGACATGGGCGCGCGCGTCATTGCGTCACCGGCGCTCGTGGACGGCGTCTGGTACTGGCGGACCGACCGCGAGCTGATTGCGATTCAGTGAGAGAACATCAACGACCTTGATCGTTGAAGCCCTTCGATGGCCGACGCCGCGCCTACGTCAACACTTTGATGCGGCCATGTCAATTTCACGTGAATGGCGCGGAGTGTCGGCGAACGGGCGCGGACGACGGCGTGATAAAGTCTCGCTGATATGGCGAATGCTGCGGTTTCAGTGAGGCGCGCGGTCGCGCTCGCGGGCGCATGCCTGCTCGTGCTCGGCACGGGCGCGACGGGCACGTCGTCCGGGCAAGCTCCACTCCCTTCTCCGATCCGGGCGCCCTTCGCTCCGGTGGCCTCGCCGGCCGCCGACGGCGCCGCCGAGCCGAACCTGTTCGCTGACGCGAAAGGCCGCGTCTGGCTGAGCTGGCTCGAACCGAGGACGGGTGGAGGCCACAGATTCCGGCTGTCGTCGCTCACGGGCGGAAAGTGGTCGGCGCCTGTCACGATCGCTGAGGGCGCGAACTTCCTGGCGAACTGGGCGGACTTCCCTGCCGTCTTCGTGTCGTCGAACGGCACCATGGCGGCGCACTGGCTGGAGCGTGGCGCCGCGCGCGGCGCCTACGGCATCCGGGTGAGCATGTCGAAGGACGCGGGCCGCACCTGGGGCGCGCCGTTCACGCCGCATCGGGACGCCTCGCCGACCGAACACGGATTCGTGTCGTTCTACGAGGCGCCGGGCGGGGATATCGGCCTTGTGTGGCTCGACGGCCGCGAGATGGCCGGCGGACACGCCGCCGGAGGCCACGGCGGCATGGCCATTCGCACGGCGCTGCTCAAGAACGGCGCGGCGGGAGAGGAAATCGTCCTCGATCCCCGCACGTGCGAGTGCTGCCAGACGTCCGCCGCCCGCGCCGGCGACTCGGTGCTCGTGGTCTATCGAGATCGCAGCGACAAGGAAATCCGGGACACGTCGATCCTCCGCTTCAGCGGCGGCAAGTGGTCGGCGCCCGTCACGGTCCATGCCGATAACTGGGAGCTCACCGGCTGCCCGGTCAACGGCCCCGTCGTCACGGGCTCAGGCAATGCCGCGGCGGTCTCCTGGTTCACCGGTACCGGCAACGTCCCAAAGACCCTGGTGGCGTTTTCGGCAGACGCCGGCAGAACGTTCGGCGCACCGATTCGGCTGCACGCGGACACGACGGTGACGCTCGGCCGGCTCGCCATGGTGATGCCGTCAGCCGACCGTGTGCTGGTGAGCTCGCTCGAACGCGCGACCGCAGGCGCGCGCATCGTGCTGCGTGACGTGCGCCGCGACGGGCGCGTGAGCGATCCGGTCGAGATTTCCGCCGCGACTCCTGATCGCTCTGGCGGCTTCGCGCGCCTGGCGCGTGCGGGCTCGACGATCGTCGTCGCCTGGACGGACGTCAAGCCCGGCTCGCGGTCCACGGTGCGCACGGCGATTGCAGAGGTCCGATGAGGAATCGCCTACCGGGGCTGCTCGTCCTCGGCGCTGCCCTGCTGTTCGTAGTCCCGTCGTCGGTCACGTACTACACGGACTGGCTGTGGTTCCGCCAGCTGCAGTACGAGGGCATCTTCATGCGCACGATCAATGCGCAGATGGCGGTGTTCTTCGCGACGTTCGTGGCGGTCTTCCTCTTCCTGTTCCTGAACCTGCGCATGGCCAGGGGCACGGTGCGCCGGGCGCAGGTCGTGGTCGGTACGGGTCCGGACGGCCGGCCGATTTCGGTGGAAACCTCGTCGTTCACCAGCCTGGCGACGCCGGTCGCGGCCGTCGCCGCGCTGCTGCTCGGCATCGCGGCGGCCGGCAAGTGGCAGATGTGGCTGAGCTTCTTCCACGCCACGTCATTCGGCCAGACCGATCCGCTGTTCGGGCATGACGTCAGCTTCTACGTGTTCCGGCTGCCCGTCTGGCGGCTGGTGCAACAGCAGGCCATGGTCACGGCCATGCTCGCCACCATTGGCTGCGGCCTCTATTACGTGCT
>CAZJTG010000082.1:0-14088 GCA_964548865.1 uncultured Solibacteraceae bacterium
GGACACGGCGATCGTGGATGCGACGGCGGACCCGACCGGGATGATGCGGCGGCCCATCTTGTGGGCCAGCATGGCCATTTCGATGAACTCGGCGTCCTTGAACCCGTTGCAGATGATGGGCGTGTCGTTGTCGGTCATCGCCACGACGGCCAGCAGTTCCGGCTTGGAGCCCGCCTCGAGACCAAACTCGTAGGGCCGGCCGAAATCGAGGACTTCCTCGACGACGTGCCGCTGCTGGTTGACCTTGATCGGGTAGACGCAGAAGTACTTGCCTTCGTAGGAGTTCGACTGGATGGCCGTCTGGAAGGCGCTGTGGATGTCGGCGAGCCGCTGCCGCAGGACGTCGCGGAAGCGAATCAGGATCGGGAGGCCGATGCCGCGAAGCTGCAGGTGATCGACGAGCTGCTTCAGGTCGATCGCGTGGTCGGTGTCCTTCGTCGCGTGAACCCGGACGTGGCCGTTCGGCGCAATCGAGAAGAAGCTCTTGCCCCAGCGCTCGATTTCGTAGTGCTCGGCGGCGTCCGTCACCGTCCAGGGATCCCCCTGGCGCCACGCACGGGTCGGCCTGCTCGTCGTACTCACGCGCGAATGATAAACCAGATCACGGAGTACACGGAGGCCTGGCCGATGCGTGCCGAGGCGGTCAGCCCTTTCGGCATCCGGAAGATCGCTTCGTCCATCGTCACGTTGAGCTCGACGGACCTGACCTTCATTTCGCTCTGGGGCACGCCGTTCACGAGCAGGCGGATCTGAAACGGCACCATCACGCCGTCCACCGGCCGGTAGTCCGAGAGCTCCTGCTCGAGCTTGCGGGTGTCGATTTCGGTGACCCGCCTGGCTTCCAGGTGGGTGGCCGCGTCGAAGTAGAGGTGCACCACCTGGCGCGTGGCGGACACCATCTTCACGTGGTTGAGCTTGCGATCGCCGATGGTCTCGAGGCCGACGAGCTCGGCCGTGTAGCCCTTCGCCTTGTAATCGACGAGCGGGCCGTCGAAGTCGCCCTGCTCGCGAAGCATGTCGGCCTGCGGCCCTGTGACGGCGATGGGCCGGCTGGAACCGGTCATCGGGTTGATGATCCAGGGTGTCACGCCGTCGAAGCCGCTCGTCACGGTCTGGCCGCCAATCAACACCTCCTGCCGGAGCCGGTTCGGCCGTTTGGTGTAGACCGTCATCGTGGCATCCATGCCCTGCATGGACATCGACGACACTTGCTTCATGCTTTGGAGCGCCCGCACCTTTGCGCCACCCTTGGCCTCGAGGTTCTTCGCGAGCAACTCGTCGACCGGCGATTGGTCGGTGGCGGACACCGCCGGTACCGCAAGCAGGCCGGCGACAACGACCGCGAACATCGACCGCAACATGGGGCTCCCCTTCCGAAGTGGCACTGGCTCTGTGAATCCTAGCAAAACCGCAGCCAATCCACGCCGATTGCCGTCGTTTTCGTCATGGGCGCCGTTTCATCGTCAGAAGGTCAGTCCGCCGCTGAAACTGACGCGCGTCCCGGCTCCGCTGCCCTTCGCCACCGCGAAGCCGAACCTCAGCCCGGTGACGCTCATCCAGAGGCCGGCCCCGGCGCCACGATGGAGCTTCTGATCACGAAACCGTTCGCCCTTCTCGTAGGCCGTACCCCAGTCCACGAAGACGCTCACGCCCATCTTGCCGATGCTGAGCGGCGACGTGATCGGCATCCGCCATTCGAGCGACGTGGCGACCAGCGTGTCGCCGGTCATGAACCCGGCCTCGAACCCGCGCAGGTTCGACCAGCCGCCAAGAAGCGATCGCAGGTACCGTGGCTGCGGGCGATTCGCATCCTCGCGCACGAGGCGGCCGACCAGGACCTGCTGTCCGAACAGGCCGAGATACCCGCGCGCATCGATCCTGGTCCGCACGATCGCGTCGCCGGTCTGGAAGAACAGCCGCTCCGCGGAGGCCTGCGCGAAGACCGCGTTACGCGGGAGGTTCGCATCGAGGCGCGTGTCGAGGGTCGCCTCGACCGCGACCGTCCTGATGTCGTCCTGCTCGCCGTCGAAGCTGACGCGCTGCCAGCCGGCAACGCCGCCGACTCGGAAGTCGCCGACCGCCTTCTCCGCCCGTGCCCAGACGCGGTTGCGCCGGTCCGCGATCTCGTACGCCGGATTCGTCCGCTGCTGGATCGCCCCGCCGAACTCAATCCGGGTCAGGGGGCCGTGCGTGTACGTCTTCTCGAGCTCGGCGCCCGCTTTCCGCGTTCCGCCCCACGTCAGCGGGAATGACAGCCGGCTCCGCGCGCCGGCGACCTTCGGAATCGCGAGTCGCGCGCCGTACGTGACGCCGTAACCGTCCTCGGCATCGAGAATGACCATGCCCATCAGGCTGTGCAACATCCCCCGCTTCACGACGCGCGATCCGATGCCGCCACCTGGCACGCCCGGAACCAGGCCGGCGATGCGGACGGCGCCTTCACTCGCGTTGATCACGACGGTGATTTTCGAGAAGTCGTCAATCGACGCGTACCGCTTCAGCACCTCGACCGACTCGAACTTCCTGGACGCCTTGAGCCGGGCGTTGACGTCGGCCAGGGTGGTGGGGCCGAACGGCTGCCCGACACTGATGCCGGCGATCGTCAGCACCTCGTCGTCCGTCACGATCTGGTTGCCGTGAATGACGATGGCCGCAATGGTTTCGTTGTTCTTACTCTGGGGGCGTTGCCCCCAGACCCCCGACACGCTCACTCGCGGGGCCCCCGCGCCCCGCTCCGTTCGCGTGGCTCGCTCGCTCGGCTCGCTCGCGCAGCTCCCGGAGGCGCACGGCTCGCTCGCGCAGACGATGGCTGCGGACATCACAATGGCCGCGAGCATCAGAATCCGCCCCGTCCCTTGATGCGCGCCGAGGTCGAGGCCTCGCGATAGTCGAAGTAGTCGAGGTTGAACGTAATGTCGACCATCCCGATGGCGAACATCGCAGAGAAGTACATCTCCACGTCCTTCGGCAGCCACACGTCCTTGAACGGCTGGCTCATCGTCATGGTCGCCCGGAGTTCCTCCATCCTGATGAGCCACGACGCCGGCAGGAAATCGAGCTGCACGTTGTCGAAGACGTACTTGACGATCTGGTGCGCACGAGGCTCGATCCAGAGCACCACCTTCGAGTTCTTGTTCATGAGGCGGTCCATGGTCTTTTCGAGGTCCGGGTCGCGCTCGCTGCGCCGCTCCTTCGTGCGGCGCTCCCGATCGCTGCCGGGCTCGTCGCTGAAGAGCCTGGTCGGGTAGTACTCGACCTTGAGCACTTCCACGTCGCCGAATTTCTCCCTGCCGACCAGCGCGTAGCGGCCGCCGTCGAACTTGAACCGCATGAAGTAGGCCGTATCGACGAACTGCGGCTGGCGCGACTGCTGCAGCAGCACCTCGACGCCGCCGCCGCCGATGGAGATCGCCGTGCCGCCGGAGTCGCTCGGTTCGCCCGGCTTGCCGCCGCTCTTCGCGCGCTCGTCGCGCGCCTTGGCGCGCTTGAGAAAGCTGTCCTCGGCCTTGCGGCGATCGGCCTCGGATATCGCCACGCCGTCGGCCGAGACCGGGCTTCGCACGAAGTACCCGTCACGGATGAACCACTGGTACTCGCGCTTCTGCCCCCACACGGCGAGCCCGCCCGGCCCGCGCACCTCGACCTTCTCGCGCTCGTCGAGGATGTACTGCTGGAGTTTTTTCCAGTTTTCGTCGCGCCGCTCGAGGACCTGCTTCATGAAGGCGTCCAGGTCGTTCGACTGGCCGAGGGGCTTCGTCCCGCCGGACCCCCTATCGCCGTCGCTCGCGGGGACCCCTTCGCCCCGCTCCGCTCCGGCGGGCTGGCGCGTTGCGCCAGCTGGAGAGGCCCACGTAAGAAAGCAGGCGAGGACTGCGAGTCCGATTCCGATCAGTTGTCGCATGGGATTAACGGCCTCCGAACCGGCGCTGGCGCGCACTGCAATCAGACGATTTGACCGCCCGTTCGGTTGCGCCAATCCAAGATATTCTGCCTGAGCCCGTGCACGACCTGCCGCTGCTCGTCAATATCGCCGTCGCCCTCGGCTACGCCCTGGTCGGCGGACTCGTCGCCAGGCGGATTGGCCTGCCGACGATCGTGGGCTACCTCGTCGCGGGCGTGGCGCTCGGGCCGTTCACGCCAGGGTTCAGGGGCGACCCTGAAGCGATCAGGCAGATGGCGGAGTTCGGCGTCATCCTGCTGATGTTCGGCGTCGGCCTGCACTACGACGTCGGCGATCTCTGGCAGGTCCGCCGCGTTGCCATTCCTGGAGCGGTCGTCCAGATGGCGGTCGTCGCGACGATGGGGTACGGGCTTGGCCGCGCGTGGGGCCTGTCCCCCGCCGGCGCCTGGATCTTCGGGATCGCCGGCTCCGTCGCGAGCACGGTCGTGCTGCTCCGGTCGCTCATGGATCACGGCTGGCTCGACAGCCCCGCCGGAAAGGTCGCGATCGGCTGGCTGGTGGTCGAAGACCTGCTCATGGTCGCGATCCTCGTGCTCGTGCCGGCGCTGGCGACATCGTCTCCGTCGGGGCCGTGGGTCACGGTCGGGATCGCGATCGGCAAGGCCGTGCTGTTCGTCGCCCTGATGATGTTCGTCGGCGCGCGCGTCGTTCCGGCCGTGCTCGGCCGCGTGGCGCATACGCGATCGCGAGAGTTGTTCGTGCTCGTCGCGCTGACGATTGCCGTCGGCACCGCGCTCGCCTCGGCCGCGTTCTTCGGCGTCTCGCTCGCGCTCGGCGCCTTCGTCGCCGGCGTCATCGTCAGCGAGTCGCCGTTCAGCCATCAGATCGGCGCGGACATCCTGCCCTTCCGCGAAGCGTTTGCCGTCATCTTCTTCGTGTCCGTCGGCATGCTCGTGGATCCGACGTACGTCTTTGCCTACTGGGATCGATTCCTGCTCGCGTCGCTCGTGGTCATTGCCGGCAAGGCGATCGTCTCCGGCCTGCTGGCGATGGCGCTCGGGTGCTCGGCACGGACGACGCTCGTGGTGACGGCCGGACGGAGTCAGATCGGCGAGTTCTCGTTCATCGTGGGGCAGAGCGGCCTCGCGCTTGGCGTGCTCGCGCAAAGCGAATATTCACTGATACTTGCGGCCGCGATTCTGTCCATCATGGTCAATCCGTTCATGATGAACATGGTGGAGCCGGCGGAACGCGCCATCCGGCGCCGCCCGGCGCTGTTGCGGCTGTTCGACCGCCGCGCCGCGGAGCCGCCCGTCGAGCCGGCGGAGTCCCTCGCCGGCCACATCGTCATCGTCGGCTGCGGCCGCGTCGGCCGGCACATCGCCGAGACGCTCCGCCGGCTCGAGATTCCGCGCATCGTCATCGAGTCCGATCCGATCGTGGTGGACAAGCTGCATGAGCTTGGCGTGCCGGTGCTGTACGGCGAGGCCGGCAACTCGGAAATTCTGGCGCACGCGGCGCTCTCGAGGGCGCGCGCGCTGGTCATCACGCTGCCGAACGATGCCGCGGCGCTGTCGGTGGTCGCCGCGGCCCGTTCACTTGCGCCGGACATCCACATCATTGCGCGTGCATCGACCTGGGACGGCGCGCGGCGGCTGCGCGCGGACGGCGCGGGAGAGGTCGTGCGCCCGGAGCTCGAGGGCGGCGTCGAGATCGTCCGGCGCACGTTGCTGGAGCTGCGCCTGCCCGTGCGCGAAGTGCAGCGGTACACGGAGATCGTCCGGGCCGAGGGCATCGACGACGCGGATCGGCTGAGCCTGGAGCGGACGCGGGTGCTGCGCGACCTGGTCGGCGCGGCGCACGACCTCGAGATTGGCTGGATCGTGGTGTCGCCGGACAGCCCGCTTGCCGGCCGGCGCATCGCTGACGCGTCGCTGCGGGAGGCGACCGGCGTGTCCGTCGTGGCGATATCCCGAACGGGCGCAGTCATTTCCAACCCCGGCCCGGACGTCATCTTCGTGCCTGGCGACCGCGTCGCCGTCATCGGAGAACCCGAGCAGCTGGCGCTGGCGGAAAGCGTGTTCCACTCAACTCAGACACACACTGAGTTCACCAAGGCCGGGCAAGATCACTAAGCTCTTGTCTTGAAAGCCAAAAGCTCCGTGGTCTCGCGGAACCCTGGTGTTCTCTGTGTGTGTTTGGAGCGTACCGCCGTATGATTTCCGCATGCGTAAACCCCTCCTGACCTGCGCGGCCCTGGGTCTTCTTGGCAGCTTGACGTTCGCGGGGCTCGGTGCCGCACCGGCCAGCGATCCCAGACCGGGCGTGGACTGGCCGTCGTTCCGCGGGATTCGCGGCGCAGGCGTGGCGGACGGATTCCCGACCCCGACGACGTGGGACGTGCCGGCGAAGAAGGGCGTCCGTTGGACCGCTGCGGTACCCGGCCTCGGGCATTCGAGTCCCGTCATCTGGGGCAGCCGGCTCTGTATCACCACGGCCATCAGCTCGAAGGGCGACAACAGTCTCCGGATCGGCCTGTACGGCGATATCGCGTCGGTCCAGGACGAAACGAGCCACACGTGGAAGCTCTACTGCTTCGACAAGAACTCCGGACGTTCGCTCGTGGACAAGGTGATCTACGAGGGCGTGCCGAAGATCAAGCGGCATACCAAATCGACGCATGCCAACGCGACGCTGGCCACCGACGGCACGCGGCTCATCGCGATGCTCGGGTCGGAGGGTCTGCATGCGTTCGACTTCGCCGGAAACCGGCTTTGGACCAAGGACCTGGGCGTGCTCGATTCGGGCTACTTCCTGGCGCCTGCCGCGCAGTGGGAATTCGCGAGCTCGCCGGTCATCCACGGCGGACGAGTCATCATCCAGGCGGACGTGCAGAAGGGCTCGTTCATCGCCGCCTTCGATGTCGCGACCGGCAAGGAACTCTGGCGGACGGCGCGGCATGACGTGCCGACGTTCAGCACGCCCACGATTCACCAGGTGGGAACGAAGACCCATGTCCTCGTGAACGGATGGAAGCACACCGGCGCGTACGACGTCGCGACCGGCCATGAGATCTGGAAGCTCGTGGGCGATCCGCTGTGCTACCCGTCCACCGGCCAGTCCGGCGGCGGCCCGCGCCCGGCCACGCTCACCTGTCCCGGGGACATTCCCGTGCCCGTGCCCGTCGTCGGCCAGGGGCACGTGTTCATCACCAACGCGCATGGGCCAGGCGCGCCGGTTTTCGCCATCCGCGAGACCGCGACCGGGGATGTTTCTCTGGCGGCCGGCGAAACGGCGAACGCGAACATCGCGTGGAGCGTGCCCCGCGACGGCGCGTACATGATCTCGCCCGTGCTCTACCGCGACCTGCTCTACGTCTGCAAGAACAACGGCGTCTTCAACGTGTTCGACGCGAAGACGGGCGAGAAGATCTACCAGCAGCGACTCGGCACCGGCACGACGGCGTTCACGTCCTCAATCATCGCCGCCGACGGCAAGCTCTACTTCACGAGCGAGGACGGCGACGTCTGGGTCGTCAAGGCCGGCCGGACGTTCGAGCTGCTCTCGCAGAATCCGCTGGGTGGCATCGCCATGGCGACGCCGGCCGTGTCGGAGGGAACGCTGTACTTCAGGACCGCTGGGCAGGTCATAGCAGTGAAGTGACCCTGCGGTGCGGGGTGCCCTGTGCGGCGGGGAGCAGCACCGCGCACCCGGCACCGGGGCGCACTAGATCAGTAACGCTTCCACCCTGTGCGCGTGCACCAGGCTCTCGCTCGCCGCCCACTTGAAGATCGTGAAGCGGCCGTCCTGTGATGCGACCATGGCAATCGCGTCGCGCTGGTCGTAGACGAACTGCGCGGCGGACAGGTGCCGCGTGCCGCCGAGTTGCGTGGGGCCCAGGATCTCCGTTTCGCTGCCCTCGACCGGCTCGGTGACGACCACGCGCTCGACGGGCGGGCTGCCGCGTCGCCGCGTGATCTTCGCGCCAAATGCAATCAGATCGAACTGGTCGGTCACGATCGTCGCGCCGTCCACCGCGGTGAGCCCGGCCACGGCGGCGATCGCGCGGCGCAAATCTTCCTGCCATTCGTGGCTGTTTGATTCGGCGTCCTCGCGCCTCACCAGGGCCGCGAGCTCGGGCGACGGCGGATCGATCGCGTAGAGCACGGGTGACACGATCGACTCCCGCCACGCGTCGTGGCTCGACGGCACCACGAGCAGGGCGCCGCCTCGGCGATGCGCCCGCATCGACGCCGCGAGCTGGACCAGGATGTCGACGTGTCCGGCCACGTCGCCCGGCCGATCGAAGCCGAGCAGCGACTTGACGGGGCCCGGACATTCAGGCCGGTACGAGAAGCCCTCGTCGACAATCTTCACCACGTCGCCCTCGAGCACCGCGACGTTCACGAACTTTCCGAACGGATCGTTGCGATGTTTGACGACGATCAGCCCGGACGCGACGACTTCGACGACCACGCAGAACGCCGGAATCGCGCGGCTGGTGCCCCAGACGTTGAGGTCGCCGTTCCGCCGCCAGATGCCGAGATGGATGCCGGGGCGCTCGACGGCGGGTGCGAGCTTCGCGAGCGCCGATGCCCGAAGCGGCAGCTCCTGCGCGAACCTGATCGACTGCCGCGCGCCCTCCGGAGGCAGCAGAGCCAGCGAAATCGTCGGCGTGACCCCCTCCTCGCGACGCAGGCTCGCCCAGAACGCCACGTCGATCATCGCCTCGATGTCGGCCACCTCCGGCTCGGCGCACAGATCGCGCCGCCCGTGCCGCCGCGCCGCGCCGATGTGCCGCGCGAACAACTCTTGAACTCGTACCGCGACGGCACGAGCTGCTGGGTAGGCTGGGTCGGTCATAGACGCTAGAAGCGTACGACACTTACGACGGGTAACGACAGGTAACGAGAGGTTCGAGGAGCGTTCCAGCGAGCGTCGTCACCTGTTGTCACCCGTCGTTACCTCTCGTCACCCGTCGTCACTAATAATGATCGCCGTGGCCCTGATCGTCCGCAGCCTGCGCAAGGCCTACAACGATGTCGTCGCCGTCGACGGCCTCGATCTCGAAGTCCGCGTGGGCGAGTGTTTCGGCCTGCTGGGACCGAACGGCGCCGGCAAGACGACGACGATCGAGATTTGCGAAGGGCTGACGGAACCGGATTCCGGCGACGTGATCGTGCTCGGACGCACCTGGAAAAATCACCACGCCGAACTGAGGCAGCGGCTCGGCATCCAGCTGCAGGACACGCAGCTCGCCGACAAGCTGTCGGTCACCGAGACGCTGGCGCTCTTCCGCAGCTTCTACCATCGGGGGCTGTCGGTGGACGAGGCCATCGGGCTCGTGCAGCTCGGCGAGAAGCGGAAGGCGCGCGTCGGCGACCTTTCGGGCGGCCAGAAGCAGCGGCTGGCCATCGCGTGCGCGCTCATCGGCGAGCCGGAGCTGTTGTTTCTCGACGAACCGACCACCGGGCTCGATCCGCAGGCGCGCCGGCAGTTATGGGGCCTCATCACCGATCTCAAGACCGCCGGCCGGACGATCATGATCACGACGCACTATATGGACGAAGCCGAGGTGCTCTGCGATCGGGTGGCCATCATGGATCACGGCAGAGTGATTGCGACCGGCACGCCGAACGAACTGATGGCCTCGGTGCCGATGCCGCCGAAGGAACCGCGCCTGCATGCCGCCACGCTCGAGGACGTGTTCGTCGCGCTCACGGGAAGGCACCTGCGCGATGAGTAGCCACCCGCTCTATCAGTTGACGCTGGTGCGGCTGCGTGAATTCGTGCGCGAACCCGAGGCCGTGTTCTGGGCGGTGTTCTTCCCGATTCTGCTCACCGTCGGACTGGGACTGGCGTTCCGCGAGCGGCCGGATCCCGTGCTGAAGATCGCCGCGACGCCCGGGGTGGCCGCCACGCTCAAGACGGAGCCGGGGCTCGACGTCCGCGAGCAGGCCGAGGATGAGGCGAGCGCGGCCTTGCGGCATGGCGACGTCGCGCTCGTCGTGACCCGCGACGCCTCCGGTGGCGCAGTGTTTTTCTACGACGACACGAACGCGGAGGCCCGGACGGCGCGTACGCTCGCGGATCGCGCGATCCAGCGGGCGGCCGGACGCACGGATCCCGTCGCAGTTCAGGATCGGGTGACGCGCGAGCCGGGATCGCGCTACGTCGACTTTCTCGTGCCCGGTCTCATCGCCATCGGCATCATGAGCAACGGCGTCTGGGGTCTCGGCTTTTCCATTGTGGACTCGCGACGGCGGAAGCTCATCAAGCGCATGGTCGCGACGCCGATGTCGCGCGTGCAGTATCTCGGCTCGTACGCCGTCTGGCGGATGATTCTGCTGCCGGTCGAGGTCATCATTCCGATCGCCTTCGGCGCGCTCGCGTTCGGCGTGCCGATTCGCGGCTCCGTCCTGTCGATCGTATTCGTCTGCGTGCTGGGATCGTTCTGCTTCAGCGCGATCGGCATCCTGGTCGGCAGCCGGGCGAAGACCATCGAAGCCGTCTCCGGCATCATGAACCTGGTGATCATGCCCCAGTGGATTGTGTCAGGCGTGTTCTTCTCCGCGCAGCGCTTTCCCGAGTTCGTTCAGCCGGTGATCAAGGCGCTGCCGCTCACGGCGCTCATCGACGCACTGCGCGCAATTCAGCTTCGGGGCGCCTCACTGGCGGACGTCGCGCTCGAGGTTGGCATTCTCGGCGCGTGGTTTGTCGGAGCGTTCGCCGTCGGACTGAAGCTATTCAGATGGAGATAGTGCGGGGTGCCAGATGCCGGGTGCGGCGAGCCCGGGACCGGGCACTCGGCACCCGGCACTACTTGGCACTCAACACGGCCTGCGCCTTCCCCGACAGGATTCCGTTCCACGCGTGCAGCGGCCCCATGGTGGAGTAGATGATCCCCGCCCACATCGCCTGATTCGGCAGCACGAACAGCAGCAGTAATGACACGACAGCGATGCCGGCGCTGATGCCATGGCTGCGGGCGCGGTACTTGAGTTGCAGTTTCTCGAGCGCGGAAAGTCCGAGGGTGTCCCGCTGGCGCCATGCATGCCAGTGCAACAGGAGGAACGTGCTGAAGATGAGCAGCACGCCGATGCTGTACAGCAACATCAGCAGCCAGTTGTCCGTCATGCGGATGTCCGGCGCGCCCTCGAGGCCCATGAGGCCCCCAACGAGCGCCGTCGTGAGAAATCTGAGCGGGTACACGTAGAACAGCACCACGAAGAGCAGGAGTGAATTCAGGAACACGGTCAGCGCATCCTGCAGCCCGTAGCGCCTGAAGAAGACGTTGTGCTCGTACCAGATCCAGACGACCATCGCGAACATCAGCGCGAAGGGCACGAATCCAAGCATCTGGCTCTTCAAGGCCTCGAAGCTTTTCGGCGTTTCGAGCGACACGACGAGCAGCGTCAGGGCGAAGCCGAACACGGCGTCACTGAAGCCCTCGAGGCGGGACACGTCGCGGTGGCGCATGCACGAGATGATACAGAAACAATGCCAATGACACGAACGACGGCAACGACGCCAAGCCAGGGCGCTTGTCGAGAAGCTCGGGCCTGGCATCGTTCGTGTCATTGGCATCGTTGGCGTCGTTTCAGCGTCATTCGATAGAATCAACTGTCCATGCCGTCACAGATTGAAGCGATAGAGATCAAACGGAAGTCCTATTTCGAGTTCGAGAACGCGCCGTATGTGTGCCTGGACGTCGAAGTTTCGAAACCGACGGCGCGCGGCGGGCAGACGCTCGTGCGCGTGAAAATGCGCAACCTCATCACCCGCGCGGTATTCGACAAGACCTTCAAGGCCGGCGAGAAATTTGGCGAGCCGGATTTGGAGAAGACCGAGGTCACCTACCAGTACTCCGACGGCGACACGTACCACTTCATGGACAACACCACGTTCGACACGGTGACCATGCGGGCGGAGATGCTCGGGGACGATCGGCTGCTGCTTGGCGACGACCTGGTGCTTCAGATCCAGAAGTACAACGGCAATCCCATCGGCCTCGTGTTCCCGCCGATTGTCCTGATGACCATCACGGACTGCGAGCCGGGCGTCCGCGGCGACACGGCCAGCGGCGGCGTCACGAAGGCGGCCACGCTGGAGACGGGACTCGTCATCCGCGTACCCCTCTTTATCAAGGAGGGGGAGAAGGTGAAGGTTCACACCGAGACGCGTGAGTTTGCCGGACGCGCCTAGACCAACCTGGGACGCCGGCTATCGTGACGCCGTCTGGACGCGGCGCGACCCGGATCTGACCAAGCTCCACGGGAATCCGGACTTCGAACGGCTGTATCCAGGGACGTAGGGGCGGGACGCGGGACGCGTCACGCCTTACGCCTTACGCGTAATGCGTTATGCGTTACGCGGCGAGGGCCGTCCGGCGGCGGCCGGCGGCACGACAAGAGGCCTCTATAGCCATAATGGCCAAATTGGATATAATTGGCCCAACTGAGGCAACCCCCATGGCGCCCCCCGCGTCCCGCTCCGGCAACCTGCCCACTCTTCCGGCCAGTGACGTCAAGAAGCGCGGGTGGCGCGGCCTGATGCGCACGGTCCGTAAGGACGGTGCCGTCGTCATCACGAATCACCGGGAGGCCGAAGCGGTCGTTCTTGAGATCGCCGAGTACGAGGCACTCATCCAGTTGGTCGAGCAGTCGAGCGAGCGCGGCGCCACAGAACTCGACGCGTTGCGGCGGCGTTTCGATGAACGGCTGTCGGCGCTTCGCAGGCCCGGCGCGGCCGATCGCCTGCGAGCCGTCGCTCGAGGCCCGGCGAAACTTGGCGGGAAGGTCAAGGCCGGCAAGACCTTCTGATGCCGCGGCCGGTTCTCTACGTCCTGGCAGGCGTGAACGGCGCTGGCAAGAGTTCGATCGGCGGCCACCTGCTCGCGCAAGCCGGACTCCCCTGGTTCAATCCGGATGCGTTCGCGCGTGAGTTGAGGCGGGCCACTGGCTGCGGCCAGGACGAGGCCAACATCGAAGCCTGGCAGGAGAGCGTTCGCAGGCTCGACGCCGCAATCGAAAGCCGGTCAAGCTACGCGCTCGAGACGACTCTCGGCGGCCGGACGGTTGTCGCGAAGGTCCGGGCGGCGACGAACACTCACGACGTCATCATCTGGTTCTGCGGTCTTGCTTCACCAGAGCAGCACATTAGTCGCGTCGCCGCGCGGGTCCGTGCCGGCGGCCACGACATTCCGGCGTCGAAGATTCGCGAACGGTACCCCCAGGCACAGCTCAACCTGATCTCCTTGATGCCGCACGTGTCGTTTCTCCGCGTTTACGACAACAGCAAAGAGGCCAGCCGCGGACAGACCGTGCCGGATCCGACCCTGATCCTCGAAATGGACAGTGGCGCGTTGGTGTTTCCAAAGGCTGACGACGCCGGCCGACTTGCCGAAACGCCGAACTGGGCCCGGCCGCTGGTCGAGGCGGCGCTTGCGCAGTCCCGATAGCCGTCTTCGCGCTATCGCCCGGGACGCTTCTTACGGAGAATCGATCCGGACGCCGTGCTCGTCGCGGCGATCCGCTGCACCGATGCCCCCTTCCGGCCGAGGCGGACGACGATGTCGTACTCGGCCTTGCTCACCGGCTGCACCGACAGCCGGCTCCCTTTCCTGATGACCATCATGCTCTCGAGCCCCTTGGTCTGTTTCAGCGTCTCGAGCGGCAGCGTGCCGGGAAACTCCTCGACGAACTCGATGTCCACCATGTACCAGACCGGCGTCTCGCGATCCGCTTCGGGGTCGTAGTACTTGTGGCCCTTCTGCCACTGGTACTGATCCGGATAGCCCGCGCGCGCAATCTTCGCGAGACCCGTTACGCCCGACGGCTCGGCGTTCGACGCGTAGAACAGGACGGGATCGCCCACCTGCATCCGATCGCGCATGAAGTTGCGCGCCTGGTAGTTGCGCACGCCTTCCCAACTCGTGATTTTGTCGCGCTTCAGATCGTTAATCGTGTAGGCGGCGGGCTCGCACTTCATCAGCCAATAACGCAGTGGTGAATTCTAGATGTTCCGAGGTCCCGAGTGCAGGGTCCCGGTCCGTCCGCGCCATGCGATGATTCGAGGGCCGTATGCAGGATCTTCGGAGCGTGCTCCGGCAGTTCGCGCGGGCGCCGGTGTTCGTAGTCACGGCGACGCTGACGCTCGCGCTCGGCATCGGCGCCAACACAGCGATC
>CAZJTG010000083.1:0-10992 GCA_964548865.1 uncultured Solibacteraceae bacterium
CGAACTGGAACATCCGGATATCAAGAACTCGATGATGGCCGCGCTCAGTAACGTCGTGCCGAGCCACCTGCTCGATCGGCGTCTGCTGCCCACCGCTGACCCGGCCCGGTCGCTCGCCGGCGCGTGATTGCCGGATGCGCGCGGTGGTCCAGCGCGTCAAGCGCGCCTCCGTCACGGTGGGGGAGCGCCTCGTCGGCCAAATCGGTCCCGGTCTGCTGGTGTTCGCCGGCGTGGCGATGGGCGACGGGCCAGCCGATATCGACTACATCGCGTCAAAGGTGAGAGAGCTGCGCGTGTTTCCAGACGACGCCGGCAAAATGAATCGATCGGTGGTGGAGGCTGGCGGTGGCCTGCTCGTCGTGTCGCAGTTCACGCTCATGGGAGACGCCCGGAAAGGCCGGAGGCCGGCCTTCGACGAGGCAGCCGCGCCCGATGACGCCCGGGCCGCGTTCGAGTCGCTGCTCGAGCGCTTGCGCTCCGCTGGTCAGGTCGAGAGCGGGATCTTTCAGGCGCACATGAACGTAGAGTTGGTGAACGACGGACCGGTGACGATTCTGCTCGACAGCCGCCGGCGGTTTTGAAGATTTCCGAAGGGACGATGATGATGAAGCAAGTGCTCGGTCGCGTCTTGGTCGCTTTCCTGCTCGTGATTGGCGCCGCCGGGACATCGGGCGCGCAGTCCAGGCCACTCTCCACGGAAGATCCGGAGACGGTTCCGAAGGGTTTCGTCCTCTTCGAGGGCGGCTTCGACTTTCTGGCCAACTCGTCGTTTCCCGCAGCCGGTCTCAGGGGCGACTTGTTCCGCGTGGGAACCTTCGGTGTCAGCGTCGGGGTCAACTCGAGCGTCGAACTGCAATTCGATGGAGGACTCCGTCGCCGGCTGTCGATCGATTCGTTCGATACCAATGCGCCGCTGGCGAACCGATACACCGGAGCGGGCTCCGCGACGGGCGGATTCGACGATCTGCTCGTGGGCGTCAAGATTAGATTCGCCACCGAGACCGCGTCCAGGCCGGCATTCGCGCTGCGTTTCGCCACGAAGCTGCCGAACGCGGGGCCGGGAACGGGCCTCGGGACGTCCACCACGGATTTCGCGATCGGCCTGGCGGGAGCCAAGACCGTCGAGTCGGTGCGCGTGGCGGCGAATCTCGGACTGGCCTTCATGACGGAGCCGTCCGAGATCGCGACACAGAACCGGCTCCTGACGTACGGATTGTCGGTGGCCCGTGCGGTGGCCACCGGCGTCGAACTCGTGGGTGACGTGAACGGGCGACTCGACACCGGCCGGGACGCCGGCCCAGGCACGGAGAGTCGAGGCGCCGTGCGCCTAGGTGGGCGGGTGACGCGGGGCCCTGTGCGGCTCGATGCCGGGTTTCTCATCGGCATGACGGATGCGGATCCGTCTTGGGGCGTGACTGCGGGCTTTACGTGGGTGTTCAAAGCCTTCGAGGTCAAGTAAGCTCTCGACGCGTTATCCGGGAGCGCGAGTGCCTCAGCACGCAGACGTCATCAGACTGATCAAAGCCCACGCGTACGGAAACGATTTCCTGCTGACCACCGGTGAACTGCCTGCCGGCACCGATGCCGGCGAAATGGCGCGAGCCGTCTGCGACCGGCATCAGGGCGTGGGCGCCGATGGACTCATCGTCGTCACCCGAACGCCTGCCGGCGCCCACATGTCGTTGTTCAACCCCGATGGCAGCCGGCCCGAGATCTCGGGCAACGGGGTGCGTTGCATCGGCGCGTGGCTGGTCCATGCCGACGAGCTTCAGCCGGGCACCGAACTGGTCGTCGACACGGATGCGGGAGCCCGACCGCTGCGAGTGCTGTCGCGAGCGGGGAGCCGCGTCACGTTTCGGACCGGCATGGGACAGCCGGAGGGGGTCTGCCGGACGGAGCTGACCGTGGCCGGGTCACGGGTTCCGGCGGTCACGCTGCGCGTAGGCAACCCACAGTGCGTTGTGCTCGGTCCGGCCACGCCGGAGCGGCTGCGGACGCTGGGCGCGGCGCTGGCGGTGCATCCGCACTTTCCGCAGGGCACGAACGTCTCGTTCGCGGAGGTGCAGTCGCCCGGTCACGTGCGCATCCTGATCTGGGAGCGCGGCGTCGGACCCACCATGTCGTCGGGAACCGGCACGTGCGCGGCCGCGGTCGCGGCTGCCGCGTACGGCGGTGCGGAGCGCACCGTGGACGTCGAAGCGCCCGGAGGAACCCAGCGTGTGGAGTGGCTGGACGAGGGCCTCTGGCTGACGGGTTGGGCCGAGGTCGTTGCGGGCGTTGATTGGTGGCGCCGATGAGGCAGGCGCACGAGTCGGCTGGAACGCTCGAAAGCTACTCGCCCGCCGAGGAGCGCTTCAACCGCCGCCGGCGCACCGCGGGGCTGGTGGCGGCACCGACGCTCTGTCTGCTGCTGTTGCTTCTGCCGCTGCCTCTGCCAGGCGCCGCCCATCGCCTGTCGGCCGTGATGGTCCTGATGATCGTGCTCTGGATGACCGAGGCGCTGCCGCTCGCGGTGACCGCGCTGGTGGGGCCGATGCTGGCGATTCTACTTGGGGTGGCGCCGGCCTCGACCGTGTTCGCCCCGTTTGCCGATCCCATCATCTTCCTGTTCATTGGCAGCTTCATTCTTGCCGAGGCCATGTTCGTGCACCGCCTGGACCGGCGGCTCGCGTTTACGGCCCTGGCCTCGCCGTGGATCGGCCGGAGCGGCTTCCGCCTCATGGCCGTGTATGCGGGCGTCACGTGTTTCCTCTCGGCCTGGATGAGCAACACCGCGACGACCGCGATGTTGTTCCCGCTCGGTCTCGCGGTGCTATCCGAGATCGGCCGGGGCCGCAAGCACGACGCGGCGTTCTCGCGGTACGCGATGGCGTTGATGCTCATCACGTCCTTTGCCGCTTCGATTGGCGGCCTGGCGACCCCGGTCGGCACACCACCGAACCTGCTGGGCAAGGGGTTCCTGCAGCAGGCCGGCATCCAGATTTCGTTTGCGCAGTGGATGATGATCGGGGTGCCGATCGTGATCGTCATGATGGCGTTCGTGTGCTGGTGGCTGGCGTGGCCTGCCTCCAGGCAGGTCGCGCTCAGTGAGGACGCACGACGCGCCGTTCACGAGGAGAAGGCCAAGCTCGGACCGATGGGAGCGGGCGAGCGCAACGTGCTGCTCGCCTTCGGCGTGACGGCGGCGCTCTGGGTCATTCCGGGGTTCGGCTCGGTGATTCTGGGCACGTCCTCGGCGCTCATTCAGCGGATGAACATCCTCGTGCCCGAGTCCGTGGCTGCGCTCGCGGGCGCCACGCTGCTGTTTCTGCTGCCGATCAATTGGCAGGCGCGTCGATTCACGTTGTCGTGGGAGGAGGCGGTCCGCATCGACTGGGGCATCATCCTGCTCTTCGGCGGCGGCCTCGCGATGGGCCGGCTGGCGGACTCGACGGGACTGTCGAACGCGCTTGGTCACTGGGTGACCGCGCAGTTTCCAGGAATCGGCACCGTCGGCCTCACCCTGGTCTTCACCGCCGTGGCGATCGTCATCTCGGAAGCGGCGTCGAACACGGCGGCGGCAAACATCATCGTGCCCACGGCGATTGCCGTGGCCAGGGCGGCTGGCGTGTCGCCTCTCGAACCGGCCCTCGGCGCCACGCTCGGCGCGAGCATGGGATTCATGATGCCGATCTCGACACCGCCGAACGCGATTGTGTACAGCAGCGGATACGTTCCGATCGGCGCGATGATGCGAAACGGCTTCGCCCTAGATGTGGCCGGCTTCATCACGATCGTCGCGGCCGTGCTCGGCCTGGGCTGGCTTCTGCGATAGCCGGCGGCGGTGGAGATTCTCCAACGCCCCTGCTCGACTGACGATCCGCCTCCCGGGCATGTCCCGCAATCACACGAAGTTGACTGTGGCGCGGAGTTTGAAGTGCCCGTCACATGCCGCCAGCAGCGACCGACGAGGACTACGACCGCCCGCGCGAGCGACTCGCCCGGGCTGGAGTGTCGGCGTTGGGTAACCGCGACCTGCTCGCGTTGGTACTGGGCCACGGTCGCGCCGGCAGGACCGCGTCAGATCTGGCGGCGGCGATTCTCCAGGACCTCGGTGGCGCGCACGGGCTGGCGAGGGCCAGCCCCGACCGGCTGGACCGCATTCCTGGCATCGGGCCCGCGCAGTCCAGCCGGGTGCTCGCAGCAATCGAGCTGGGCCGCCGGACCCTGCTGGTCGCGCCGAACGCGAGGGTGCCGCTGCGGACGCCCGAGGCACTCGCGCAGTTTCTTCTGCCGATGTTCGGGGCACACTCGACCGAACGGTTCGGCGTCGTGCTGCTCGACGCCCGCCACCGGCTCCTGCGAACGCACCTGGTGTCCGACGGCGGCCTGGATTCGGCGCTGGCGATTCCCCGGGACGTGTTCCGGGAGGCGACGATGGCGCAGGCGGCGGGCATCGTGGTGTTCCATAACCACCCATCCGGCGACGTCCTGCCGTCGCACGAGGATTACGTGTTGACGGCCCGGCTCATCGACGCCGGTAGAATCGTGGGGATCGATCTGGTAGACCACCTCATCCTGGGTGATACGGTGTACTGTTCGCTCCGAAGGCTCCGGCAGCAGCTATGGCTCGAGTGATTTACCTCGATTGTTTCTCAGGCGCCGCGGGCGACATGCTCCTCGCGGCGTTCATCGATGCCGGGCTTCCCGTGCCCGAACTGAAGGCCGCGCTGGGCAGCCTCGGGGTCGGCCACGAGCTCGAGGTGTCCCGGGTCGTCCGCGCCGGCATCAGCGCGACCCACGTCAGGGTACGGGAGCAGCACCGGCACGGGCGCGGCGACGCGCATCCACACGAGGGCCACGACGGCCACCACCACCGCACGCTCTCAGAGATCAACGGGCTGATTCGCCGCTCCGCGCTGTCTGCGCACGGTCGGGACCGCGCCGTCGCGTTGTTTCGCCGAATTGGGGAAGCGGAGGCCGCCGTCCACGAGACAACGCTCGATGCGGTGCACCTGCACGAAGTCGGGGCCCTCGACTCGATCATCGATATCGTCGGCGTGGTCTTCGCGCTGGAATGGTTTGGCGTCGATGACATCGTGGCGTCGCCGATGAACGTCGGCTCCGGGACGGTGCGGATGTCGCATGGCACGTATCCCGTCCCCGCGCCCGCCACCCTTCGACTGCTCGAGGGCGTGCCCGTCTACAGCAGCGGACCGGCAACCGAACTCGTGACGCCCACCGGCGCACTGCTGGTCTCTGGCTACGCTCGAAGCTATGGTTCGATGCCGGCGATGACGGTGACAGGCGTCGGATACGGCGCGGGAACCAAAGACTTTGACGGCCAGCCCAACGTGCTCCGCGTGGTCATCGGTGATCGGCTATCGGCCGCGCCGGGAGCGGACGCAGGCGTGGTCGAGATCGCCTGCGAAATCGACGACATGAACCCACAGCTCTTCGGCCCTGTCACCGAGCGGCTGGCCGAGGCCGGGGCGCTCGATGTCTATCTGACGCCGGTGCTGATGAAGAAAGGCCGGCCCGGGACGCTGCTGACCGTGCTGACGCCCGAGACGGCGAGGCAGGCGGTGACGGACATCATCTTCCGCGAGACGACTACGATTGGCCTGCGTTTTCACCGAGTGCTGCGCGACACGCTGGATCGCCGGTGGGTGGATGTCGCGGTCGAAGGCGGTGTGGTCAGGGTCAAGGTGGCCGAGCGCGGCGGCACGGTACTGAATGCGGCGCCTGAGTTCGACGACTGCGTGCGCGTGGCCGCTGCCACGGGTCAGCCGGTCAAGGCCGTTCAGGCCGAGATCATGCGGCGCTGGCTGGCAATGAAAACGAAATAAGATGCAACCCTTCTACATCACCACGCCGATCTACTACATCAACGCCGAGCCCCACCTCGGGCACGCCTACACGACGATGGTGGCAGACGCCATCGCGCGCTCGCGGCGCCTGCTGGGCCAGGACGTGTTCTTCCTCACCGGGACGGACGAGCACGGCCAGAAAGTGGAGCGGGCCGCGCAGAAGGCCGGGCTGGATCCCCATGTGTTCGCGGACAAGATCGCGGGCAAGTACCGCGAGCTGTTCAAGGCCCTGAACATCTCGAACGACGATTTCATCCGGACGACCGAACCGCGGCACATCGACGCGGCACAGGCCATCTGGCGACGCGTCAAGGACCGCGGCTACCTCTACAAAGCGCCGTATGAGGGCTGGTATTGCACGGTGGACGAGTTGTTCGTGCCCGAGGCGCAGCTCGTAGATGGCCGGTGTCCGACCTGCGGAACGCCTGTCGAGCGCCTGAGCGAGGAGAGCTACTTTTTCAAGCTCTCGGCGTTCCAGGAGCCGCTGCTCGAGCTGTACCGAACCAATCCAGGATTCCTCACGCCGGACATCCGCCGCAACGAGATGATTTCGTTCGTGTCGGCCGGCCTTCGCGACCTCAGCGTCAGTCGTACGTCGTTCAAGTGGGGCATTCCGGTGCCCGACGATCCCGGGCACGTCATGTATGTCTGGTTCGACGCGCTGACCAACTACCTGACAGCGGTGGGATTCCCCGGCGACGACGCACGGTTCCGGAAGTACTGGCCGGCTGACGTCCATCTGATGGGCAAGGAAATCGTCCGCCAGCACACGGTGTACTGGCCGGCATTCCTGATGGCGGCGGGCCTCGAGTTGCCGAAGCGCGTCGTTGGTCACGGCTGGTGGCTGATGAACGACGCCAAAATGTCCAAGTCGCTGGGCAACGTCGTCCATCCCCGAGGCTACACGGATCGATTCGGCGTGGATGCGCTTCGCTACTTCGTGATGCGGGAAATGGTGGTCGGTCAGGATGCGTCCTTCACCGACGACGTGTTCCTGGCGCGCTACAACGCGGATCTGGCCAACGACCTGGGCAACGTCGTCAGCCGGACCACGACGATGATTCAGCGGTATTGCGACGGCCGGATTCCGGCCCCCGGCACGCCCGAGGCCGCGGATGTCGCTTTCCGCGCGCGTGTGGAGGACGTGATCGCTTCGGCCAGGACCCAGGCGGCCGCGTTCGATTTCAGCGGTGCGCTGCGCGACGTGTGGTCGCTCATCTCGGATCTGAACAAATACATCGTCACGCGCGAGCCCTGGGCGCTCGCGAAGCATCCGGAGCGGCGCGCGCTGCTCGATGCGACGCTGGGGAATTCCGCGGACGTCCTGCGGGTGGTGGCGGCCCTCATCGAGCCGGTCATGCCCTCAACCGCGGTGCGGATGCGCGCGATGCTCGGCATTGCGGCGGAGAACTGGCTGGGCCTGAATGCCGGCACAATCACGATGGGAGCGGTCCTCGGGCATATCGAGCCGCTCTTTCCAAGAATGGAACAATCAGTGGAGGAACTTCGACAGATGGCGGACAACGAACAAACGAACGCGGTACCGGCGAGCCAGCCCTCGCCTGCTCCAGCCCCGGCCCCAGCGGCGCCGGCCTCGCAGTGGCCCATGGAGCAGCGCATTTCGATCGACGACTTCATGAAGATCGACCTGCGGGTCGCGAAAGTCATCGCCGCCGAGCGGGTGCCCAACTCGAAAAAGCTGGTGAAGCTGCAAATCGATCTCGGCAGCGAACAGCGAACGCTCGTGGCGGGCATCGCCGAAGCGTATGAGGCCGACGCCCTGGTCGGCCGTTCCGTGGCGATCGTCGCCAATCTCAAACCGGCGAAGCTGATGGGCATCGAGTCGAACGGCATGGTCCTCGCCGCGAGCCCTGACGGGGGGAAGCCCATGCTCGTCGCTTTTGACGCGCCGCCCGCGCCAGGCACGCGCGTGCGCTGACGACACGACGCGGTGGTCATCGACTCGCACTGTCACCTTGCGGACGAGGCGTTCGCGGCCGACCTGGCGGATGTCGCCGGACGCGCCCGCGCCGCCGGCGTTGCGGCGTGCCTGTGCATCCTTTCGGCTGACGAATCGGAGGAAATCGCCCGGGCGGCCGTGATCCGTGAAGCGTGGGCGGATGTGCAATTCGCCGCCGCCGTCCATCCGCATCGGTCGGGCGCGTACGCGGGTCGCGCGGGTGACGCGGTCGCCGCCACCAGGCGCGCGGCTGAGGCATCGGGGGCCGTGGCGCTGGGCGAAATGGGTCTGGACTACCACTACGACTTCGCCCCGCGCGAGGTGCAGCGCGACGTGTTCGAGGCGCAGTCGGCGCTGGCGGTCGAGTTGTCCCTGCCTGTCGTGATCCACACGCGGGAGGCGGCAGAGGACACCTTTGCCGTGCTCCGAAGCCACGGCGACGGCCGGCTGACGGGCGTGATGCATTGCTTCACCGGTACGCTCGACGAGGCGAGGCGGTCGCTCGACCTCGGGTTCTACGTGTCGATTTCCGGCATTGCGACGTTTCCGAAGTCATTGGCGCTGCGGGAGGTCGTCCGGTTCGTGCCTCCCGACCGCCTGCTCGTCGAGACCGATGCGCCGTTCCTGGCACCCATCCCGCATCGGGGCAAGCGGAACGAACCGGCGTGGGTCGTCGAAACGCTCCGCAGCATCGCCGAGACGCGCGGGACCGACGCAAACGCGCTTGGCGAGCGCCTGACTGCGAACTTCCATGCGCTGTTCGGGCCGCCGAGAACGCGCACGTGAGCGCACACACGGTGACGGCGCGTTGACACCCCCGCAAGTCCTATGGTCTGATTCCTGCAGGTTTTTGCACCGGTGAGCCTTCAGGCGCGACCGATCCCCGTGACTCCAACCGCATCGACCGTACCGGGCCTGGCCGAGATCTTCGAGCCCGTGCGCGAACAGCTTGCGCGCGTGGAGCGGGAGTTCACCAAGCACCTCGAGTCGCGCGTCGAGTTGATTCCTCAGATGGGCAAGTACGTCCAGATGAGCGGCGGCAAGCGCGTGCGTCCGGCGGTGCTGCTGATGGCGTCGCGCCTGTGCGGATATCAGGGCGACCGGGCGATTCTGAACGCCGCGGTGGTCGAGTTCATCCACACGGCCACGCTCGTGCACGACGACATCATCGACGGCGCCGAGACGCGGCGGGGCCGTCTGACGGCGCACTCCCGATGGGGCAGCGACATCACCGTGCTGCTCGGCGACTACCTCTACATCCGCAGCATGGCCATGGCGCTGACGCAGGACACGCTCGAGGTGGTCCGCCTGCTCTGCGACGTCACGCTCCGCATGATCGAGGGCGAACTGTACCAGCTCACCAAGAGCGGCGACGCCGCGATCACCGAGGCCGAGCATCTCGAGATCATCCGCCGCAAGACGGCGTATCTGTTTTCCGGATGCGCGGAGATCGGCGCCGCCCTGGGTACGGCGACGGCCGAGCAGCGCACGGCCCTGCGCAACTACGGGTTCGACCTGGGCATCGCGTTTCAGATCGTGGACGACGTGCTGGACTACATGGCGGATCAGTCCGCCCTGGGCAAGCCGCTTGGCGGGGATCTCCGCGAGGGCAAGGTCACGCTGCCTGTGATTCTCCTGCTGCAGAAGAGCGGGCCGGAGATCGCGAAGCTGATCCAATCGGTGATTTCCGAGGGCGCGGTGACGCCGGACGACTGGCGCCGCATTCAGGACCTGCTCCGGCGCGAGGGCGCCATCGAAGCGGCATTCGAGCGCGCGGTGACGTACGCCGCCAGCGCGAAACAGCACCTGCTCGCCGCGTTCCCCGCCTCGGTCGAGCGCGACGGCCTGGTCGCGCTGGCGGACTACGTGGTCAGTCGCGACCGATGATATCTGCCGGCTAGGGATTGGTCATAGGGTCATTTGGGTTCGCCGCAAATGACGAATGGGGAATGACCGATGGCAGATGTCGCCAGCCGCATTACGGCCCTTCGGGCCGAAATCCGACGACACGAAGAGCTCTACTACGTTCACGACGCCCCGGAAATCACCGATGCCGAGTACGACGCGCTGATGCGCGAGCTCCTCGCACTCGAGGAGGCACATCCCGAGTTGAAGGACCCGGCGTCACCGACCGCACGCGTCGCGGGACGGCCGGCCGAGGGCTTCGACACAGCGGCACACATGGCGCCGATGCTCAGTCTCGACAACGTGTACAGCGCGAGCGAGTTGCGGGAGTTTCACGCCCGCGTCTGTCGCGGCCTCGACGCCCCTGAAGACACGTCGCTCGCCTATGTTGCCGAGCTGAAAATTGACGGGCTCAGCATGGCGCTGACGTTCGACGAGGGCCGGCTCGCCCGGGGCGCCACGCGCGGCGATGGCGTCGTGGGCGAAGACGTGACGCGAAACGTCCGAGTGGTCAAGGCGATTCCGCTCCGCCTCCGAGGTGCGACGCCCCGGCTCATGGAGGTGCGCGGCGAGGTCTACCTGCCGCGAGCCGCTTTCGATCGGATGAACGAGGAACGGGAGCAGGCCGGCCTGCCGCTGTTCGCGAATCCGCGGAACGCGGCGGCCGGGGCGATCCGCACGCTCGATGCCACCGTGGTCGCCCGCCGCGGGCTCAGCGCGTTCTGCTACCAGGTCGTCATGCCCTCCGGCGTGGACTCTCCCGCACCGACGCATGCCGAAGTCCTGGCCCAACTCACGAACTGGGGCCTGCCGGTCGAGTCCCACTGGCGCCGATGCGTGGGGATCGAGGCGGTCGTCGCCTTCTGTGACGAATGGCGGGACGGCCGGCACTCGCTCGCATTCGAAACCGATGGCGTCGTCATCAAGCTCGACGACCTTGCGCTGCGCGAGCGACTCGGCATGACGGCGAAATTCCCTCGCTGGGCCACCGCCTTCAAGTTCCCCGCGGAGCAGGCGAAGACCAGGCTGATCAGGATTGAGGTGAACGTCGGTCGTACGGGGGCCGTCACGCCGTTCGCCGTACTCGAGCCGGTGCGCCTGGCCGGCACGACCGTGCAGCTGGCCACGCTGCACAACGAGCAGGAAGTCGAGCGTCGTGACATCCGCCCAGGCGACCTGGTGCTGGTCGAGAAGGGGGGCGACATCATCCCCAAGGTGATCGGACCGGTGCTGTCCGAACGTCCGCCCGATCTGCCGAGATGGGTGATGCCGGGGCAG
>CAZJTG010000083.1:11002-14010 GCA_964548865.1 uncultured Solibacteraceae bacterium
GTCCCTTCTGCCAGAGCGCACTGGCGAAGCCCGAGGAAGAAGTCGTCTGGCGGTGCGAGAACGTGTCGTGCCCGGCTCGCATCCGCCGGGGGCTGCAGCACTTCGCGTCGCGCCGGGCGATGAACATCGAGGGCCTCGGCGAGGCGCTGGTCGACACGCTTGTCACACGGGGGCTCGTCCGGGATTACGCGGACTTGTATCACCTGACCGTCGAAGAGGTCGCCGGCCTCGACCGGATGGGACCGAAGTCGGCCGCGAATCTGATCGCCGAGATCGACAAGAGCCGCACGGCCGAGATCTGGCGTCTCCTGCACGGCATCGGCATCCGCCACGTCGGCGAAGGCGGCGCCAAGGCGCTCGGGCGGGCCTTCGGCGCGGTCGCGGCGATCCGCCAGGCCCGCGTCGAGGCGCTCGAGGCGGTGGAGGACATCGGGCCGGTGGTGGCGCGCTCGGTGCGGCAGTTCTTCGACGAGTCCGCGAACATCGCGATGATGGATCGTCTGGCGACCGCAGGCGTCTGCACGCAGGTCGAGGAGGTCCTGGCGGGCCAGGCCGCGAACCAGCTCCTCGCCGGTCAGATCTTCGTCATCACCGGCGCTCTCGATTCCATGAGCCGCGACGATGCAAAGTCGGCGTTGGAAGCGCGCGGCGCCAAAGTGGCGTCGTCGGTCAGCAAGAAGACGACCGGGGTGATCGTCGGCAGGGATCCGGGAAGCAAGGCCGACAAGGCCAGGGAACTCGGCGTGCGCACCCTCGACGAGGCCGGATTTCGGGCCCTTATAATGAACGACTGACGGTCATGACTCGGTTCGCGGGCGTGCTGGCGGCCTTCACCGCCGTTGTCGGGTTTCTCCTCGGGCTCGTGGTGATGGGCAGCCCCAACACCGCGCCGGTCACAACGCCCTTGCTCCGCCTGGCTGACGCTCCTCCGGTCGCGATCACGTCCGCTGTCGCGGCGGGCAGCTCTTCAGCCGGCGGCCCGGTCGACTTCTCAGCAGTCGCCGCTCGCGTCAATGCGGCGGTTGTGAACGTTGATGCCGCCACACGCGGCGACGGCCGCGCCCGGTCGGGGCCCCGCTGGCGCCGCGACATGGCGGACGATCCAGGCGCGCCGCGCGAGGGTTCCGGGAGCGGCTTTCTGATCGATGCGCAGGGCTACCTGCTGACGAACTTCCACGTCGTGGATGGCGCCGACCGCGTCACCGTCACGCTCGTGGACGGTCGCAGTTTCCGAGCGGTCGTGGTCGGCGTGGATCCGGCAATCGATGTCGCCTTGCTCCGCATTCCCGGCGCCCAGGGGTTGCCGTCGGTGGTGCTGGGCGACTCGTCGTCGCTCCGCCCGGGACAGTGGGTGTGCGCGATTGGCAATCCCCTCGGGTACGTCCATTCCGTCACGGTAGGCGTCGTGAGCTACCTCGGCCGGAAGCTGTTCGACCAGTCACTGGATGCCTACATTCAGACCGACGCCGCGATCAGCCTGGGCAACAGCGGAGGACCGCTGATTGATGCCGACGGACGCGTCGTCGGGATCACGACGGCGGTCAGCGCGCAGGCGGCCAACATCGGCTTCGCGGTGCCGATTGGCCAGGTGACGCCCGTGCTCGACCAGCTCAGGGAACGAGGCCGGGTGTCGCGCGGCTACGTGGGTGTGGGCCTGACGAACCTGACCCCGGGGCTGCGTCGGGCGCTCGGCGTCGGCGTCTCGAACGGGGCGCTGGTACAGGACGTGACCGCCGAAACACCGGCGTCGCGGGCGGGTCTGCGGCCGTACGACGTCATCGTCAGCGCCGACAGCGCGCCGATTCGATCCGATGAGGACCTGATCCGGCACATTGCCGCGCGCATGCCTGGCACCACGTCCACGCTGGATGTCATCCGGGACAACGGGCGTCGGACCATCGTCGTGAAGCTCACCGAGCGTCCTCTGCCGGACTCAACTCGCCATCGTCAGGAGCGCACGGGCGACGCCCGCCCGGCGGCAGCGCGCGAACTGGGCCCGCTCGGATTCACCGTTCGGGATCTGGACCGGACCACGGCGATGCGACAGTCGCTGCCGTCGTTGCTGCAGGGCGTCGTCGTCGTGGACGTGGACCCCGCCGGTCCGGGCCGGCTTGCGCGCCTGCGGCCGGGGCACATCATTCTGGAGATCAACCGCCGGCCGGTGACGACGGCAGCGGAGTTCCAGCGGGCGGTGGCCGAACTGAAGGCCGGCGAAGGCGCAGCGCTGTTCGTGTTCGACCACCTGCTCGATCAGCGCGTGCTGATCGCAATCGCGGCCGACGGGGGTTCATGACCGGCAAGGTCCTGGTCATCGACGACGAGCCGGCCATCCGCGACACGATGCGGATGATTCTGGAGTACGAAGGCTATGAGTGCCTTACCGCGGGATCGGGCGCGGAGGGCCTCACCGCCATCGAGCGCGAGTCGCCCGATATCGTATTCCTCGACATCAAGATGCCCGGCATGGATGGCCTCGAGACCCTGAGCCGGCTTCGAGGAACGAATGACGCCCTCCCGGTGGTGATCGTCTCCGCGCACGGAACGGCCAGCGCGGCGTTGGAGGCGGGCCGGCTCGGCGCGTTCCGGTTCATCGAAAAACCGCTCTCCAAGGACTACGTGCTCGATGCGATTCGCGAGGGACTCGAGCTTGGCACCCTCAAGCGGGAAAACCGCCAGATGCGGACCGCGCTCGAGTCGAAGCACCACGTGGTGGGCGCGAGCCCGGCGCTCGGTCGCATCCTGGACCAGGTCAAACGCGCGGCGCCCACCAACGCCACGGTGTTGATTCTGGGCGAAAGCGGCGTCGGCAAGGAGCTGGTCGCCCGGGCGATTCACCGCGCGAGCCTCCGGGCGAAAGAGCGGTTCGTGCAGATCAACTGCGCGGCGATTCCCGAAGAATTGATCGAGTCGGAGCTGTTCGGACACGAACGCGGGGCGTTCACCGGCGCCACAGAGAAACAGATTGGCAAATTCGAAATGGCGGACAAGGGAACGATCTTTCTCGACGA
>CAZJTG010000084.1:0-9894 GCA_964548865.1 uncultured Solibacteraceae bacterium
ATTGCTTCGAGCACGGCCGACCCCAGACCCTCGGTGACCGAGCTCATCGCGAAGATGTCGAATGACTTCATGAGCCCGAGAGCGTCGGCGCGGAATCCCGTGAGCAGCACGTGCCGTTCGAGCGCGAGGTGCTTGATCTGCCGCTCGAGCTGGTCCTTGAGCTCACCCTCGCCGACGATGAGAAAGCGCGCGTCCGGGACCTCCTGGATCACGAGCCTGGCCGCGGCGACGAGGTGTTTCTGGCCTTTGTGGGCGGCGAGCGCCGCGACGTTGCCGACGACGGGCGCGCCGTGGGGCATCCGGAACGCGGCGTGCGCGTCCACCGGGTCCGACCGGTCGATTAATCCGATGTTCACACCATCGTGCACGGTCACGATGCGATCGCGCCCGATGCCGTCGCGCTCGAGAATGCCCGCGATCACGTCCGACGCGGCAACGAAGAGGTCGACGTGACGGTACTTCCACTTTGAAAACGCATGGCGCTTCAGATGGAAGTCCACACGCCGGGCGGCGACGACCAGCGGCTTCCTCACCGCGCCGTTCTGCATCTGCAGGGCCATCGCGGTGAGGGCGACCGCCATCGGATCGTGCGCGTGCACCACCTGGGGCGCGATGTCTCTCAGCACGCGGCCGAGCTGCCAGGCCGCGTGCACGTCGAATTCGCTGCGGGGCGAGAAGCCCACGAACCGGAGTCCCTCCTGCGCGCGCCGCTTCAGCTCGCCGCGCGCATGCGCCAAGAGCCAGGTGGGGTGGCCGAGCGCGGCCAGCCCGGTGACGAGCTGCAGCACTTGATTCTGCCCGCCGCGCCAGGTCCGGGCCGTATCGACATGCAGGGAGACCATGTCAGGGCTGGGGGCGCAGGGCGGGGAGACGCCGACCGGGGCCGGTCACGTCCGGCGCCCTCGGTAGAGTTTCAAGAATTTCAGATAGACGTAGTAGGCATTCATCTTCGAGATCGTGAAGCCGACCGTCCCGTCGAGAAACCCGCGCTTGAGGATGTAGTTGCGGAGGAACGCGGCCACCGGATGGATGATCAGATGAAAGACGGTAGCGCGCCTGCCCTGTGCCCGCATCTCCTCGGCGGCAAGCGACGTGTACCGTTCCATTGTTGCGTAATGATGGGCGATGTCGCGATACGCGTAGTGCTGAAGCTCGCCTGACAGCCTGCCTACTTCGCCGTTCGCCCGTACCGACTCGTGCACGAGCTTCGGGGCCCACGACGCCCGGCTTCGATGGTACAGCCGCAGCTGCCAGTCGGGATACCAGTCCGTCGTGCGAATCCAGCGGCCGAGGTGGAACGCCACGCGCGGCATGCGGTAACCGGCCGCGGCCGGCGCGGCGTCAATCGTCCGGCGGATCTCGTCGGCGAGTGCCGGCGTGACGCGTTCGTCCGCATCCACCGACACGATCCAGTCGTGCCTCGCCTCGGAGGCCGCGAAGTTCTTCTGCGCGGAATAACCCGGCCAGCCCCGTTCGATGACGCGCGCGCCCTTCGCGCGCGCGAGGTCCGGCGTGCCGTCGGTGCTGCCGCTGTCCACGACGATCACATCGTCGGCGAACGACACCGAATCGAGGCAGGCCTCGATGTTCGCGGCCTCGTTCAGCGTTATGACCGTGACGCTAACCGGTACCCGGGCGGCAGCCAACGAGCCGGACTATAGCGGACTTTGCGTGCCCGTGGACGATCCGGGTCGTCAGCGAATCCTCTGCACGCTGTCCAGGTTGATGAGCGCCCGGTTGTAGTCAATCATCGCCTGCAACTCGACGGTGCGGGCGCTGGCGAGATCGCGCTGGCGGATCTGCAAGTCCAGGGTCGTCGACAGGCCGACGGAGTTCCGGCGCTCCTCGGCCGTGAGCTGCTGCTGGCTGGCTTCGCGCGCGGCTTGAGCGGCCTGCACGCGCTCGAACGTGTTCCCGACCTGGCGCACCGCGTCGCGAACCTGCGCGACGATGAAGACCTGCAGCTGCTGGATCCCGATCTCCTGCTGCCGCTTCTGCACCTGCGCCTGAGCGTACGCCGCCTGCGCGGCCGTGCGCCCGATCGGATAGGTCACCGACAGACCGAGACTCCACGTGGGATACGCGCCGCCGAACGTGTCGCCGAGCGCCGAGCCGTAGGTGCGGCGGGTCTCCGACAGGATGGGCGGCGGGAAGCCCTGCCCGAACTGGAACTGCGTCCCGGCCGTGCCCTCCGCGGAGTACGAGGCGTTGATGTCGAGCGACGGCATCGTGTTGTTCCGATTCAGCTCGAGATTGAGATTCGTGATGTCCATGTTGCGGTTCTCGACCTGGAGGTCGATGCGGTTGGCGAGGGCCGTCCGAATGGCCTCGTCGAGATCGACCGTGCGCGGCGCGAGCTGAATCGTGTCGGTCGGCACGAGGCGCACCTGCCAGAAGTCGGGCCGGTTCGGGTCGAGAATCAGGGTCCGCAGATTGTCCTCGGCGGACGCGATGAACGCGCTGGCGCGAATCACACTCTCGCGGGTCGACGCTACCTGCGCTTCGGCCTGAATGATTTCGATCTGGGGCGACTGGCCGACCGCCACGCGGGACTTCGACTGGTTGAGCGACTGCTGGACGATATCGAGGTTCTGCTCGGCCACCTTCTTGCCCTCGATGGCGGCCACGAGACTGAGATACGCCAGCTTCACGGCCGCCTCGGTCGCGAACACCCGCTGCTGCAGCTGAAGGTCGGTGATGACGCGCCGGCGCTCGGCTCCTTCGAGGCCGACGCGCGACGCGTCGCGCTTGAAGTCGCGCAGCAGGGGCTGCGTGAAGTCGAATCGCAGCCGCGAGCCCAGCCGCGGATTGAAACTGGAGATGCCGCCGTCCTGCGTCCCGCGGCTGCCGGACCACGTGACCGCGTAGCCGCCGCCGTACCACGGCAGCGCCTGCCGTACCGACCCTGACACGCTGAGGCTCTTGCTGATGATGTCGTCGGAGCCCTGGACGAAATCGAACGGGACCGACTTCGAGGATCCCCGGCTGGTGGTGCCCTGCACGAGCGGCAGGAACGCGGAGCGGGCCAGCGCGATGTCGTGCGAGGCGACGTCCAGACTCAGGCGCTCGGCCTTCAGATCGAGGTTCGCGTCGAGCGCCATGGCCACGGCCTGCGCCATCGAGATCGGGAGGCCGGTGCCCTGGGCCGTTTGACCGGCGCTCTGGGCGGCGACCGGCTGACTGCCGATCATCGCGAGGACCATCGCGGCCGCGACCGAGCCTTTCACTACACGAGTCATCCTCAAAGTCGTCATCGTCGGTTTCTCCAGACACCTACGGAATGCGGGCGGAATCCCGAAGTTAGACGGATATACTACCGCCCTGGTTTCTCGCCCATGAACGTCCCGGCGAGAATCCTCCCAGTGAGCGTGCACCTATGCGAAGAGTCCTGATCCTGGTCACCGTTGCGCTCGCCTCCATGCCGTGGCTGGCAGCCCAGCAACGCGGCACGAGCGCACCCGCCACCACGCCGGCCGCCATGCTGACGGTTGACAGCATCATGCGCGGACCGAAACTCGTCGGGAATCCGCCCACGGCCGTCCGCTGGTCGAAGGATTCGTCGAAGGTCTATTTCTCGTGGCAGAAGGCCTCCGAGGATCGCTCCGCCACGTACGCCGTGAACAGGGACGGATCCGGGATGCGCCAGCTCACGCCGGAGGAGGGCCGCAGCCTGGACGTGCCGCAGACCGGCCGATTCGATCGCGCGCGCCGGCGGGTCCTCACCGCCGAGGGCGGCGACGTCGTCATTTACGACGTGCAGACCGGCGCACGCCGATTCGTGACGCGGACGGCGATCAACGAAACGTCGCCGCGATGGGCACGCAGCGACTCAGCCGTCACGTTCGTCCGCGACGGCAATCTTTATCTGGTCGCCCTCGAGGGGAATGAGACGGCGTTCGCGCAGCTCACGCGCCTCACCGCGCCCGACGTCACTCCGGCGGGCGCGGCGCCCGGCGGGCGGGGAGCCGGCGCGGCCGGCGGTCGCGGCGCAGCGGGCGGCGCTGAGACCGAGGCACAGCGTCTGCTCCGCGAGCAGGAACGCCAGCTGATCGACTTCATCCGTCGGCAGCAGGAATCGACAGCCGCGGGCCGCGGCGCCGGGGGCGGTCGCGCGGGTGGGCCCGGCGGCGCAGGAGCCGGCGCGCTGCCGCCACCGCCGCCCATTCCGGCGCTGACGCTCGGGCCGCGGCAGAATCTGCTGGATCTCCAGCTGTCGAGCGACGAGCGTTACGTGTACGTCGGCGTGAACGAGCTGCCGGAGGGTACGGCGCGCGGACAGGACACGCCCAACTACGTGACCGCGTCCTCTTACCCGGAGATGATTCCGGGCCGGCCGAACGTCGGCGACGTGCAGAGCCGCCGCCTGCTCGCGATCATGGACGTTCACAACAGCAAGACCGTGTGGGCTGATGCGTCGACGTTTGCCGGCGTCGAGCGGAAGGCGAAGCCCGGCGATCCCGACGTGCCACGCCGGCTCAACTGGTCGATGCCCGATGTGTCCGACGATGGATCGCAGAGCGTCGTGACCGTGCGGGCGCAGGACAACAAGGACCGCTGGTTCGTGAGGGTCGATCCGGCATCGGGCAAGGCCACGGTGCTCGATAACCTCCACGATGACGCCTGGATCCGCGAGCAGGCCGTGGGGACCGTGGCCGGACTCGGAGGCGGCGCGGGCATCGCGTGGCTGCCCGACAACAGGCGCTTCCTCTTTCTCTCGGAGAAGGAAGGCTACCTCCACCTCTATTCACTCGATACGACGACGGCGGCGCCGCAGGCGCGCGCACTGACGAGCGGCAAGTGGGAAGTGACGGCCGCCCAGCTCTCGAGCGACCGCCGGACGGTCTTCCTGACGACCAACGAAGTGCATCCCGGGGAGCGCCAGTTCTACACGATGTCGGTGGACGGCGGGGCGCGCACGCGCATCACGACGGCGACCGGCGCGCACGACGTCACGGTGTCGCCCGACGAAAAGTCACTCGCGGTGATCTACTCCTACAGCACGAAACCGCCGGAACTCTTCGTGATGCCGTTCGCGGCCGGCGTGGCGCCGACGCGGGTGACGACGTCGCCGTCCGAGGAGTGGTCGAGCTTCAAATGGATCGACCCGAAGGTCATCACCTACAAGGCGCGCGACGGCGCCGACGTGTACGCACGGCTGCTGACGCCCGAAATGATCGGCGCGCGGCGCGATCCGAAGAAACCGGCGGTGGTGTTCGTCCACGGCGCCGGCTACCTCCAGAACGCGCACAGGTACTGGTCCACGTACTACCGCGAGTACATGTTCCACAACCTGCTGGCGTCGCGCGGCTACGTCGTGCTCGATCCCGACTTTCGCGCGAGTTCCGGCTACGGGCGCGACTGGCGCACCGGGATCTACCGTCACATGGGAGGCAAGGACCTCGAGGACGTCGTCGATGGCGCGAAGTTTCTGGTCGCGACTGAAAAGGTGGACGCGAAGCGCATCGGCGTCTACGGCGGCAGCTACGGCGGCTTCATCACACTGATGGCGATGTTCACGACCCCCGACGTGTTCGCCGCCGGCGCGGCGCTGCGACCGGTCACCGACTGGTCGCATTACAACCACGGCTACACGTCGAACATCCTCAACACGCCCGCGATCGATCCCGAGGCGTACAGGAAGAGCTCGCCCATCTTCTTTGCGGATGGCCTGAAGGGCCACCTGCTCATCCTGCATGGCATGGTGGACACGAACGTGTTCTTCCAGGATTCGGTACGGCTGGTGCAACGGCTGATCGAGCTGCGCAAGGACAACTGGTCGATCGCGCCGTACCCGGTGGAGAACCACGGCTTCACCGAAGAGACGAGCTGGGCCGACGAATACAGGCGCATCCTCAAGCTCTTTGAGGACAACCTTCGTAAGTAGCAACCAACGGGTTGAGACGAGACATCAGTGAATCAAGAACAGGTACTCAAGCTGTTCCGTGACTCGGGCGCGTTGCTCGAGGGGCATTTTCGGCTCTCGTCCGGCCTGCACAGCGGCGGCTACCTCCAGTGTGCGCTGGTCCTCCAGCATCCGGGGAGCGCGGAGGCGCTCGGCGCCGCGCTCGGGGCGCGGCTGAAGCCGCTCGGTGCGAACGCGGTGCTGTCGCCAGCGCTGGGCGGGCTGGTCATTGGCCACGAGGTGGGCCGCGCGCTCGGCGTGCGCGCCATCTTCGCCGAGCGGCAGGACAGCGTCCTGATGCTTCGCCGGGGGTTTTCGCTCGGCCCGACCGATCGCGTCGTCATCATCGAGGATGTCGTGACGACGGGGGGTTCGACGAGAGAGACCATGACGGTGGCGCGCGCGGCGGGCGCCACGGTAGTCGGCGCCGGATCGGTGATCGATCGCAGCGGCGGGAACACCGACCTCGGCGTGCCGTTCTCGTCCCTCGTGACGCTCAGATTGCCGACCTACCAGCCCGATGACTGCCCGATGTGCAAGGCAGGGCAGCCGGTGGTGAAGCCGGGATCGAGACAATGATCAGGGCCCTCTGCCCTAGTCGGGCTTCCCCATGCGCACGCTCAAACTGACGCTCGCCTATGACGGAACGGCGTACTCCGGCTGGCAGCGGCAGGCGAATGCCGTGTCGGTGCAGCAACTGGTCGAGGAGGCGTTCGCGCCGCTCGTGAACGGCGTGCCGCCGACGGTGGCGGGCGCGAGTCGGACCGACGCAGGCGTGCATGCGCTGGGCCAGGTCGCCAGCGTCAATGCCGAGATCGATCTGACCGCCGTGTCCGTGCAGCGCGCCCTCAACGTGCGCCTGCCCGCCGACATTCGCGTCCTCCGCGTCGTCGATGCCACGGCGGGATTTCACGCGCGCATTCATGCCGTGGGCAAGTCCTATCGCTACCGCATGGTGACGACACAGGTGATGTCGCCGTTCGATCGGTTCCACGCGTGGCATGCACCCGAGCCGAAGCGAATCGCAGTCATGCGCGAGGCCGCGGCGCTCCTCGTCGGCACGCACGACTTTGCGTCGTTCCAGGCGCGGGGGTCGTTCGTTCGCGGGACCGTCCGGACCATCGAGCGTCTCGAGATTAGAGAATCCCCGGGCGAGATCGTCATCGAGTGCGACGGCGACGGGTTCCTGCGGCACATGGTCCGCGCCATTGCCGGCACGCTGGCGGAAATCGGCACGGGCCTCCGCCCGCCGAGCGCGATCCGCGAGATTCTGGCGGCCCGGGATCGACAGGCCGCGGGCGCCACTGCACCGGCGCACGGACTGACGCTCATGGCAGTCAAATACTGACTGAGGGCAGAGGTCAGAGGGCAGAGGGCAAAGGCCCGGGAACGCCAACTCGTTCCTCACCTTTGCCCTCTGCCCTATGCCCTTTGCCCTTCTGATGGTCTAAGATTCGCCCAGCACCATGGCCCTTGCCGAAGTCCTGGCAGCCCTGCCGCCGGATTCTGCTGAACAGTCGCTCGCGAATCGGATCGACTTCGATCGCCTTCCGCGCCACATCGCAATCATCATGGACGGCAACGGCCGATGGGCGGCGGCGCGCCGAATGCCGCGGGTCGAAGGGCATCGCGCGGGCATTGATGCGGTGCGCGATGCCGTGGAGACCTCCGCGCGGCTCGGCATCCCGGTGCTGACGCTGTACGCGTTTTCGGTGGAAAACTGGAAGCGGCCGGACACCGAAGTGAGCGCGCTGATGGGCCTGCTCAAGCAGTATTTGCGCGCCGAGCTGAAGTCCCTGCTCCGCAACAACATCCGCTTCCGCGTCATCGGCGAGGCGGATCGTCTGAGCGGCGACATTCGAGACGAATTGAGCCGCGCCGAAACGCGCACGGCCGGGAACACCGGCATGCAGTTCAACATCGCGCTGAGCTACGGCGGCCGTGCGGAGATTGTCGAGGCTGCCCGCCGCGCCATCCGCGCCGGCGTCGCCCCCGATGAGCTCGACGAGGCGCGGTTCGCGTCGTTCCTCTACACCGCGGGCCAGCCGGATCCGGATCTGATGATTCGCACGAGCGGCGAGATCCGCGTGAGCAATTTCCTGCTCTGGCAGATAGCCTATGCGGAGATCTGGGTGACGGACGCGCTCTGGCCGGATTTTCGGGCGCGGCATCTCTTCGAGGCCATCCTCGACTATCAGAAACGCGATCGCCGGTACGGCGCGATTCAGTCCGCCGCGGCCGTGGCCAAGGGCTAGACGGGCGCCGGTTCCGTGCTTCGAGTCGCGAGCGCCGCCGTTCTCATTGCCGTCGTCGGATCGACGGTCTTCCTCCTGCCGCCATGGGCGACGCTCGTGCTGGCCTCCCTCGCCGCCGCCGCCGCGGGATCCGAGCTGGCGGGCCTGGCGCGGGCGCTCGGCGCGCGCGTGCCGGCCATGTTCGCTGCGTCGGCCGCGGCGGCGGCGACCGTGGCACTCGCTGGGCCCCATTTCTTCCCCGACCGCGTGCCCGCGGACGCGATGACGGCGCTGATTCTTGCCACGACGATCGGCGCGGCGCTCGTCGTGCTGGGTTCCACGCCGCCGGGACCGCCGGTCTTCGCCGGCGCGGCGGCCCTGGTGCTCGCGCTGGTCTACGTCGGACTGCCCGTCGGCACGATCGCGGCGATTCGCGCGATGTGCGGTCCCGAGACGATTGTGTGGATGGTCGTGGTCGTCGCCGCCAGCGACTCCGCGCAGTACTACACCGGCCGCGCGTTCGGGCGGCGCAAGCTCGCGCCGGCCGTGAGCCCCGGCAAGACCATCGAAGGCGCGATCGGCGGCGTCGTGGTGGCGCCGATCGCCGCGATGCTGCTCGCCCCGTGGGGCCTGCCGGACGCGCCGCTTCATCTGGCAGCGCTCGTGGGACTGCTCCTGGCCGGCTTCGGCATGGCCGGCGACCTCTTTGAGTCGCTGCTCAAGCGAAGCGCGGGCATGAAGGACAGCTCGGCGCTCATCCCGGGGCACGGCGGCGTGCTCGATCGCATCGATGCGTATCTGTTCGCCGCGCCGGTGTTTTACCTGCTCCTGAGGTTCTGGAAATGACACCCGCGAGCGAGCTGTGCGAGCGAGCCGCGCGAACGGAGCGGGGCGATGGGGCCCCCGCGAGTGAGCGCGTGAGGGGGTCCGCGGGGGCGAAGCCCCCCGGATGTGCCACGTGAAGCGGATTGCGATCCTCGGCTCGACGGGATCGATCGGACGCAGCGCGCTTTCCGTCGTCGATGCGAACCCCGATCGCCTTCAGGTCGTCGGACTCGCCGCCGGCGAGAACGCCGCTCTGCTCGCCGAGCAGATCGCGCGGTACCGGCCGAGGGCGGCCGCCGTGGCCACCGCGGCCGCGCTGGGGGAGTTGCTCGATCGGCTCGGCCCCGGCGGCCTGCCGCCCAAGATCGATTGCGGGGCGGACGGCGTGCTCGCCGTCGCCACGCATCCGGACGTGGACATCCTGCTGTGCGCGTCGTCCGGCACCACCGGTCTCGAGGCGGTCCTGGCGGCGATCGACGCCGGCAAGACGATCGCGCTGGCCAACAAGGAAGTGCTCGTCATGGCCGGGTCGGTGATGATGGACGCGGCGCACCGACGCGGCGTGGCCATCCTGCCGGTGGACAGCGAGCACAACGCCATCCATCAGTGCCTCCACGGCCGCCGGCGGAACGAGATCCGGCGGCTCGTGCTCACCGCCTCCGGCGGCCCGTTCCGGAACATGGGGCCGGAGCAGCTTGCGAGCGTGACGCCCGAGGACGCCTTGCGGCATCCCACCTGGCAGATGGGCCGGAAGATCACCGTGGATTCGGCGACGCTCATGAACAAGGGCCTCGAGGTGATCGAGGCGCGATGGCTGTTCGGCATGAGCGCCCGCGAGATCGATGTCGTCATTCATCCGCAGTCGGTCGTGCATTCGATGGTGGAGCTCCGTGACGGGTCGGTGATCGCGCAGCTCAGCGTGACGGACATGCG
>CAZJTG010000084.1:9904-13941 GCA_964548865.1 uncultured Solibacteraceae bacterium
CGATTCAGTACGCGTTCGCGTATCCGGATCGGTGGGACGGCGCGCTGCCGCCGCTCGACCTCACGCGACTGGGCACGCTCGAGTTCCTGCCGCCGGACGTCGAGCGGTTTCCGTGCCTCCGGCTCGCGTACGACGCGCTCAGGCAGGGCGGGGCGTGGCCGATCGTGCTGAACGCGGCCAACGAGATCGCCGTTGACGCGTTCCTTTCGGGCCGCATTTCGTTTCCGGCGATTCCGGGCGTCATCGACGCGGCGCTGAACGCGAGCGATCGCGACAGTCTGGCGCCGTCGACCCTCTCGGACGTGCGCGCCATGGACGCCTGGGCGCGGGCTTTTTCGACCGAAACCATCCGTCTGCTACCATCTTCCTAGTGCAGACCATCCTGTCGTTCCTGCTCCTTCTCGGCGTCCTCATCTTCGTCCACGAACTCGGGCATTTCCTCGTCGCACGCTGGTACGGCGTGCGCGTGCTCACGTTCTCGCTCGGATTCGGGCCGAAGATTCTCAAGTTCACGCGCGGCGGCACGGAGTATTGCATCAGCATCATCCCGCTCGGCGGCTACGTGAAGATGGCCGGCGAGACGACGGCCGATGTGCGGCAGGACGCGCCCGACGAATTTCTGTCGAAGAGCAAGTGGATCAGGTTCCAGGTGTATCTCGCCGGCCCGGCGATGAACATCATCCTGGCCGTCGTGGCGCTGGCGGTCGTGCTGAGCAACGGCGCCGACGTGCCGAAGTATCAGTCCGCGGCGCCGGTCATCGGGATGCTGGAGGCTGACGGCGTGGCGGCGAAGGCCGGCCTCCGGGTCGAGGATCGAATCATCTCGGTCAACGGGGAACCCACGCGCACCTGGGACGAGTTGATGATGGCGGTGCTGCCGAAGGCCAACCGCGAACTCTCAATCGAAGTGGCCCGGGGCGCGGAGCGCCTGACGGTGTCGGTGGTGCCGGCGTCGGTAGGGAAATACGAGGCCGGCTCGCTCGGCATTCTTCCCAAGATCCGGCCCCAGGTACTCGAAGTGCTCGCCGGCCGTCCCGCGGAAAAAGCGGGGTTCAAGCGCGGCGACGTGCTGGTCGCGATGGACGGCCGGCGCGGCCTCGATCGCGCGGAACTCATCGCCTACATCCAGAAGCAGGGCGAGAAGCCGATCGCGGTCGAAGTGGAGCGCGACGGCGCCACCCAGATCATCAGCGTGACGCCCGAAGGCGCCCCGGGCGCGAGCCGGGTCGGCCTCAGCATCGCCGCCGCGGAATTCACGCACATCAATCCGACGTTCTCGCAGGCGTTCTCGATGAGCCTCTCCCAGAACTGGGATAACACCAAGCTGATCGGCAAGACCTTGAAGGGGCTCTTCACTCGGGAGACGCCCGTCAGTCAGCTCATGGGACCGGTCGGCATCGCCGAGCTGTCCGGGAGCGCCGCCGAACTCGGATGGATCAAGCTGCTCGAGCTCATGGCCGTCATCAGCCTCCAGCTTGCGCTGCTGAACCTTCTGCCGATTCCGGTGCTCGACGGCGGGCAGATGGTCATCCTCGGCCTCGAGGGCGTCGCCCGCCGCGACCTGAGCCTGCGCTTCAAGGAGTACTTCGCCATGGCCGGCGCCGCCGTCATCGTGGCGCTGATGGTCACGGTGCTGTACAACGACATCGCCCGGCTCGTGCGCTGAATCCGGCGAACTCGATCTCGACCTGCTCCATCCCGCCGGGCTGACCCCAGCGGGCAGATCGTGACCCGAGGCGGGTCGCGGAACGGGGTGCTGTCTTCGAGTGGATTGGTCGCGCAAGAGGTTCGACGCGCGCCCGTTGAACGGAACGTCCGGCTGTCCCCGGAGGCTCGACATGAAACAGGTGTTCGTCGCTCAACACCCAACCGAGGCTCATCTGGTCCAGGGACTACTGGAAGCGAACGGCATTGCCGCCGAGGTGCATGGCGAAGCCCTGTTCAGCGTTCGAGGTGAGGCTCCCGCAACGCCGGACACACTTCCGTCGGTCTGGGTGTTGGACGACGGCCAGGCTTCAAGAGCGAGCGAGGTTCTGGCCGAGTGTGGAACTCGAGAGAATCTAGCCACCAGCCACAGCGTGGCGTCGACGTGTCCGGCCTGTGGCGAACTCGTTGAGTTTCAGTTCACGGAATGCTGGCACTGCGGAACGGCTCGACTGAGCCTGAAGCCAGGCGAGAAGGATTGACCAGCGATGTCATAAGGCCGTCAGAATGCTCCTGAGCGGTCAGGTTGCCGCTTGAAGGCGTGGATTTGAGTTCTGTCGCGGTATGGCTTGTGTTTGCGTTGGGCATTAACGCGATGCTGAACCCGCGGTCCTCCTGCTGTGCTGGCGCAGATGGGTGAGAGGTCGCAATCACGCGGTGACGTCACGCGATTTGTGACACTCCTGGCGGCAGGGCTGAACCGCCGTGAGCCGACGCCCGACGCTACCGCTTTCGCAGAATCGGATACGTCTTCACTCCCTCACCGAGCATCTCATCCAGGAAATTCCACGTCGTGAGGCCGTCGTCTGACGTCGGCGCAAGCAGGTAGAAGGCAAGCCGGGCCAGCGGCTGATTCATCGAGACCGCGAACGCGCCCGCCGGAGCCGTCACTCCAGACGCGGCTTCCCAGGCGCCGGTGAGCGTGCGCAGTCCGTGCGCGCCCGTGTCGATGCTGTTGAGATTCGGCTGCCGCGCCGTGTTCGTGGCGATCGCGAACTGCTCGACACCGGTCACCGCCTGCTTCACTTCAGTGAGCCGGACGCCGTGGGCGCGCAGGAGCTCGATGGCCTTCGTCGCGGCCGCGGGGATGTAGTACGTCGCCGGAACCACTTCCGTCGCCGTCGCCTGGAACCAGAGGCCGTTGTTCATGACCTCGGCCTTCAGCACGTCCTTGCGGCGGTTCATGCAGGCGCCGTTGACGGGATTGACCTCGTCCTCGACTTCGCCCATGAGGAACGTCGTCGTGCCCTCGACCTTGATCGCCTGCCGTGTCGCGAGTTCTTTGCCGACGATGGACTCGCGGTCGGCGTCGGCCGCAATCTTCTTGAGCCTGTCCACGTTGCGCATCGCGAAGTTGAGCGACTCTTCCATGAAGTAGTTCGTGGCCTTGATGCGGTCCTCGAACGTCGCGTACGCGTAGGCCTCGCTCAGCAGCGCGAAGCGATTGCGCATGCCGACGTAGGTGTTGTGATAGCGGGGAAGCGCTTCGAATGAGCTCCACGTTCGTATAGGTGTCGGCGTCTCCGGTGGGCCGGCCACCGCCGACTTCGCTCCACCCGGCGCAGGCGTGGCCGGCGGCGCGCACGGCCGAGGTGTTGCGCCGCGTCCGCCACCCGCGCGCCCCGCACCCGGAGCACCCGCCCCCGTTGCACCAGCAGCACCCGGAGCAGGTACAGCCCCCCGTCCCGGCCCGCCTCCGCCGCCGACGTTGCCGTAATAGAACGTCTCCCACCCGTGCTTGGCCCTGATCTCCTTCGTCACGAACGGGAACAGCTCGTCGCGCATCAGGTTCATCACGCCCGCGTTGGTGTTGGGGCTGAGGCCCGGCGCGTACGTCAGGTAGTAGCCGTGGAACGATCCATCCGACGTGTGCAGGTCGTAGCCCACTTGCGGGTCGTAGTCGTTCCAGAGCTTCACGAACGCCCGGCCCTCGGGCGTGTCGAGCTTCATGAAGTCCCGGTTGATGTTGAGGTTCTGGCCCTGCTGCCGCGTACCCATGCCGTTGACGGGGCCGTTCTGCCGCGCACGGTTGGTCAGCGAAAACTTCTCATTGCCGTCCGCGTTGAAGATCGGGGTAATCAGGAACACCATCGAGCGCAGCCAGTCGGCGTGCTTGCCCTGCGCCAGTTCCCGCAGCAGCACCTGCGCCGCCTCCTTCCCCTCGACCTCGCCCGCGTGGATGTTCCCCTGGATGTGGACCCGCAGCCGGCCGGTCGCTCGCACCGCCGCCGCGCTCCCGTCCCTGAGCCCTGTGCCGACGACGGCCATCGGCATCTCCCGGCCCTCGTACGTCCTGCCGTACGCCACGTAGTGGACGTCCGGCGAGGCCGCAT
>CAZJTG010000085.1:0-13567 GCA_964548865.1 uncultured Solibacteraceae bacterium
CTCGAGCGCCTGCTCGCCGTTGTCGGGCTGCGAGATCAACAGGTTGTCCAGGTCAACGCCGAGCTTCTGCGCGTACTGCGCGTCGAGCGCATGTTCGGCATCGATGAACGCCGCCACGCCACCGAGCTTCTGCGCCTGCGCAATTGTCTGCAGCGCCAATGTCGTCTTGCCCGACGACTCCGGGCCGAAGATTTCAATGACACGGCCCCGGGGGAGCCCGCCGACACCGAGTGCCCAATCCATACTGATAGAGCCCGTTGAAATCGCCGCAATCGGCGTGATGGCGTCCTTGCCGCCCAGCCGCATGATCGAGCCTTTGCCAAACTGCTTCTCGATCTGACCGACGGCGAGTTCGACGGCCTTGCCTCGCTCCTTGTCGATCTCAGCGTAGCCTTTGTCTTTTTCGTGTTTCTCTGAACGTTCCGTTGCTGTTGCCATGGGACTCCTCAGCGCTGCGCCGCCAAATGGGGCAATGCGCGCCGGACCGAAGGCGATTCTAGGTTCGTGCCACCAGCAAGTCAAGCGAAAATCCATCATGATGTGCCTCTATCTCCCTATGTATTAGCAGCTTACGACCAGTGTGGACTTTCGCCTCGCCTCGGCGATCCCGGCGTTTGTCCAAGCCCGGTCCCTTGAAACTTTGGAGATTCTCCAGGGTTTGCGTGACAGGACTGGTCACGACCGTCAACCTTTTCCTCGCCAGACCGTAGAGAGGGCCATGGCTGGACTCCTTTCCGACCTTCGCTTCGGCGTGCGCATGCTGCTCAAGCGCGCCGGCACCAGCACGCTCGCCGCGATCGCCCTGGCCCTGGGCATCGGCCTCACGACCACGATGTTCAGCATCGTGAACGGCGCGGTGCTTCGGGGCCTCCCGTTCGAGGATTCCGATCAGTTCGTGCATCTCGGTCGCCTCATCAAGGGGGAGAGCGACGATCGCGAAGTACCGCTCCACGACTTCGTTGACTGGCGCGACCGGCAGACGGTGTTCAGCGATTTCGTCGCGTTTTCTCCGACACAGGTGATCGTGTCCGGGCAGGGCCTCGACGCGGATCGGTTCCGGGGCGTCAACATGTCCGCCGGCACGCTCCGGCTTCTCCGTGTGGCGCCGAGCCGGGGGCGCGACTTCAGCCCTGAGGACGAACGTCCCGGGGCGCCGCCGGTCGCGCTCATCAGTCATCGTGTCTGGGAGACCCTGTTTCGATCCGATCCGGCCGCCGTCGGGTCGTCGGTGCGCATCAACGGCCGGCCCACCTCCATCGTCGGCGTGATGCCGCCCAAGTTCGGGTTCCCACAGACGCAGGACGTCTGGCTCCCGCTCACGGTCGAGCTGGCCCCGAAGCGCGGTGAAGGCCGGACGCTCGAAGTTCTTGGCCGCCTGAAGCCGGGAGAGTCGATCCGCTCGGCCACGACGCAGATGATGGCGATTGCCTCGCAGCTCGAGGCCGCGCACCCCGAGAACAAAAACGTGTCAGTTCAGCTGAAGTCGTTCATCGAGGAGTTCATCGGCCGGGAGGTCGTCTCCACGCTGTTCACCATGCTCGGCGCGGTATTCGGCGTGCTGCTGATCGCCTGCGCGAACGTGACGAATCTTCAGCTGGCAAGGGCGCTCGAGCGATCGCGCGAGATCGCCATCCGGACGGCGATCGGCGCAGAGCGATGGCGGATCGTCCGCCAGCTCCTGGTCGAGGGTTTCGTTCTGGCGCTGGCAGGCGCCATCGTGGGTGTCGGCATCGCCATCGCCGGCGTCCGCTGGTTCAACGCCGGCATCGCTGGCACCAATCCGCCGTTCTGGATCGACATTCGCATCGACGGCACCGTCCTTGCGTTTGCCACCGCGCTGGCGGTCGCCGCCGCGCTACTGTCGTCCGTGCTGCCGGCGCTTCGCGTGACGCGGAAGGGCGGGGGCGACGTGCTGAAGGATCAGGGCCGTGGTTCGACGAGCCTCAGAGCCGGGCGAATGTCACGGGTCCTGGTCGGCTTCGCGGTGACGCTGTCCTGCGCGCTCCTGCTGGTGTCCGGCCTGATGATCAAGAGCGTGATGCAGATCGGCAACCTGTCGTACGCGTTCAAGACGACCGACGTGCTCATGGGCCGGACGCTCCTTGAAGAGCAGACCTACAAGGACAACGCGGCGATGATCGATGTCGTCGAACGGCTCGAGGCCAGGCTGAATGCCGTCGTCGGCGTACGCAGGGCAGCCCTGGCGACGGCGGAGCCGGGCGGAGGCAGCAGCGTCTATCTGACTCGCACGGGAGAGCCGTTCCCGCCGCCGGACGACGGACCAACGGTTCGCCGGATCGCCGTGTCACCGGCATTCTTCGACGTGGAGGGCCTGAAGGCCACCGCCGGACGCCTGCTCAACGCCGCGGACCGATCGGGCACGACGCCGGTCACGGTGATTACCGAAGATCTGGCAACAAGGTACTTTCCAGGGCGCAGTCCAATCGGCGAGCAGATCCGGCTCACGCGGGCGCCGGCTCAGCCGTGGTGGACCATCGTCGGCGTCGTCCCCACACTCCAGTCCGCGTCGGACGCGAACAACGTGATCGAGACCGCGTTCGTGCCGTATGCCCAGGCGCCCGATCGCAATCTGACCCTGCTGTTGTCGGCCGGCGACTCACCACTCAATGCCGCCCCGGGAATGCGGCAGGCGATCCGCTCGGTCGATCAGGATCTGCCTGTCTTCCAGGTCGACGGGTTTGCGAGCTTCCTGTACAACCGGAGCTGGGCCTTCCGAATCTTCGGCTCGCTCTTCATGGCGTTCGGCCTGTCGGCATTGCTCATGGCCGCCGCGGGCCTCTACGGAGTGCTCGCCTATGGTGTCCGGCTGAGGACGCAGGAGATTGGCGTCCGCATGGCGCTGGGCGCCGGCCGCCAGCAAGTCATCCGGATGATTCTCCGCCAGGGACTGACCGTCGTCGGCATTGGCCTCCTCGTCGGGCTGGGGATCGGTTATCTGCTCGGACCGCAGATGTCCGCGTTGTTCTTCAACGTCAGACCGACGGATCCGACCGTCTTTGGCCTGACCGCGGCTGTGCTGCTTGTGACGGGTGTGATCGCGTCGCTCGTGCCCGCGCGGCGCGCAGCATCGGTCGATCCGCTCACCGCGTTGCGGGACAGCTGAGGTCATCACGTGGGGTCGCCTGTCGAGCGACGGCTTCAGTACGTGTAGAAACCCTTGCCGCTCTTCCGGCCGAGCTGCCCGGCCGCGACCATGCGCTTCAAAAGCGGGCATGGGCGATATTTCGGGTCGCCGAGTCCGTCGTGCAGCACGTTCATGATAGCCAGGCAGACGTCGAGCCCGATGAAATCAGCCAGCGCCAGCGGGCCCATCGGATGGTTCATGCCGAGCTTCATCACCGTGTCGATGGCCTCGGGCGTTCCGACGCCTTCCATAACGGTGTAGACGGCCTCGTTAATCATCGGCATCAGGATCCGGTTCGCGATGAAACCCGGATAGTCGGCGGCCTCAACCGGTGTCTTACCAAGCGCCTTGCAGAGCTCCGTTGCGGTCTGCATGGACTCGGCGGAGGTCGCCTGGCCTCGGATCAATTCCACCAGCGTCATCAGCGGCACCGGATTCATGAAGTGCATTCCAAGAACGCGATCGGCACGCCCTGACGACGCGGCGAGTTCGGTAATGGAGATCGACGACGTGTTGGTGCCGAGAACGACCTCGGGCCGCGTGATCTTGACGAGCCGCGACAGCACGTCCTTCTTCGCGGCGGCGCTCTCGTAAATGGCCTCGACCGCGTAATCGACGTCAGAGAGATCATCGAGAGACGGCGCAGCAGTGAGCCGACCGAGCGTCGCATCGCGATCCGCGGACGTCATCTTGCCCTTCTCGACAAACTTGCCCAGACTCTTCTCGATGATCGCCTGCGCGCGCGCGACGGCCGCCGGCGAAGCGTCGTGCAGCCGCACGGCGTACCCCGACTGCGCGAACACCTGCGCAATTCCATTCCCCATTGTCCCCGCGCCGATGACGCCAACTGTCTTGATCATGATCAACATTCTCTCAGTGGCGCGGGGCCCCACCCCCGCGCTCGTGGTCACGCTTCGGCGCTCTCGCTACGCTCGGGCCTTCGCGGTTACAGCAGCTCGACGGCCATCGCCACGCCATTGCCGCCACCGAGGCAGAGCGTGGCGATGCCGCGCTTCTTGCCCTGGCGCCGGAGCGAGTAGAGCAGTGTCGTGAGGATTCGCGCACCACTTGCGCCAATCGGGTGGCCTAGCGCGACCGCGCCGCCCTGCACGTTGACCTTGGATGGATCCAGTCCGAGTTCCCGCGTGACCGCAACAGCCTGCACGGAGAAGGCCTCGTTCAGCTCGACGAGATCGGCGTCCTCCATCTTCCAGCCGGTTCTCTTGTTGAGCTTTCGGACGGCCTCGACCGGGGTCATCATCACGAGCTTTGGCTCGAGCCCGGCCGTCGCGTATCCGACGACGCGCGCAATCGGGGTCAGGTGGAGGCGCGAGGCCACGTCGGCGCCCATCACGACCAGCGCTGCCGCGCCGTCGTTCACCCCGGGCGCGTTGCCGGCGGTTACCGTGCCGTCCTTCTTGAAGGCAGGCTTCAGCCGGGATAGGGACTCGGCCGTCGTATCGGCGCGAATGGACTCGTCGCGGTCGACCACGACCGGGTCGCCTTTCTTTTGCGGGAGCGACACGGGCAGGATCTCGTCCTTGAACCAACCCTGCGCGGTCGCGTGCGCGGCCTTCCGGTGGCTGTCGGCCGCGTACGCATCCTGCTCGGCGCGCGAGACGCTGTACTTCTCGGACACATGCTCGCCGGTGAGGCCCATGTGGATGTTGTGGAACGAGTCCCACAGGCCGTCGTGAATCATCGAGTCGATGATCGTGCCGTCGCCCATGCGCAGGCCTTCGCGGACGCGCGTGAGCAGGTAAGGGCAGTTGCTCATCGACTCCATGCCCCCGGCTACGGCCACGTCGATGTCCCCGAGCGCGATGCCCTGCGTGGCGAGCATGACGGCTTTGAGCCCCGATCCGCACACCTTATTGATGGTCAGCGCGCCGACCGCGTTTGTGAGTCCCCCGTGAATCGCGGCCTGACGGGCAGGCGCCTGGCCGGCGCCCGCGCCCACGACGTTGCCCAGAATGCACTCGTCCACGATCGCCGGGTCGATGCCGGCGCGCCTGACCGCTTCGCGGACCGCCAGGGCGCCGAGCTCGGTCGCCTTGAGGTCCTTCAGTCCACCCAGGAACTTGCCGGTCGGGGTGCGAACGGCGCTCACGATCACGGTGTCTCGCATGTCTTCTCCCTCAAACTGCCTGCTCGCATCTCACAAGGCGTCACTCGGCAATGTCGATGCGGGTGATGACGCCGGCGCCCAGAAGGTCCTGCAGCCGGTGGAGAAGGGCGCCCCGCGCAATCCGGACTTCCTTCCGCCAGGCCTCACCGTCGGCGCGGACCGACAGCGTCCCGTCGGGCCGCCAGTCGATGCGGGTCGCGCGCTCGAATGCCGCGCCGGCGGCCATGCGCCAGGCGAACGCGATCTTCGCGGCCGTCGTCGGCTGCGACTCCAGCACGCGGCGAAGGGCGCCGGCTTCAGTCGTGCTGAGTGGTTCCATGCGCGTGCCGTCGCCCTCCCCGAAACAACTCATCATCACACCTCGCGGCGTGCCGTTCAAGGCGCGGATTATGATCACGCCCGAGTGCCTGAGTGCGACTGATCCTGGCATCCGGATCGCCCCGCCGCCGCGAGTTGCTCGAAGCCGCCGGTGTGTCGTTTGTCGTGGAGGCGGCCGACGTGGATGAGACGCCGCTCAGAGGCGAGACGCCCGCCGCCTGCGTAGAGCGCCTGGCGCTCGTGAAGGCGCGGTCGATACTGGCTCGACACCCGGCGGACGTGGTGCTCGGCGCCGACACGACGGTGGTTCTTGACGGGCTGATGTTGGGGAAGCCCGCCGATGAACGGGAGGCGACCGGGATGCTCCGGCGCCTCTCGGGCCGGGCGCACGACGTGCTGACCGGAGTCGCCGTCGTCACTGCCAGCAGCGAGCGCACTGCGGTCGAAACCACCAAGGTGTGGATGGCGGCGATGTCAGAGGGCGAAATCGCGTGGTATGTCGCAAGCGGCGAGCCTCGTGACAAGGCCGGCGCCTACGCCATTCAGGGCCTGGCATCGCGATTCATCCCGAGAATCGAAGGGTCCTACTCGAACGTGGTCGGGCTCCCGGTGGCCCTTGTCTTGCAACTTATCGCGGCATCGGGCCAGGGCGCGGGTTGATTCGCGCCGGTAAGGGCCGTATTCTGACGGAGTAAATCGGGTTCGGCGTGGTTTTCCGGGCGGGGGCGCGGGAGCCACCCCTCCCAGGAGTGCCAAGCATGTCGAAAAAAGCCACACGTGCGGTTTTTTCCGCAGTCATCATCACGGCTGCGTTGATGGCCGTTCTTTGGACGACCGTATCCGAGGGCGCCCAGTACTACAAGCACGTGGACGAGGTGATGAACGAGCCCTCGGTCTGGTACGGCAAGAACATGCAGCTCCACGGCTTCGTCGTGGACAAGTCCATCGAGCGGCGGCCGGACACGCTTGACTACCGGTTCAGGCTGAAGAGTGGGGACCACACCGTGACCGCCCTCTACACGGGCGTGGTGCCCGACACGTTCAAAGACGGCGCCGAGGTCGTGCTCACCGGCCGGCTTGACGCCGACGGATTCAAGGTGGCGCCAAACGGCGTCACGGCGAAGTGCCCGTCGAAGTACGAAGCAGCCGGGCCGGGCGCGCCAGCGTCCGCCAGATAAGCGCCGACGCGCATGGCCACACTCGGATATTTCCTCATCCTCGCGGCATTCGTGTTGGCGAGCGGCGCCTTTGCCGCCTCCGTCGCCGGCGCGCGGCGCAGCCATCGCGGGCTGGTGGAGGGCGGGACCGGCCTCTTTCACACCGTCACCGCGATCACCGGCGTGCTGTCCGCCGTCATCGTCCACGCCTTCGTCGTCGGCGACTTCAGCATCAAGTACGTGCAGCGCTACTCGAACGCGGAGCAGCCGCTCTTCTACAAGCTCGCGTCGTACTGGGGCGGCCTCGATGGCTCGCTCATGTTCTGGGTCACGCTGCTCGCGATCTTCGGCAGCGTCTCGGTTCACGTTAACCGGGAGCGGCATCGCCTGCTCGTCCCCTGGGTGGTGGCGGTCATCTCGCTCGTCGAGATGTTCTTCCTCTACCTGATGGTGATTCACAACAATCCGTTCCAGACGTACCTCACGACGGTGCCGGCGGCTGGGGCCGGCCTGAGCCCGCTGCTGCAGAACTTCTACATGGCGATTCATCCGCCATTGCTGTACCTCGGCTTCGTCGGCATGACGATCCCGTTCGCCTTCGGCATCGCGGCCCTGGCGACCGGACAGCTCGACGATTCGTGGCTCCGCGCCGTGCGCTCGTGGACGATGACCGCGTGGCTGTTCCTGACTGTCGGTCTCGCGCTCGGCGCGCTCTGGGCGTACGAGGAGCTGGGTTGGGGCGGGTACTGGGGCTGGGACCCGGTCGAGAACGCCGGGCTGCTGCCGTGGTTTACGGCGACGGCGTTTCTCCACTCCGTCATCGTGCAGGAACGTCGCGGCATGCTGAGGGTCTGGAACCTCGCGCTTGTCGTCGTCACGTTCTTCCTCACTATCTTCGGCACCTTCATGACGCGATCGGGCGTCGTCCAGTCCGTGCACTCGTTTGGCGAGAACCGCGAGCTGGCGTGGCTCTTTACCGGCTTCATGGTGACGACACTTGCCTTGAGCTTCGGGCTGCTGATCTACCGGCTGCCGCTGCTGCGCGCGCGCAACGAGCTGGATTCGTGGGTTTCGCGTGAAGCCGCCTTCATGGCGAACAACTGGATTCTGCTGTTTTCCGCGTTCTTCGTGCTCTTCGCCACGATGTTCCCGACGCTGAGCGAGGCCGTCACCGGAGAGCGCCTGACCGTGGCCGCGCCGTTCTTCAACAAGTGGCTCACCCCGGTTGGCCTGATTCTTCTGTTCCTCACCGGAGTCGGTCCGCTGCTCGCGTGGCGCAAGTCGGCGATCAGCAACGTGCTCAGTCAATTCATGTTGCCGGTCACCGCGGGCGTGGCGGCCACGGCCGGCGTGCTGTTTCTCGGCGTGAACCTCTGGGCGTCAGGGATTTGCTTCGGGCTCTGTGGATTCGTCACGATGACGATCCTCCAGGAGTTCTGGCAGGGCGCCGGCGCGCGCCGGCAGGCCACCGGCACCGACGTCTTCACCGCACTGGTCGGACTGTTCGCCCGGTCCCGCCGCCGATACGGCGGCTACGTGGTGCACCTCGGCATCGTGCTCGTGTTCCTGGGGTTTGCCGGCGGCGGCTTCGAGCGCGAAGAGACGGTGCTGCTGAAGCCAGGGCAGCAAGTGGAAGTCGCGCCCTATACCGTGCGCTTCAACGCGCTCAGCGTCACGGACGACGGCCAGAAACAGATGGTCACGGCACAGGTCGAGGCCTTTCGCAACGGAGAACCGGTGGGCCGCATGTTCCCGGCGAAGTGGTTCTTCAGGAACCGCGAGGATGAGCCTACCACCGAGGTCGCACTCCGTCGAACGATCGCGGATGACCTCTACATCGTGCTGGCGGGATACGCCGTGGAAAGCCAGTCGGCGACGCTCCAGGTCAAAGTCAATCCGCTCGTGAACTGGATCTGGCTGGGTATCGGCATCATGGCGATGGGTACGCTCATCGCGTTGCTGCCGGAGCGCGCGTTCGCCTTTGCGGCGGCAAAGGTCCCCGCTGGCGCCGCCACGACAACGATGATCGTGCTGCTCGTGCTGGCGGGATCGAGCGCCGGGCTTCGTGCGCAGCATTCCGAGTCCGCGCAGACAGTGGCCGTCATTCCAAAGACGCCTCTCGAACGAGAACTCCAGACGCAGATCGTGTGCATGTGCGGCACGTGCGGACGGCAGCGAATCGGCGAATGTACGTGCAGCAAGGCCGCCGAGATGCGCGCGGAACTCGCGGATCTGGTGGCAAAAGGCCTGACGCGGGACCAGATCATCGAGTATTTCGTGACCAAGTGGCGGAGCCAGGAAGTTCTGGCCTCACCCATCGACAAGGGCTTCAACCGGCTGGCCTGGCTGTTTCCGTATGCGGCGGGGGGCCTTGGCGTTTTCGCGGTGGCCGGTCTGGCGTTCCGCTGGTCGCGCCGGCCCGTAACGGCGGACGCGAAGGGGGCAGCCGCTCCGCTGGATCCGGGGATGGAAAGCAAACTCGATGACGAACTCCGCGACCTCGACTGATCGCCGTCCGGCGGAGTCGCCCGCCAGTTTTCAGGCCTGGCATTTCTTCCTGCTGCTGTCGATGGCCGGCGCCACGGCCGCGGTGGTGGTGTCGCGTGAAACGCACCCGGCGGCGCTGCTGCTCTTGAGCGCCGCCGTGATTTGTGCCGGCCTGGTCGCCATCGGCCTCACGATGGCCGTGGGCGGATTCTTCACGCGCACGACGATCGCACCGATCTCGGTCAGCAAGCGCCACGAACTCGAGCGCGAGAAAGGGCTCGTGCTGCGCTCGATCAAGGAACTGGAATTCGACAAAGCCACCGGCAAGGTGAGCGACGCGGACTTCGCGGATATCTCACGCCGCCTCCGCGCCAGGGCGGTCGCGCTGATGCAGGAACTCGAGCAGGCGGCGGGAGATGCCCCGGCGGGCGCCTCGGCGAGCGTCGCCGGCACATGCCCGAAGTGCGACACGCGAAACGATGCGGACGCGCGATTCTGCAAGAACTGCGGCCATACGCTGGTGAGTCAGTGATGCCCCAGACACACACGGAGATCACTAAGGAAAGTAGAGATCGGGGAGTTCGGGTTTTCATAACCACCCTTGGTGTTCTCTGTCGGTCTTCGTGGTCTTGGTGTGTGTTTGGGGCGGTGTTGGTCTTCGTGTGGCCGGCATCGACGCCGTCGGCGCAGGTCGCGATGCCGAACTTCAAGGAGATGTCCGGTGCCGTGCTGCCCACAACCGAGATTCCTGCCGGCACTGTGTCGGTTCGGGTCGTCCGCGGGGGACCGGACAAGCCGCTCGCGAGGGTGACGGTGGAGTTCCTCGTGAACGGGACGTCACGATCCGAGGTCACCGACGAGATCGGTCGCGCGCAGGTCAGCGGCCTCGCGCGCGGCACGCGCGTGCGTGCGGTCGCCGTCGTCGACCGGGAGCGCCTCGAGTCGCAGGAAGCCGTCGTCGAGGCGAGCGGACTGCGGATTCTGCTGGTGGCGACCGATCCCGAGGCCGTCGCCCGCGCCAAAGAGGACCAGGCACTGGCAGGCGCCGCACCCGTGAAGGGCATCGTGGTGCTGGGCGGTCAGTCGCGCGTGATGGCGGTCATGACGAACGACCGTCTCGACATCTACTACCTTCTCGAGATCGTGAATTCCGCTCGCACGCCCGTGGACGTCGGCGGCCCGCTCGTCTTCAACCTGCCCCGGGAGGCCCGCGGCGCCACGGTACTCGAAGGTTCGTCGCCTCAGGCGACCGCCAATGGTCCGCGCATCACGGTGACGGGTCCGTTCGCCCCCGGAACAACAGTAGTGCAGGCCGCCTACGAACTGCCGTACAGCGGTCCGGTCGCGCGCTTCGAGCAGGCCTGGCCCGCGGCCCTGCAGCAACTCACGATTGTCGTCCAGCAGATTGGAGGCCTTGCCATTGCCTCGCCTCAGATTCAATCCAAACGCGACGTGGTCGACCAGGGGCAGGCGCTGATTCTGGCCACCGGCCCGGGGATTGCCGCAGGACAGTCGCTCGCCCTGGAGATCTCCGGCCTGCCGCATCAGCCGACGTGGCCACGAACGCTGGCGCTTGCCATGGCGGCCGTCATCGCGGTCGTTGGCATTTGGGGAGCCGCCACGGGGTCGCCCCGCCGCCGGAACGCCTGAACGTGCCGTCGCCCGAGTTCGACGCGGTCCACCTGCGCGACGTCTCGCGACACTACGGACGACGGCGGGCCCTGGCCAAGACGTCGCTCACCTTCGCTCGTGGAGAGATCGTCGGTCTGTTCGGGCCCAACGGCGCTGGCAAGTCCACGATGCTGGGTCTCCTCTCGACGCTGATGCGCCCGACGACCGGCGCCATCCATTTTGGCGACCGTCCCGCCCGGGAACTTGGCGACGAACTGCGCCACCGGATCGGCATGCTGGGCCACGATCTGTTCCTGTACGGTGACCTCACAGCGCGAGAGAACCTCAGGTTTTTCGGCCAGTTGTACGGCCTGCCGGATCTGGATCCTCACATCGATGCGGCTCTGGCGTCGGCGAGATTGCGCGAGCGCGCGGACGACCGCGTGGCGGGGTTCTCACGAGGCCTTCGACAGCGCCTGGCGCTCGAGCGTGCGCTCCTGCACGAACCCTGTCTCGTGCTGCTCGACGAGCCTTTTACCGGTCTCGACGACGAGTCGGCCGCGCTGCTGGGACAGCGCCTGCGCCGCCTGCGCGAGCGCGGCGCCATCGTACTGATGGCCACGCACGATTTCGATAATGCCGCGGGGCTGGTGGATCGAATGGTCTGCCTTCGAAACGGCAAGGCGCGCGACGTCCCTGTCGGCCCCGATTCACTCCGGGAGCGCTACCGGGCGGTCATGGCGGAGGACTGGGCGTGACCGTTCTTCGAGCGGCCTGGCTCATCGCCCGGAAGGACCTGATTGTCGAAGCCCGCAGCCGCGAGCTGGCCTACACGACATTGTTCTTCGCCGTGTCGAGCATACTGGTGTTTGCATTTGCGTTTGTCCGCGAGGGGCGTGCGCTCGAGGACGCCGCGGCCGGCATCTTGTGGGTCGCGGTGGCGTTCTCGGGAACGCTGGCGCTCGGCAGGGCGTTCGAGCGCGAGCGGCAGGCGGAGACGTTGAAAGCCCTGCTGCTGGCACCCGTGGAGCCGGCGGCTGTCTACCTGGGTAAGCTGGCCGGCCTGCTGCTCCTGCTGTTTGGCGTCGAGCTGGTCATCGTCCCCATCGTCGGCCTGCTGTTTGGCGCGCCGATCCTGCGCGCGCCGCTGATGCTCGCGGGCCTGCTTGGCGCGGGCACGATCGGCTTCGCCGGCGTAGGCACGCTGTTTGCCGCCATGCTCGTCCGCGCCCATTCGCGCGATGTCCTGCTGCCCGTGCTCCTGTACCCGATTACGGTGCCGGTCATCATCGGCGGGGTTCGGGGAACCGCGGCCATCTTCGGGGCCGAGCCCAACCTGGACGTGGCTGCTTCGTGGCTCTCCATGCTGATATTCTTTGACGCGGTGTTTGTCACGCTCGCGCTCTGGACCTTCCGTCCGGTAATGACCGACTAAACCATGGCACTCGCGATTCGAATCGTCCCGTTTCTGGCGATCGGCGCCGCCCTGATGCTTGCCCGGGCGCCGTTCATGATTTTCGACGCCCCCCTCGAATCGACGATGGGCGTCATTCAAAAGATCTTCTATTTTCACGTGCCGGCGGCGGCGGCTTCGTTCGTCGGCGCGTTCGTGTGCGGCATCGCCAGCGCACTCTTCCTCTGGCGGCGGAGCCGGCTGGCGGATCACTTTGCCGTGTCGGGTGCCGAACTGGCGGTCCTCTTCGGGTTGATCATGCTCGTGACCGGACCGCTATGGGCGCGTAAGGCATGGGGCCTCTGGTGGCAATGGGACGTGCGGCTGACGACGGCGCTGGTCATGTGGATGGTCTTCGTGTCGTACCTGCTCGTCAGGCGCTTCGGCGGACCCGGCTCCGAAGTTCTGGCTGGGGTCGTCGGCGTGTTCGGCATGGCGCTTGTGCCGTTCGTCTACGTGTCGGTGAACTACTGGCGCACGATTCATCCAACCACCAACGTGGTGCCGTCGCTGCCGCCCGAGATGATGAGGCCGTTCGGCTGGTCGATGCTCGCGTTCTTCCTTCTGTTCTCCACGCTCCTGTTGGTTCGGGTGCGGCTTGAAGCAAACCGCGCCATGCTCGAGGATGCTTATGTCACGCTCGAAGATTGATTTCGTCAGAGGTTGGTTCGCGACGGTGGCTGGCGTCTGCGCTGCGGGCGTCCTCGTCGCCGTGTTCCCGGCCACCGCGATCGCCCAGGCACAGGACGGGTTTGTGCCGGCCACCGACATCGCGAAGGAGACCCTGCCGGCGCTGCCGCTGGTCTACGCCGCGTACGCGTTCGCATGGATCGCCGTGATCGGCTATGTGGTCCTGCTCTGGCAGCGTCTTTCGCGCGTGGAAAAAGAACTGCGCGAGGTCACGGCGCGCCTCGGAGCCCCGAGGCGCTGATTCCCCGATGATGCCCTCCAGTCACTTCATCTTCGTTCCCGCCGTTCTGCTCGTCGGCATCGTGATTGGCTGGATTCTGGGATCCCGCGCGGCGCGCGATGCCTATGCCGCGGAGCTGCGGCGCAGGGAAGATCGAGAACGGAAGAACCGCGCCTGAACTACTGACCCCGCTCGAGCCGATACGCCAGCCAGTCGGGCAGGCCGGCCTTGAGAATCGCATCCCGAGCCCCGGCAACGTCGTACGGCACCCGCCGCAGCCGTAACGTGCCGCGGTCCACGTCGACGACGCCGTAAGCCGCCCTGGGATCGCCGTCGCGGGGCTGTCCCACCGAACCGA
>CAZJTG010000086.1:0-8120 GCA_964548865.1 uncultured Solibacteraceae bacterium
CAAGCGCTCAATCGCCAGTCTCACCAAACTCATGACCGCCGTGACCTTCGTCGCCGACGAGCCGGACCTGGATGAGGTCGTGGCGGTGACGGCGGCCGACATGCGATTAGCGTCGGTCACGCACCTCAAAGCCGGCGACCGGCTGAGTTACCGGGACTTGCTGCATCTTGCGTTGATCGCCTCCGACAACGCCGCGGCGCGCGTGCTCGCGCGCACCTCCGAAGGCGGCACGGCGGCTTTTGTCGGCCGCATGAACGAGATGGCGGTGAATCTCGGCATGACGAATTCGAGCTACGCCGACCCGTCTGGCCTGGACGATCGCAATATGTCGTCCGCCTACGACGTCTCCCACATCATTACGTATTCGGGCGCCGACCCTGTGCTCGGTCCAATCATGCGAACCCAGGAGTACGTCGCCCGGACCAGCACGCGGACCATCCCGATTCACACGACCAACAGGCTCCTGGGCACCGGCATGGACGTGCTTGGCGGCAAGACCGGATTCATCAGGAAGGCGGGGTACTGCCTGGCCACGCTGCTCAGGATTCCGCAGGGTCCGCAGGTCGCCGTGGTCGTTCTCGGCGCAGCCAACAGCACCACGCGGTTCTGGGAGGCCCGGCACCTGTTCAACTGGGTCGTCGGTCGCTGGACCGGCATCGCTGGCGGCGATCCGCTGGCCGGACCCGCCCTGGAAATCCAGTAGCTCATCGGATCAGACCCCGATTTGCAGGGGTCTGACCCCTATACTCGCGTCGTGGGTGACGCGCCTCACGATCGACGACCACTCGTGCCCATCAGCATCACGGGGTCCGCCCGTCGGATGCACATTCTGTTCGTTGCGTCCGAAGCGGCGCCCTGGGCCAAGACCGGCGGCCTCGCCGATGTCGCCGGCGCGCTCCCGGCGGCGATCGAGGCGCTCGGGCACGCGGTCACGCTTGTCATTCCTCGCTATCGTTCCGTCGACGTCCGAGGGGCGCGTCAGTTTCCTGGTGTCCGCGCCCAGGTGTCGTATGACCAGGTCGACCACTCTCCACTCAGGCGCACCGTTTTCGTCGATGTGCCCGCGTACTTCGATCGAGCCGGAATCTACGGCGAGCACGGCACCGACTATCCGGACAACGCGTACCGCTTTGCGGCATTCTCACGGGCGGCGCTCGACTTCACCGGGGTTTCTGACGGGCCGGCCGTGGACGTGGTCCACGTCCACGACTGGCAGACCGGACTGATTCCGGTGTTGCTCGACCTCACGCCGAGGTGGCCGTCGCTTGCCGGCGCCGGCGTCGTGATGACGATTCACAACCTCGCCTACCAGGGAGTGTTCGCGAAGGAAACAGTGCCGGCTCTCGGGCTACCGTGGTCCGTCTTCACGATGGCGTCCGGGGAGTTCTGGGGGAAGTTCAGCTTCCTCAAGGCCGGGCTGACGAGCGCGGACTATGTCACGACCGTCAGCCCGACGTACGCCGAGGAAACCCGCACCAAGGCCGCCGGCGCCGGGCTGGATGGCGTACTCAGAGACCTGGGGCGCCGGTACGTCGGCATCCTCAACGGGATAGACACGAACATCTGGAATCCCGCGACCGACCCGTTCCTGCCGGCGCATTTCGATGCCACGGACCTTACCGGCAAGCGGGAATGCAAGCGCGCCGTGCTCGCGAGCTTCGGCCTGCCCCAGGGAGATGACGCGCTCGACCGGCCGCTGGTGGCCATGGTGTCGCGGCTCGTGGCCCAGAAGGGGCTCGATCTCATCATCGGCGGCGCCCGCGAGCTCGCCGACATGGATGCGACGATGGTGTTTCTGGGGACCGGCGACCCCCGCTACGAGCGCGCGCTCGCCGACCTCGCCGCGGCGCATCCCGCGCGGGTCGCCGTCAGGATCGGATTCGACGAAGGCCTTGCACACCTCATCGAGGCCGGCGCCGACATCTTCCTCATGCCGTCCGAGTTCGAGCCGTGCGGCCTCAACCAGATGTACAGCCTCAGATACGGGACCGTACCCATCGTCCGCGCCGTGGGCGGCCTGGATGACACCGTCCAGGCCTATACGGCCCGCGCCAGGAACGCCAACGGATTCAAGTTCCGAAACCCATCGGTGGAGGAGTTCGTCCAAGTGGTGCGCCGGGCCTTGCGGCTCTATCACGACCGGCCGGTCTGGCGCCGCCTGATGGCCAACGGGATGGCGGCGGACCATTCCTGGTCTCGATCGGCGCGGGAATATGTCAGAGTGTACCGGCGGGCGCGCGCGATTCGCGCGGCCCTCTAGACGCAGCGGATGGACCGACTTCACAGCGAAAGGCTCGAGACGAGATGGCTTCCGAAAACGTGCAAACCTACACTGACGGCAATTTCGACGCGGACGTGCTCAAGGCGTCCAGCCCGGTACTTGTGGATTTCTGGGCCGAGTGGTGCGGGCCTTGTCGCGCCATGGAACCTGCCATCAACTCTGTCGCGGCGGACTACGTGGGGAAGGTCGCGGTCGGCAAGCTGAACGTGGACGACAATCCGAACATCACGACGCGGTACATGGTTCGGGGCATTCCGACTGTCATGCTTTTCAAGGGCGGTCAGATCGTGGATCAGGTGGTGGGCCTGGTCGACAAGGGCACTCTGAAGCAGATGCTCGACCGGCATATCTAAGCCACCGTGTCCGAACCACGCAACGTCGTCATCATCGGGTCGGGTCCGGCGGGCCTGACCGCCGCGCTCTACACGGCTCGCGCCAATCTGTCGCCGCTCGTCATCGAAGGCCTCGAGGCGGGCGGACAGCTGATGATCACCACGGCAGTGGAGAACTTTCCGGGCTTTGCCGACGGCGTCATGGGCCCGGACCTGATGGCCTCCATGCGTGCCCAGGCTGCCCGCTTCGGCGCCGAGCTCGTGCAGGGCAATGTGTCCGCGGTGGATCTGTCGGCGCCGCCGTTCAAGATCACGACCGACAACGGTGTCGTGCTGGCCCGCACGGTGATCATTGCCACCGGCGCCTCCGCCAAGCTGCTTGGCCTGCCGTCCGAGCGCAAGCTGATGGGGCACGGCGTCTCGACGTGCGCAACGTGTGACGGGTTCTTCTTTCGGGGCAAGCCGATCGCCGTCGTGGGCGGCGGCGACTCGGCGCTGGAGGAAGCGACGTTCCTGACGCGTTTCGCGTCACACGTCACGCTGGTGCATCGCCGGGACACGCTCCGGGCGTCGAAGATCATGCAGGACAAGGCGTTTGCCAACCCGAAGATCTCTTACGAGTGGGACACGGAGGTTTTGGAGATCGAAGGCGGAGCCCAGGGTGCCGTCACCGGCATGCGGCTCCGGAACCTCAAGACGGGTGTCGAGAAGACGCTGCCGGTCGAGGGCGTCTTCGTGGCGATCGGCCACACGCCGAATACGGCGCTGTTCAAGGGCCAGGTGCCGATGGACGAGGCGGGTTACCTCGTCACCACCGGCGGGGCGAAGACCGCCGTCCCCGGCGTGTTCGCCTGCGGCGACGTCCAGGATCACGTCTACCGGCAGGCGATTACCGCCGCAGGTTCAGGCTGCATGGCCGCGCTCGACGCTGAACGGTACCTGGCGCACTGAGTCAACCTGCAACCAACATCCTTGTTGTTGCCGGCTGTCGGTTGCAGGTTGGCTCAGTCGATCCACCCACCGCCCATCACTTCGTCGCCGTCGTAGAAAACCACGGCCTGGCCAGGGGTGATGGCCGTCTGCGGGTCGTCGAACAGGACGCCGGCCCGCGTCGGACCCTCCGGCGTTACGTGGGCCGGGGCGTCCTGATGGCGGTGCCGGATACGCGCGGTGAAGCGGATCGGGGCGTCAGGCGGGGCGCCTGAGATCCAGTTCACGTCGCGCGCAGCGAGCGTCCGGCCCCCCAGTTCCTCACGCGTGCCCACCACGACCCGGGATTCGGCAGGCTCGAGCTTCAGCACGTACATGGGCGTACCCGTCGAGAGGCCAAGCCCCTTGCGCTGCCCGACGGTCAGTCGATGGATGCCCCGGTGCCGGCCGATGAGCTTGCCGCCGCTGTCGACGATCTCGCCGGTCCGATCCGCAGTATCCAGCTTCCGATCCACGAAGCCGGCGGCATCGCCGTCCGGAACGAAGCAGATTTCGTGGCTGTCCGGCTTGTCGGCGACGGCCAGGCCCAGGCGCCGCGCGTGCTCGCGGACTTCAGATTTGCGCAGATGTCCGACCGGGAACATCGCGTGCGCCAGTTGATCCTGCGTCAACGAAAACAGGAAATACGACTGGTCCTTGTCCTGGTCGATGCTCCGCCAGAGGCGGTATCGGCGGGCGTCCTCATCGAAGCTCACGCGTGCGTAGTGGCCCGTGGCGACGGCGTGGGCGTCGAAACCGGCGGCGCGATGCACGAGCGTCGAGAACTTCAGGTCCGCGTTGCAGTGGACGCAGGGAATCGGCGTGCGTCCGGCGGCGTACTCGGAGACGAAGTTGTCCACCACGGTGCGGCGGAATTCCTCTTCGAGGTTCAACAGGTAGTGGGGGAACCCGACGGCGGCGGCCACTCGCCTGGCATCGTGGAGGTCGTCGATGCTGCAGCACGACCCGAACGCCTCAGGAGAGGCGCGCTGGTCATACAGCTGCATGGACAGGCCAATCACCTCGTGGCCGGCTTCCGCCACGAGCGCGGCGGCGACCGAGGAATCGACGCCTCCCGACATGGCGACGACGACACGCATGGTTAGCTCAGCGCCTCCATCGGGCGCGCGAGGCGCCGAAGCCTGGCCACGATTCCCGGCAGGACGCCAGTGACAAAATCCACTTCCGCTTCCGTGCTCGCCGGCCCGAGGCTGAAGCGTAGCGAGTTTCGGGCACGGTTGTTCGGGAGCCCCATCGCGCGGAGTACGTGCGAGGGCTCGAGCGATCCAGACGAACACGCAGAACCGGTGGAGACCGCGACGCCCGCGAGGTCCAGCGCGATGAGCAGCGACTCGGCCTCGATGCCATCGAAACTGATGTTGGTCGTGTTCGGGATGCGATCAGCGCCGGCGCCGTTCACCACAGTGCCGGGGACACCTGAGAGGACGGCCGACTCCAGGCGGTCGCGGAGCCGGGCGATGGCCGCAGAGTCGTGGAGGCGAGACGCCGCCAACCTCGCGGCGGCGCCCATGCCCACGAGAGCGGGCACGTTCTCTGTTCCGGCCCGGCGGTTCCGTTCCTGGCGCCCGCCCGTCGCCTGAGCGGTCAGTCGTACCCCGCGCCGAATCCACAGGGCTCCCGCGCCCTTTGGGCCGCCAAACTTGTGCGCCGAGATAGACAGGAGGTCCACGCCGAGCGCCTTGACGGAAATCGGCCGCTTGCCCGCGGCCTGCACCGCGTCCGTGTGGAGAAGCGCGCCGTGCGCGCGGCAGGGGGCTGCCAGGTCGGCCACGGGCTGGATCGTGCCGATCTCGTTATTGGCCAGCATGACGGACACGAGGCACGTGCGGCCGTCGATTGCCGATGCGACTTCGGCCGGGTCCACGACACCCCGGGACGTCGCGGACACCACCACGACGTCGGCGCCGCGGCCGGTCAGAGCCTGCACCGTCCTCAAGACCGCCTCGTGCTCGATTCCCGTGGTCACAATCCGGTTTCGGCCCTCATCGCGGCGCGACTCAAAGGCCCCGCGAAGCGCCAGGTTATTGGCCTCGGTTCCGCCGGACGTGAACACGATTTCAGCACTGTCGCCATCAACGAGGGTCGCGGTGGCCGCGCGGGCCCCATCGAGGGCGGCCTTCGCCTGCTGTCCGAACGAGTGGACCGATGACGGATTGCCGAAATCCTCGCGGAATGCCCCTTCCATGGCGTCGATTACCTCCGCCGCGGGCGGGGAGGTGGCGTTATAGTCGAGGTAGATCCGCACGATCCTGGTGATCGTAGCAGGCTGCCAGCCGTCCGGGCCGGTCGATCCGGCTCCGGCCCTTCTGGACGGGCGGAAATGGCCGATAGGTAAGGCAGACGTCGTCGAACCCTCAGTTTCAGCAATTGGAGCAGGCACATGTGGAAGCGTGAAGAAGCCCCCCGGCCCCCACAGCCGGTTGCGACCCCGGCCTCGCCACCGGTGCAGTCATTTCCTCAGTCCACCCCCCGCATCGAACCCGTGCAGCAGGAGAAGGCCAACGTGAACATCGGGAAAAGCGTGATCATTAAAGGTGAGTTGAGCGGCAGCGAAGACTTGACGATCGAAGGCCAGGTCGAAGGCAAGATCGAGCTTCGCCAGAACGTGCTCACGATCGGCCCCAACGCGAAGATCAAGGCGCAGGTGCTGGCGCGCGCGGTGGTGGTCGAGGGCAGCGTGCAGGGCAACATCTCGACCAGCGAGAAGATCGAGATTCGCGACAAGGGATCCGTCGAGGGGGATTTGTCCTCGCCCCGTGTCGCCATTGCCGACGGCGCGCACTTCCGCGGCAGCATCGACATGCAGCAGGCCAAGGCCGGCGAGAAACATGACGTGAGGGCGTCCGTGGCGGCGCCGGCGGCCGCGCCGGCTTCGTCCCCGGCACCACCGGCTTCGACGCCGGTGGGCGTCGCTCGCTAGGACTCGCGCGAAGGGCGGAGCGGTGGCGGGGTTGTTTGGGTGGGGCGCAAAGCGGCCGGTCGAACCTCCGGCACCTGACCGTCCGCTCGAAACCACGCTCACGACCGTCGTTCTGCCACGTTTCATCGGCGCCGTCGCGCCGCGTGCGGCGCCCGTCGTGCTGGACCTCGGTCCGGCTCTGGGCGCCAACGTGACGTTCCTCGGCGACCAGCTCGCGTGCAAGCTCCTGATTGGCGATCTGCTTCACGAGATGCGCGAGGCGGGCGGAGAGGAGTTGCGCGCATCCCTCCTCGCGCGGCTTCAGCGGACGGTGACGGCGCAGATTGACGCTGTCCTTTGCTGGGACGCCTTTGACTACCTCGACCGTTCGACCGCGCAGGCGGTGGCCGAATTCGTGAGCGGGCACCTCCAGACGGGGGGCGTCCTTCACGGGTACTTCGCCACCGCGGCGGGCACCGTGGATCGGCACACGCGCTACCTCATCCAGAGCCCGACCACCCTGCAGTGCCGCCACGAGTCGATTGCCCCGCGGCCGCGCTCGGTGCTCACCACGCGCGACCTGACCGTGATGTTCACGGGGATGAAGGTCATGGAGTCGGTGCTGCTAAAAAGCCAGCGGCGGGAGATCCTCCTGCGAAAGGGCTGAACGGCGTTTGACCGGGGTAGACTAACCGGTCTATGGCTCGTCCGGTCGTTGCGCTCCTTACCGACTTCGGCTCGCAGGATCACTATGCCGGCGTGATGAAAGGCGTCATTCTGGGCATTTGTCCGGACGTCACGCTCGTCGATATCTCTCACGATCTTCCTCCCCATGACATCGCGCTCGCCGCTCATGAGCTGGCCGCGACATGCCGCTACTATCCGGCGGGCAGCATCTTTCTGGTCGTCGTGGATCCGGGAGTGGGGACGACGCGGCGTGGCATCGCGGCAGAGGCGGGGGACCGCAAGTTCGTCGCGCCCGACAATGGCGTGCTGACCGCGGTCTTCCGGGAGACGCCTCCGAAGCGGGTGGTCGAGCTGAGCGAGCGCCGCTTTGCCCGGCCCACGGTCAGCCGCACGTTCGAGGGACGCGATCGATTCGCGCCTGCGGCGGCCTGGATTGCGAAGGGGACCGATCTGAACGCGTTCGGCCGGGCCGTAACGGACTACCGCGTGCTGGATCTGCCGGTGCCGTCACTCGAGAACGGCTTGCTGACCGGCCGGGTCATCCGGGTCGATCGATTCGGCAACGTGATCACGAACATCGACCGCAAGTCCTACGAAAGACTCGCGGGCGGCCAGGTTCCCCTGCAGCTCACCGTGCGCGGCCAGTCGATTCCACGAATCGTCTCCACGTATGCGGACATCGGGGCGGGGGAAGTGGGCGCGCTCTTCGGCAGTACCGATCACCTCGAGTGCTCCGCGCAGGCCGCGAGCGCCGCGGACGTCCTCGGTGCGTCGGTTGGCGACGTCGTGGAACTCAGACGCGCATGACCCGTCACGGATGACGATCTCTCAATCCGGTTCCGACCCGGACTGGCGCCGCAACCAGGCAGCCGTTACGACCGCGACCTTCATGGGCTTTGCCGGCTTCACGCTGGTGATGCCGTTCCTGCCG
>CAZJTG010000086.1:8130-13496 GCA_964548865.1 uncultured Solibacteraceae bacterium
CTACTTTGCCGAACTTGGCGTGGAGGAGACATCGGCGATCGCCATCTGGTCGGGCGTCAGCCTGGGCGTCACGCCCGCGATTACGGCGGCGATGGCGCCCGTGTGGGCGAGGCTGGCCGATCGATTCGGGCGCAAGATGATGGTGGCGCGCTCGCTGTTCAGTTTCTTCGTCATCATGGCGCTCATGGCGTTCGTGACGGCGCCATGGCACGTGCTCGTCCTGCGCATCGTTCAGGGTTTCTTTGCCGGGTACGGGCCGATCGCGTTGACGATGGCGGCCGAGTCGGCTCCGCCGGGGCAGGTGGCGACGGCCATCGGGTGGGTCCACACCGCGCAACGCCTGGGCCCGGCGCTCGGCCCGGTCATCGGCGGCGCGCTCGCACAGGCCCTCGGCCTCCGACGGTCGTTCATCGTGTCGGCGGCGGTCTACCTCGCCGCGTTTGCCCTCGTGCTGGCCGCGTATCGAGAGAGGGCCGGACCGCGGCCGACGTCGGCGGCAGGCAGGACCGCGACCGGCGCGTTCGCCGAGCTGCGGCGCCACCCGCACTTCCTGCTGTTCATGGCGACGGTGTTCGGCCTTCAGCTCGTCGATCGCAGCATGGGCCCGATCCTCCCGCTCTACCTTGAGGAGATTGGGTTCAGCCCGGCCAGGATTCCATTTCTTGCCGGGATTCTCTTTACCGTAACGGCGTGTGCCGCCGCGGCGGGCAATCAGGCCGCGCGGCTGCTGCTGGCGCGCGTCCGGGCCGGTTCGCTCGTTCCGGCGATGCTGGCGGTGGCGCTCGGTGCGGCCGTGGTGTTCAGCCTCTCGGGGCCCTCGATGAGCCTGCTGCTTGTGGCCGCGGCATTTGGTTTCGCCATCGGCGTCGCGACGACGTCGATCTACACTTCGGCGTCGGAGGCGGTACCCGTCCAGGCGCGAGGCGCCGCATTCGCGTACCTGAGTTCGGCCTATCTTGTCGCGCTCGCTGTGAGTCCGGTGGTCTCAGGATTCCTCGGGGCGTTCAGCATGAGGTCGGTGTTTGTCGCGGATGCCGCGGGCCTGGCCGTGCTCGCGTGGATGGTGCGTCGGGAGATGGCACATGACTCGGATCGAAATTGAGCCCGGACCGGACGGCTGCAGACCCGAGGCCTTCGCGTCAGCCGTCGCGTGGCTCAGGTCGGGGAACGTGGTCGCCTTTCCGACCGACACCTTGTACGGCCTCGCGGTCGATCCGGCGTCCGAGATTGCGGTGCGGACGCTGTTTCACATCAAGGGCCGTGACACTGCGGCGGCCCTGCCACTTGTCGCGGGCTCGCGCGCGCAGGTTGAGGCGTGGTGCGCCATGGGCGCCGCGGCGCGTCGGCTGGCCGACGTGTTCTGGCCCGGTCCACTGTCCCTGATCTGCGACGCGCCCGCCTCCGTCGTGACTGCCGTGCATGCCGGCAGGCGCACGGTCGCGATCCGCGTTCCGGCGCATCCCATCGCGCGCGGCCTCGCGGCGGCCTTCGGTTCGCCGATCACGGCCACGAGCGCCAACCGAAGCGGCGAGCCGCCGGCACACCGCGCGGCCGACCTCGACGCGCTCGATGACAACCGCCTGCTCGTCATCGACGGCGGTGACACGGTGGGAGGCGCGCCGTCGACGATCGTGGATGCCCGGGTCACGCCACCCGTGCTCGTCCGTGCCGGCGCGATCGATTGGAATCGCGTGCTACACTCGCTCAACGAACGATGACACGGCGCGGCGCGGCCTGGCGGGCGGGCACATGGCCGCTGTGAGAACGCAACCGGCTGTCGAGCGCGCGGCGCTCGTGGGTCTGGTGACGCGGCGGGCTTCACGTTCGGCGGATCCCGAACTCCAACTGGAAGAGCTTGCGGGCCTGGCCGCCGCGGCCGGCGCGACCGTTGTGCTGCGCGCCGTGCAGGAGCGGCCCGTGCCCGATCCGGCCACGCTCATCGGCGCCGGCAAGGCGGAGCAGATCGCGCGTGCCTCGGACGAGGCCGGCGCGGACCTCATCATTGTCGACAACGAACTCACGCCCGCCCAGGGGCGCAATCTCGAGAAAGTCTGCGGGCGCCGCGTCATCGATCGCACCGAGCTGATCCTCGACATTTTCGCGAAGCGGGCGCGAACCAACGAGGGCCAGCTTCAGGTGGAACTGGCGCAGCTCCAGTACCGCCTGCCGCGGCTGGCCGGGTCGAGCGAGGCGCTCTCGCGCCTGGGCGGCGGCATCGGCACGCGCGGTCCCGGAGAAACCAAGCTCGAAACGGACCGGCGGCGGATCCGTCATCGCATTTCCGTGCTGAAGCGCGAGATCGCGGAAGTCGGGCGCCGCCGGGCGTATCTGCGCAACCGGCGCAAACGCGCCGACGTGCCGACGGTGGCCCTCGTCGGTTACACGAACGCCGGCAAGACGACGTTGTTCAATCTGCTGACGGGCGCCGACGCCGTGGCGTCGCACGCGCTCTTCGTGACCCTCGACCCGCTCGTGCGACGGATTCGGCTGCCGGACGCCCGGCAGATTCTGCTCTCCGACACGGTCGGATTCATCGACCGCCTGCCGCACCAGCTCGTGGCGGCATTCCGCGCGACGCTCGAGGAAGTCGTCGCGGCCGATTTGCTGGTGCACGTGATTGACGGTGCGGCCGACGATCGCGAGCGGCGCATCGAGGCGGTGCGGTCCGTGCTGCGCGAAGTGGGCGCGGACGCCGTGCCGACGATCGAGGTCTACAACAAGATGGATCTGGTCGGGCGGGATGAGCTGGCGCGGCTGAGGGCGTTGTATCGGGATGCCCTGTTCGTGTCCGCCACCCGCGCGTCCTGCCGGACCGAGGTCGTCGAGGTGCTCGCCGGGCGGCTGTCCATGGACACCGAACGCGTGACGCTGCACCTGGACACCGCGAGTGATCGCGATCGACGGACGCTCGCGGATCTCTACCGCTTCGGGACGGTCGTCAGCCACATCACCGTGGAGGGCCGCATCACCGCCGAGGCGGACGTCCCCCGAAGGCTGCTCGGCCGGTTCCAGCGCGCGAGGGCCTTGGCATGACGCGCCGGCTGCTCTTGGCCGCGGCGTGCGGCCTGTTCGTCTCCGCGTGCGCGTCGGCACCCCCGCGCGCCGCGGCCGGTCCGGCCTTCCCGGATCTGCCGTCTCCCGACGTTCCGCCGCGCCTGGCGGTGGCCGCCGCGGTGCGCGAGGTCCACAACCGCGCATGGCAGCAGTTGCAGTCGAACGACCTTCGATCGGCGGCCTCGTCCTACGCGGGCGTGCTGGAGGGACTGCCGTCGTTCTACCCGGCCGAAACCGGGCTTGGCCTGGTGGCGCTGGCGAACCGGCAGTACCGGCCGGCCATTGCGCGCTTCTCGGCGGCGCTTGCCCGAGACCCCCGCTACCTGCCGGCGCTGCGCGGTCTGGTGGCTGCAGAAGTCGGGGTGGAGGATTTCGATGCGGCCGCCTCCGCGCTCGAGCGCGTGGTCGCCATCGATCCGTCGCGCGAGTCCGAGCGGACGCGGCTCGAACTGCTCCGCGTACGGCAGGTGCAGCAGCTGACCGATGCGGGCCGGCGCGCGCGCGCGGCCGGCAGGCATGGCGAGGCGGCGGACGCATTCAGCCGTGCGCTCGCGATTTCGCCGGCGAGCGCGACCCTGATGCGGGAGCTGGCGCTCGAGGAACTGGGCGCCGGCAAGGCCGTGGAAGCCGAGGCGCGTCTGCGGAAGGCGCTGCAGCTCGAGGCGAACGACGCGGAGAGCCACGCGGCGCTCGGCGCCGTGCTCGACGCGCGCGGCCGGCTCGTTGAGGCTGCGAGCGCCTACGAGCGGGCCGCCGCGATTGATTCGAAGTGGCGATCGAAGGCCGAGGCGGCGCGAGATCGCGCCGTGAAGAGCGGTCTGCCTGACGAGTTGCGCGATCTTGGCACCGCACAGACCGTGACCCGAGGCCAACTGGCCGGGCTGATCGGCATCCGGCTCGAGTCGATCCTCGGGCGGGCGCCCAGACGCGCGCCTGTCGTCGCGACCGACATTCGCACGCACTGGGCGGCGGTGTGGATTGCCGCCGTGGCGCAGGCAGGTGTGATGGAGGTCTTCAGTAACCACACGTTCCAGCCCGCGGCCGCCGTCCGGCGAAGCGACCTCGCACAGGCGGCGGCGCGGCTCGTGGCGCTGGCGATCACCGACCGGCCGGCCGAGCTCGCCAGGCTGCAGGCCGTGCGCCCCACGCTCGCAGACCTGCCGCCGACGAACGCCGGTTATCGCGCCGCCGCGCTCGCGGTGGCGGCGGGCGTCCTCACGGCCGACGAGGCCGGCCGCTTTCACCCGGCGCGCGCCGCGACCGGCGCGGAAGTCACCGCGGTGATTTCACGGATCCAGCGCCTGGGGGAGTGGTAGGCCATGTCGGTGCTGACCGCCGCGAATCAGCTGACGATTCTGCGGCTGCTGCTCGTGCCGGTGTTCGTGCTGTTCATGCTCTACGGCATGCCTGGCTGGGCGCTCGTCACGTTTGCGGTCGCGGCGATCACGGACGCCCTGGATGGCCTCCTGGCGCGGCGCTCCGGCCCGACGACGCTCGGCGCTTGGCTCGACCCGATGGCGGACAAGCTGCTGCTGGCGTCGATGTTTGTCGTACTGACGCTGCCCGGCCTCGGTCTCACCGCGCGGATCCCTGTCTGGCTCACGGTGCTCGTGATCAGCCGCGACATCGCCATCGTGATGACCGTCGCGATCTTCAATCTCGCCGTCGCGCGGCGCACGTTCAAGCCATCCATGCTGGGGAAGATCGCGACCGCGACGTACCTGGTCACGGGGGTCGTGACGCTCTACGCCAACTCCGACGCCCGCGCGCTGCCGCTCGTTCCCATCGCCGTCTATCTGTCTGCGGCCATCACTGTCGTCTCGGCCTTTGAGTACCTGCTGCGGATGCGCCGGCCCGCCGCCGAGCAGTAGTCGCCGGCGGACGTCAGGCTGACGCCATCTTCGCGCGGAAATAGTCGATCGTCGATGTGAGACCCAGATCCAGCGGGACGGCCGGCTCCCAGCCGAGCAGGGTGCGGGCCCTCGTGATGTCCGGGCGGCGGACCTGCGGGTCGTCGGTGGGCAAGGGCTTGAAAACGATGCGACTCTTCGAGCCCGTCATCGCGACGATGAGCCGCGCCATCTCCTCGATGGACATCTCGTGCGGATTGCCGATGTTGACGGGTTCATTCACCGCCGACTCCATGAGCGCGATGATGCCGGTCACGAGATCGCTGATGTAGCAGAAGCTCCGCGTCTGCTTGCCGCTGCCGAAGATCGTGACGTCTTCGTTCCGCAGCGCCTGCGCGATGAAGTTCGGCACGGCCCGGCCGTCGCGGACGCGCATGCGCGGGCCGTAGGTGTTGAAGATCC
>CAZJTG010000087.1:0-13336 GCA_964548865.1 uncultured Solibacteraceae bacterium
CTCAGCGCCGAGAGGCGAAGCGCTGACGACGCTGCGGTGAGCGTGGAGACGATGAGCGGCTTGGCCGCGAACAGCCGGCGGTCGGCGGCCGCGAGCATCAATTCGCCTTTCACCTCATCAGAGCCCGGTGCGTCGAGCGACGTCATGATGGCGTCGCCGACTCCAGGACCCCGCAAGGCGGCCAGCGTGGCGCGCACCGCGGTTTGTTCCGGGCCCTTCGCCTCAGTCGCGGCCTGGATCAGGAACGGCACATCTCTCTGATTACCCACCGACTCGAGCGCCTTGAGCGCGGCGAGGCGCACGGCGGGCGCCGTGCTGCGCGCGGAGGCAAGCACGGTGGATCGCACCCGGTCTGGCGGATAGGTCGCCAGCACGGCCAGCAACTGGACCTGCGCGGATTCCGGCAGCTTCGCCGCAAGCGCCGAGACGGCGCCGAGGCCATCGGCCGGAATCACGCTGGAGATTCTGGCGATCGCCGATTCGTGAAGGATGGGGTCGGATGAGGAGAGGTGCTCCACGAGCACGCTCGCCGAGCCCGCAGCGGAGAGCCGGCCCTGGACGGCGGCGCGTCGAATCGGCTCAGGGAGCGACGAGTCTGACGCGAGCGAGTCATAGAGCCGGGCCGCTGTCACCGTGGCCCGGGCCGCGAGCGCCGTTACGGCGCACGACAGGAGCGACGTGGCGATTGCGGACGTGAGCGCCGCCGGGGCGCCGGCGCGCGAGGCCGCGAGCGCGGCGATGGCCGCGTCTCCGCCGATGCGCCCAAGCGCCGTCGCCGCCGCGACCGCGGCTGCCGGCTGTTTCAAGAGCGGCGTGATTGTGGACACGGCCGCGCGCGATCGCCGTTCGCCGAGCGCGCCGACGACGGCGATCTGGGCGGGGCCCCTGGTCGTCGCCACCGACCGCACGAGCGCCTGTTCGGCGGCGGCGCCCGGCATCGGCCCGAGGACGTAGAGCGCGACATCCGTGAGACGGTCGTCGCCGAGCATGGCCTGCAGCGCCGGGACCGCCGTGTCGCCCGCGATGGCTCTCAGGTGACGGGCCGCGACGACCTTGGCGGCCGGGGTCGCGCCCGACCCGAGGAACTTCACGAGTCCGGCCTCGCACTCGGCGCGGCCCGCCGCGTCGTTTCTTCTGGCGTTGACGTAATCGCGGAGCTTCCAGGCGGCGGCCGACTCGATCCCGCCGTCGTAGGACGCAAAGTCCTTGAGGATGCCGTCGAGCGCCGACGAACCCTTCTGCGACGACGTGGTCTCACGGGCGGACGACTGGGCCCACGCCGCCGGGCCGGCGACGGTGACGCCGGCGAGGAAGCAGACAGACGCGAGGCGGAATGACGTCAATCTCACGTCATCCTTCCAGCTGGTAAGGCTTCCGGTACGAGCGCGCGAGCAGCCGCTCGGCGCCCGGGTCGTTGGCCAGGGTCTCGGTTGCCGGATCCCACTTGATCGTGCGGCCCGTCTCCATCGCCACCACCGCCAGGTGTCCGACACTCGCCGATCGATGCGCGACCTCGGCGGGCGTAATCGTCTCGGCGCGGCTGCGAACACAGTCCAGGAAATTCTGCTGGTGATCGCGGCTGCGGATGAGGCGAATCTCGTCAGGCCCGATGGTCTCGTTGACCAAATGCGCCGGCTGAGTCTCGAACCCTCCGCGATCGACCCAGACCCAGCCTCGCTCTCCGATCCACTTCGTGCCGCTCTGAATCTCCGCGTAGTCGCCCGCGAGGATGATCGGCGTGCCGTCGGCGTACTTCGTCTCGACCCAGTAGCGCCTGGCGGCGTTGTAGATTCCGGTTTTCGGGAATTCGCCCTTCGCGGTGATTTCCACGGGCCCGGTTCGATCGAAGCCGAGGCCCCAGTGCGCGATGTCGAGGTGATGGCCGACCCAGTCCATCAACTGTCCGCCGCCGTAGTCCATGTTCCAGCGCCAGTTCATGTGGACCCGCGCCTTGCAGTACGGCGCCCACGGCGCCGGGCCAAGCCACGTGTCGTAGTCGAAGCCGCTCGGCGGCGCCTGGATTGACTCCTGGCCGAACGTCCTGGCGAAGTCCGTGTAGCCCGAGGGCAAGCCGACCTCGACGCGCAGGATCTTCCCAATGCGGCCGTTGCGGACGAGTTCCGACGCGCGGTGGAAGTTGTCCTGCGATCGCTGCCAGCTGCCGGTCTGCCATACGCGGCCGTAGCGCGTGACGGCGTTCACGAGCGCGCGGCCCTCGCGCAGACTGTGCGTGAACGGCTTCTCGCCGAACACGTCGAGCCCGGAGCGCACCGCGGCCATCGAGAGCAGCGCGTGCCAGTGGTCGGGCACGGCAATCGACACGGCGTCCAGATCCCCGCGCGCGTACAGCTCCCGGTAGTCCTTGTACGTGGCGCAGTCCGTGTTGTCGTACTTCTCGTTGACGGTGTCACGCGCCTTGTTCAGCGGCACGTCGTCGAGGTCGCAGACCGCGACCCACTGCACCTCGTCCTTGCCCAGGAACGCGCGCATGTTCGACGGCCCCTGCATGCCGAAGCCGATGCCGGCCATCACGATCCGATTGGAGGGCGCGACGGCGCCACCGCGCCCGAGCGCGGAGGCCTTGACGATCGTGGGGAACGCCGCGAGCCCGGCGATGGCCGCCGGGGTCGTTTTCAGGAATTCTCGACGGCCGATACGGCGGAGAACAGGCATGAAATCCTCACAGGCTCCGAGCCGGTCGTGGCGGCTGGCGGGCGGATTCTATCGCAGATGTCGTTCGCATTCTGGTCCAGAATAGCCTCGGCGTGACCGCGAACCTGGCTCGTGCGTGTGCCGTGCTTTCGGCGGCCGCCTGGATCGCGGCCGGCCTGACGCGGGTGCAGGCTGGGGCGCCGTCCGCTCCAGCGCAGCAGCCGACGATCGACTACGAGCGCCAGGTCCGCCCGATCATCACGACGAACTGTCTCGAGTGCCACAACGCGGAAAAGCGGAAGGGCGGGTTGTCGCTCGCCAGGTACGAGGACGTGCTCGAAGGCGGTCGCAGCGGCGCCATCGTCCGGCCGGGGCGCGGCGAGGACAGCCTGCTGATGCGGCGAATCAGCGGCGACCTCGCGCCGCAGATGCCGCTCGACGAAGTGCCACTCAGCGCGAGCGAGCTTGCGCTCATCCGGACGTGGATTGATGAGGGCGCGCGACGCACGGTGACGTCCCCGCCCGCGCCGGCGCCGTGGGAAGCGCCGCTGGCGCTCGATCGGCCCGCGGTTCCCGCGGCAGTCTGGCCGGCCTGGTCCGCGCCGATCGATCGGCTCACCGCCGCGTATCTCACGACGACCCTCCCGTCCTCCGCGCGGCGGCCGGCGCCGGCCGTTGTCAGCGATGCGCTGTTCGCACGGCGCGTGTATCTCGATGTGTGGGGCCTGCTGCCCACACCCGAGGAACTGACTGCGTTCGAGCAGGACACTCGCGCGGACAAGCGTGCGCGGCTGGCCGAGGCGCTGCTGGCCGACGACCAGAAGTACGCCGACCATTGGATGTCCTTCTGGAACGATCTCCTGCGCAACGAGGATGGCGTCACGTATTTCTCGGACGCCTCCGGCGGGGCGCGTCGCAGCATCACGCCGTGGCTGTTGGACGCGCTGAAGACGAATCTCCCCTACGACACGTTCGTCAGGAAGCTGCTGAATCCGAACGGCGCCGGTGATCCGGACGGATTCCTGGTCGGCGTCAACTGGCGTGGCGAGACGAGCGCGGCCGTCACGCCGTGGATGCAGGCGTCGCAGAACACCGCGCAGGTGTTTCTCGGCGTCAACATGAAGTGCAACGCCTGCCACGACAGTTTCGTGAGCCGATGGTCGCTGAAAGACGCCTACAGCCTGGCGGCGTTCTTCTCGCCGGAGCCGCGCCTCCAGCTGTTCCGGTGCGACGTCGCCCGCGACGAGTACGCGGAACCGGGATTCCTGTTCCCCGAGCTCAACCGCACGCCGGCCTCCTCGTCGCTCGCCGATCGCCGTACCGCGGCGGCCAGAATGTTCACCGACCCGCGCAATGGGCGGATGCCGCGCACGATCGTCAATCGGATCTGGGAACGGTTGCTCGGGCACGGGCTGGTGCCCCAGTCGGACGAGATGGATCGCAAGCCGTGGAGTCCGGCGCTCCTCGACTGGGTCGCGGCCGAGTTCGTGGACCAGGGCTACGACCTGAGGCGGCTCATCGCCACCATCGTCACGTCGCGCACGTATCAGATGCCCGCCGTCCGCCGCACTGATGATGAGGCCGCACGCGAGTATGTGTTTGCCGGCCCGGAGGTGCGACGACTGACGGCCGAGCAGTTTGCCGACGCCATCGGTCGGATGACCGGGGAGTGGAGCGTGCAGCCGGGCGGAGGGCGAGGCGCGGCGCCGGAGCCGCCGGCGGGCGCGGCGGGTCGCGGCACAGGTCCGCGGACGGGCACCGACGCGCTCTCGACCGGCACGTACGTGCGCAACTGGCGGGCGCCGTCATCGAGCCTCACGCGCGCGCTCGGGCGTCCCATTCGGGATCAGGTCATTTCATCGCGCGCGAAGGAAGCCACCACTCCGCAGGCGCTCGAACTGGTGAACGGCGAAGCGCTCACGCGCTGGCTGCGTCGCGCCGCCGAGCGGCTGACGGGCGAGCTGTCCGAGGAGCCCTTGAGCCTCTGGAACGGCGCGGTCGCGGGCCGGAACGCGTCGGCGCGCTCGTTCGAGGTGAACATCGCGAACGCGCAGCGGGTGTGGCTGCTCGTGACCGACACCGGATCGAACGCGCCGGAGCGGGTCCTGCCCCTGTGGTCAGGCGTGGAGTTCGTGACCGCCGCCGGCGACGTGACGCCGCTTGCGGCGCTGACCCCGGCTGAATCGGCGGGGGAGCGGCGCACGACGCGCGCGGGCGTGGCGCGTGGCAGCCTGCCGGTGCTGGGAACATCACGGCTCGTCTACGACATCGCCGGCCGCGGCTTTGTCACGCTGCGGGGTCAGCTCGCGCTCGAGAATCCGGCGATTGAGATTGGTGCGACGCTGAATCCGTCGCTGCGATTCTTCGTGTTCGACCGGGCGCCGAACATGGCGAGACTCGTGCCGACCTGGCACGAACCGCCGCTCGCGTCCCCGCCGATCGTGCAGACGCCGGGCGCGGTCGTCGACCGGCTGTATCGTCACGCGCTGCAACGGCCGCCGACGGCCGCCGAGCGGAAGATCGCCCTTGCGGCGATTGCGGATCCGCGCCGGCCCGGGCGCGTGTCGGCCGAGGCCGTTGCGGATCTGTTGTGGGCGATTATGATGACGCCCGAGTTCCAGTTGATCGTCTGAGGCGGCCATGTCCATCCACGAGCCACGCCTGACGCCGGACGAGGCGCTGATCGCCGCGCGGTTGACCCGCCGGGGATTCCTCGGCGCGACCGCGGCGGCCACGCTGGCGGCGTTCGCCGGACGGGCCCCGGTCCTTTCCGCGCAGACGCCGGCGCGCAAGGCGAGTGCTGATGCCGTCATCGTGCTCTGGATGGCCGGCGGCATGGCGCAGACGGAAACGTTCGACCCGAAGCGCTATCGGCCGTTCCAGCCGGGCATGCGGATCGAAGAGGTGCTGAGCACGTTTCCCACGATCGACACGTCCGTCGATCACATCAAGTTCAGCGAAGGGCTCGAGCAGATTGGCAGCGTCATCGATCGCGGCGCCGTCATCCGGTCGTTCATGGCCGCGGACCTCGGCTTCATTCTGCATTCGCGTCATCAGTACCACTGGCACACCGGATACGTTCCGCCGCAGCCGATGGCGATGCCGCACATTGGCGCGGTCATTTCGCGCACGCTTGGACCGCGACACCCGGACATGCCGGCGTTCATTGCCGTCGGCCAGACCGTCGAGGGCGCGGGAGAGATCGCCACGCTGAAGGCGTTTCACACCGCCGGATTCCTCGGCGCCGAACACGGCCCCTTCCTCATCGTCGATCCCCAGGACGCGGCGTCGGCGATCCGGCCGCCGAAGGAGCTGGGCGATCAACGGTTTCAGAGCCGGCGGCAGCTGCTCGAGCGGCTGCTGGCGCAGGAACCGGTGACCGGACAGGCGGGCGGCTTTCAACGCGAGTCGATGATCCGCGCGCTCGATAGCGCCGATCGGCTGCTCCGATCGCCGTCGGCCAGGGCGTTCGATCTGTCGCTCGAGCCGAAGGCGTCGTTCGACACATACAATACGAGCCGCTTCGGTCAAGGCTGCCTGCTGGCCCGTCGGCTGGTCGAAGGGGGCGCGCGATATGTCGAAGTCACGTCGGAGTACATTCCGTTCGTGTACTGGGACACCCATGAGCACGGCCACGAGCGCGCGAAGCAGATGAAGAAGTTCATCGATGCGCCGGTCGCCCAGTTGATTCGCGATCTCGACGAACGCGGGCTCCTCGACCGCACCCTCGTCGTGCTCGCCAGCGAGTTCGGGAGGGATGCCATGACCGAGGGGAAGGTAGGCAAGGAAGTGCGGGACCAGGCGATCGACATTCCAAACGTCATGACCGAGCCGCGTCACTTCGGCATGCATCGTCACTTCACGGCCGCGGGATCCGTCCTGATGTTCGGAGGTGGTGTGAAGAAGGGCTTCGTCTACGGAAAAACTGCGCCAGAACGGCCGTGCACGACGATCGAGGATCCCATGCCGATCGAGGATTTGCACGCGACGATCTACCACGCGCTCGGCATCGCGCCCGACACGGCGTACGTCGTCGAGAAGCGACCGGTCTACGTCACCAGGGACGGCATCGGGAAGCCGGCGCTGAGGCTGTTCGCATGACGCGGCCACTCTCGCGACGCCAGTTCCTGACCACAGCCGCCGCGGCGCCCATCGTGTCGCCGATTCTCCTGGGCCTGCAGGACAAGGCCGGCACGAAACTGCCGCTGATGGGAGAGGGCGCCCATCGCTACGAAGCGACCCACGATTGGGGCCAGCTGCCGCCGAACCTGAAGTGGGGCAACACGCACGCGGTCGTACAGGATGCGCGCGGCCTGATCTACGTCCACCACACGGTCCACGCCACCAGCGAGTCGCTCGACGCGATCGTCGTCTTCGACTCGAGCGGCAAGTTCGTCCGATCGTGGGGCCGCGAGTTTCGCGGCGTCGCGCACGGCATGGACATCCGCCGCGAAGGCTCGCAGGAATTCCTGTACCTGACGGCGAATTCGGTCGCGCCAGGTACCGCGAACGCGCCGGAGATGCAGGCGTCGATCGTCAAAGCGACGCTCACGGGCGAGATCGTCTGGCGCATCCAGGGGCCGCCGGATACCGAGGTCTATCGCCAGGCGCCCGGTGCCCAGAGGCCGCCGCGCTACAACCCCACGAACCTGGCCGTCGCGCCGAATGGCGACGTCTACGTCGCCGACGGCTACGGCTCCTACTTCATCAACCACTACAACGCGAAGGGCGAGTACCTCCGGACGTTCGGCGGTCGCGGCTCCGAGCCCGGCCAGTTGCTCGAGCCCCACGGGATCTGGATCGACACTCGCGCCACGACCCCGGTCGTCGTCGTCGCCGACCGCCGCAACAATCGGCTGCAGCGGTTCACCCTGGGTGGCACACACATCGATTTCGTATCCGGGTTCCGGCTGCCGGGCCACTTCCACGAGCGCAACGGCACCGTCGTCATTCCCGACCTGCACGGCCGGGTGACGCTCATCGATCGGAACAACGCCGTGATCGTGCACCTCGGTGATTCGAATGCGCCGACGTGGAATAGCCCGCTCAGGACCCGGCCCCGCGAGGAGTTCGTGCCCGGGCAGTTCATGCAGCCGCACGGCGCGTGTTTCGATCGCGACGGCAACATCTTCGTCACCGAGTGGGTCGAGGTCGGACGGGTGACCAGGCTGCGGCGCGTCGGCTGAGTCGGCGCCGCTTCAGCGGGCCTGCTGGCGCCACGCGTCGAGCCGCTGCCGCATCTTCGCCTGCTGGGCGACGTGCGCGGATTGTCCCGCCAGGTTGCGGATCTCGCCGGGATCGCTCCGAAGGTCGAACAGCTGCTGATACTCGAACTCCGGCCACTCGATGTACTTCCAGTCCTTCCAGATCACCGCCTGCGAACTCGGGATCCGATCCTTGCGCGTGATGGTCGGGTGTTCGTAGAAAAACTCGTCGCGCCAGGCGGGCGCCCTCGCGGCCAGGTACAAGGGACTGAGGTCGCGACCCTGCATCACGCCGGGAACCGGCAGACCTGCCGCTGCGACGAGGGTGGGCGCCACATCGAGGTTGAGGGCGAGCTCGCGCCGCACCCGGCCTCGGCGCGCCGGCGGCAGCCTGGGATCGCGAACGACGAGCGGCACGCGGACCGATTCCTCGTAGGGGTACCACTTGTCGGCCAGGCCTCGATCGGCCTGGAAGTACCCGTTGTCACCGATGAGCACCACGAGCGTGTGCTCGTACGCGCCCTGTGCCCGCAACTCGTCCTCGATACGGCCGACGGCCTCGTCGAGCTCGGTGATGAGCCGGTAGTAGCGGGTCATGTAGGCCTGATAGCGCTCGGGCGTGTCGAATCGCCAGTGATAGCGGACCCGGCCCTCGTTCGCCTCGGCGGCGAGAAACGGCGGGAGAGCGGCCATGTATCCGGGATCGCCGCGCAGCGGAGGCGGAATCCGGACGCCTTCGTACGGCTTGGCGCTCCACTCCTGCGGGAGGTACTGCTCGGGCGCATTGTCCTGCGCGTGGGCCGCGAAAAAGCCGACCGTCAGCGCGAACGACTGATTCCTCGGACGAGCCCGCAGGAAGTCCACCGCGTCGCGCGCGTTCCTTTCCGTGACGTGGATGCGCTCGCCCTCGGCCGTGGTCATCCAATGGGCGCCTTCGTACGCCCGGAGGAAATCGAAATCGCCCGCTCGCGCCGCACCGACGCCGTACTTGCCGACATAGCCGGTCCAGTAGCCGGCGCCGCGGAGGACGCCGGGGAACGTGTGCGCGAAGGCGTCTGGCGGAATCGGCCGGCCGAAGGCTGTGATGCCATGCCGCGACATGTACTGTCCGGTCAAGAGCGTTGCGCGGCTCACCATGCAGACCGACGTCGTGACGCGCGCCTGCTCGAAACGCACGCCGTCCCGGGCCATGCGATCGATCCTCGGCGTCCGAACGATTGGATTGCCCGCGACGGCGATCGAGTCCCATCGCGCATCGTCGATGATGAGCAGCACGACGTTCAGCGGCGTGCGGGACGTCGCCGGGTTCTGCCCAGGCAACACTGCGGTGACCATCCCCAGGATGAGCGCTGCCAGCGGCCGCATGGGTGCCAAAGGGTAGCACCAGGCGCTCGCGTCGGACCCACGCCGGCGTGGCGCTCAGGTGCTGCGGCCGGGCGCAGGCTGGCGGTAGACTTGACGGAGTCAGCGGGGGATCCATGACACGCAGAATCCACAGTTTCGCGGGCGCGGGGTTGCTGGCGCTCGGTCTTACCGTGATGGCCGCCGGATGCGCGACGCCGGCCGAGCCGTCGGCCGTGGCCTTCACGAGCCTCTCGGAGTCGGTCGAGTCGGGCAGCGACGTCAGGTCCGAGACGACCTGGGTGATTCGTGACGCCGCGGAATTGCGGCGGATCTGGCCGCAACTGTTTCAGGGCCGGCGGCCCGTTCCGGACATCGACTTCAGGCAGCACATGCTCGCGATCGTCGCCCTCGGCGAGCGGCCGACGGCCGGCTACGGCGTCACGATCACGAAGGTCTCCCGCAGTGACCGCGGCCTCGTCGTGCACGTGACCGCCTTCGCGCCCGGCGCCGGCTGCGCGACCGCCGCCCAGCTCACCTATCCGGTCGCGATCACGCGGCTCCCCGCGTCCGACAGGGCGGTCCGCTTCGATTTCACCCGCACCACCCGTCCCTGCAACGGTCGATGAATCTCCTCACGACACTTTCGGCCGCCGTCTTCGTCGCGATTGCCGGAATCCAGACGCAGGCGCCGCCACCGGCCAAGCCGTGGGAGCCCTCCGTCGGGATGGCCGGCAAGGACGTGGTGTGGGTGCCGACCTCGCCGGAAATGGTCGAGAAGATGCTCGACGTCGCCCGGGTCACACCGAAGGATCTCGTGATGGACCTGGGATCCGGAGACGGACGCATGGTCATCGCCGCGGCGAAGCGTGGCGCCCGGGCGATCGGCGTCGAGTACACCCCTGAGATGGTGGAGCACGCGCGCCGGAATGCCCGCGCGGCCGGCGTCGATGGACAGGCCACGTTCGTGCAGGGCGACATGTACGAGGCGGATATCTCGAAGGCCAGCGTGATGGCGCTGTTCCTGCTCACCACGAACCTCGACAAGCTCAAAGACAAGTTCCTGGCGATGAAGCCGGGCAGCCGCATCGTGCTGAATACGTTCGTGATCACGGGCTGGGAGCCGGACGAAACGACGCGTGTCGCCGGCGAGTGCACGGCCTGGTGCGACGTCCTGCTGCACATCGTGCCCGCGCAGGTCGGCGGAACGTGGCACATGGGCGACGGCGAACTGCGATTGACGCAGGAGTTTCAGAAAGTCACCGGGGAGCTGGTCACAACCAGCGGCCGCACGTCGGTCACCGGCCGTCTGAAGGGCGAGGAGATCACGCTCACCATCGGCGGCGTCGAGCACACCGGCCGCGTGGACGGCAGCCGCATGCAGGGCACGCGCGGGCGCGGCCGGCAGCCCTGGGCCGCCTCGCGTCGGTAAATATCGGTACATAGATGTCTCTGTCCGCCGGCGACTACGCCGTCATCGCGTTGTATCTCGTCGCGATCACGGCCTTCGGGTCCTGGTTCGCGAAGTTCCAGAAGACGACGCGCGATTACTTCCTCGCGGATCGATCCTCGCCCTGGTGGGCCATCTGTTTCACGATCGTCGCCACAGAAACCAGCACGCTGTCGTTCATCGGCGTTCCCGCGCAGACCTACGTGGGCGGCATGGGGTTCCTCCAGCTCGCGTTCGGCTACATCGTCGGCCGCATCCTGGTGAGCTTCCTGTTCATTCCCGCGTACTTCCGCGGCGAGCTCGTGACTTCTTACGAACTCCTGCAGCGCCGGTTCGGGCCGTCCGTCAAGACGGCGGCCTCGGCGATTTTTCTGGTGACGCGATCGCTCGCGGACGGCATCCGGCTGTTCGCGACGGCGCTCGTGATCGCGGTCGTGACGGGCGTGCCAGTGACGTGGACGGTCATCCTGCTCGGTGGCGCCATGATCGTCTACACCGTCCGCGGCGGCGCGTCCGCGGTGATCTGGACGGACGTCGTCCAGATGTTCGTGTACATCGGCGGCGCGGGCCTCGTGTTCTGGTCGCTGCTCGACCGGATTCCCGGCGGCTGGAACGAGGTAGTGGCCACGGGCACCGCGGCCGGGAAGTTCGCCGTCCTGAACTTCTCGACGGATCCGAAAACCGTCTATACCTTCTGGGCCGGCCTGGTCGGCGGCGTGGCGCTGACGCTCGCGACGCACGGCACGGATCAGTTTCTCGTGCAGCGCCTGCTGTCCGCGCGATCCGCCGCGGAAGCGAGACTCGGCCTCGTGCTGAGCGGCTTCATCGTCTTCGTCCAGTTCACGCTGTTCCTGCTGATCGGCGTGATGCTCTACACGTACTACCAGCACGTGCCGGCGCCGACGCTCGGCCGCACGGATGAGATCCTGCCGACGTTCGTCGTGCAGTCACTGACGGGTGGCGCGGCGGGGTTCATCGTGGCCGCGATCGTGGCCGCGGCGCTCTCGCCGTCGATCAATTCGATGGCGGCCGTGACGGTGAGCGACTTCTACGTGAAGTTCGTCAACCCGGGCGCGACGGATGCCGAGCAGATGCGCCTGGCGCGCCGGTCCACGATCGGCTGGGGAATCGTCCAGATCGCCGTCGCCGTGGCCGCGCAGTGGATGAATCGATCGGTGCTGGACGCCGGCCTGGCGGTGCTCTCGCTCGCCAGCGGCCCGGTGCTCGGCGCGTTCCTGGTCGGCGTCCTGACCAGGCGCGTTCGTACGGGTGCGATGCTCACCGGCATGGTCACCGGCGCCGCGCTCCTGGTGTACCTCTGGTGGAACGCGACGGTCGCGTGGACCTGGTACGCGTTCATCGGGGCGTCGGTGACGGCGATGGTGGCGATGGCGTCGTCATTGCTCCAGACACACACGGAGACCACCAAGAGACATTGAGATCACCTGGGGCGACCTGCTCGTCCTGCCGCACGGAGGCCGTGTCCCTGGCCCTCCGCGTGCCAGGCGGGGCGGCGGGGCGGGCGAGGGGCATTACGTTCATCTGCGTTATAGTTACGCCACATAACGTAATGGCTGAGAATCCCTTCGTCTACGGTGAAGTGGTCCCCCGATCGGCATTTGTCGGGCGCGACGTCGAGCTCGGGCGCCTGGCGGCGGACCTCGCGGACGGTCAGAAGATCTTCCTCATTTCGCCCCGCCGGTACGGCAAGTCCTCGCTCATTGCCCAGGCGTTCGGCGCGCTCGGCCGGAAGCGGATCGCGACGCTCGAGATCACCGTCAGTTCCTTCAGTTCCTACGTGGCGTTCCTCGAAGGGTATACACGCGCGCTGGCCGCGCTCGACCAGTCCACGCCGGCCTCGTCCTGGCTCGGCGGCCTCTTCTCGGGATTCACGCCCGAGGTCCGGTCCGACGCCGGTGGCGGGATGGCCGTCTCCTTTCCGTCGGTCCGATCCGCCCGGGACGCCGCGAAACTCGGCGCCGAGGTCTTCGCCCTGCCGGCCCGAATCGCCGCCCGCCTGCGCCGCCGCCTCGTGATCGCGATGGACGAGTTCCAGGCCGTCGCCAGCTACGAGGGCGCCGGCGTCGAGGAGGCGCTGCGGGCCGCCGTCCAGCAGCAGCGCCAGGTGGGCTACGTCTTCGCCGGATCGGAACCGAGCCTGATGGAGCAGATGGTGAGTCCGCGCCGGCCCTTCTACAAAGCCGGGCCGGTGCTCCGCCTTGGCCGGATCGATCCGGACGTCTTCGCGAAGTTCGTCGAGCACCGCTTCCGAAAATCCGGCCTCGCCCCCGAGCCGGGCATCGGCGCCGCCATCGTCGAGGTGAGCGGCAATCTTCCGTACGACGTGCAGCGGCTCGCGCACGAGACGTGGGACGACGCGAGCGTGATGCGAAAGCGGCGGGTGGGGTTCGAGGACGTGCACGAAACCCTGCGACGGCTGCTGGCCGAACAGGAGGTCTTCTTCGACACCATCTGGCAGCGTCTCACCCTTGCTCAGCGGGCGGTGCTCCGGGCGGTGGTCATCGAGCGCGGGAGTGGCATTCTCGGCGCCGACGTGCGCGCCCGGCATCGCCTCGGCGGCGCGTCGAGCGTCCAGACGGCGGCCGCCGCGCTCCAGCGCCACGACGTCAACGCCCGCGACGACGGCGGGCGCAACGCGGTGGTGGTTTAGGTGTTTGGGGGAAGGGGG
>CAZJTG010000088.1:0-8089 GCA_964548865.1 uncultured Solibacteraceae bacterium
TCCTCGCCCTGTACGCGCGCGTCTTCGCCCTCACCGCGCAGGATCGCGTGATTCGATTCGAGATGCAGGGGCGCATGCGGGAGGTGCGGCCGCCGGCCCTTCAGGCACGCATCGGCGAGTTCAGCCGGCGCGCCGATCACCGCCGCGTCTGATCCGCCGCAGCCGGGCGCTCGACTTATACTCCCCTCGCATGGATCTGGGTCTCACGGGCAAGGTCGCCATCGTCACCGGCTCGAGCAAGGGCCTGGGCCTGGCGTCCGCGCGCGCGATCCATGCCGAGGGCGCGGACGTCACGCTGTGCGCGCGGGGCGGCGAGGCGCTCAAGCAGGCAGCCGCGTCGCTCCGGAGCCTGAACGCGCGTGGGTCCGTACTCGAAGTGGAGGCGGATGTCTCAACCGCCGCGGGCTGCGCGCGCGTCGTCGAAGAGACGCTCGCGACGTTCGGGCGCGTCGACATTCTCGTCAACAACGTCGGCAAGGCCGGCGGCACGGACATCGCCTCGACGTCAGACGACGAGTGGCAGAGCGCGATCGATCAGACGCTGTTTCCCGCCGTCCGCATGTCGCGCCTGGTCGTGCCGGAGATGCGGAAGGTCGGCGGCGGCGTGATTCTCATGATCGCGTCCATCTGGGGACGCGAGTCCGGCGGCCGCATGACGTACAACGCGGTGAAAGCCGCCGAAGTGAGCCTCGCGAAGGCCATGGCGCAGCAGCTGGCGAAGGACAACATACGCGTCAACAGCATCGCGCCGGGATCGATCAGTTTCGAGGGCGGCACCTGGTGGAAGCGCCAGCAGGAGGACCCGCAGGGCATCGCGGAGTTCATCAGACGCGACCTGCCGTTCGGCCGCTTCGGATCGGCCGAAGAAGTCGGCAACGTCGTCGCCTTCGTCGCCTCGCCAAGGGCCAGCTGGGTCTCAGGCGCCAGCATCACGGTTGACGGGTGTCAATCGAGGTCAAATATCTAGCCATGGCTGACATCGCCGCTCTCATCGATACCTTCGCCACCTGGCTCTTCAGGAACATCGTCATGTGGTTGTTGCTCGGGACAGGCCTGTTCCTGACGCTGCGCTTCGGCGTCGTGCAGTTGCGGCGCCTGCCGGAAGCATTTCGGGCCATGGTGGCCCAGCAGTCGAAGGACGCGACCGGCGGCGTGCTTTCGCCGTTCCAGGCGTTCATGACGGCGCTGGCCGCCTCGATCGGCACGGGGAATATCGCCGGCGTCGCGACCGCGATCATTTCAGGCGGACCTGGCGCGCTGTTCTGGATCTGGGTCTACGGATTCGTCGCCACCGCGATCAAGTTCGCTGAAGCCGTCCTCGGCGTGAAGTACCGCGTGGCTCAGGGCGACGATGTGAAGTGCGGCCCGATGTACTACCTGCGGGACGCGCTGAAGTCCCCGGCGCTGGCGTGGACGTACGCGCTGGTCGCCGGCGTCGCGGCGCTCACGACGACGCCGTTCACCCAGCCCAACTCGATCGCGGTCGCCGTGAACACCGTCTTCGGCGTGCCGACGTGGATCGTCGGCCTGGTGGTCGCCGTGCTGACGTGGGCCGTCATCATCGGCGGCGTCAAGTCGATCGGCCGAGCGGCGGAGAAGCTGGCGCCGCTCAAGGTCGGCCTGTACCTCGCCGGCGGCATCGTGGTCATCGTGAGCTTCGCCGGCAACCTGCCGCACGTGTTCTCGATGGTCTTCACCGAAGCGTTCGAGCCGCGAGCCGGCCTGGGCTTCGGGATGTTCGTGGTGATGCGCTACGGCATTGCGCGCAGCATCTATGCGAACGAGGCCGGCTACGGCACGGCGGCCGTGGCCTACGGCACGGCGAAGACGAACGATCCGTCACAGCAGGGCCTGCAGGCCGTGATGGAAGTGTTCATCGTCTCGTTCGTCACCGCGACGATCAGCGCCATGGCCATCCTCGTCACCGGCGTCGCAGACACGTCGATCTCGGCGAGGCTGGCGGGCGGAGAGTATCTGACGAGCACGGCGGCCGTGGCGTCCGCGTTCAACATGGCCGTCCCGACGGTGGGCGGATGGGTCGTGGCGTTCTGCGCGTTCCTGTTCGGGTACACCACGCTCATCGGCTGGGCGTATTACGGCGAGCAGTTCCTCGAGTACATCTTCGGCCGCAGCGTCACCCTCCCGTATCGCTGGATCTACTGCCTGCTGATTCCGTTCGGCGCCGTCGCCCGGCCCGAGGTGGTGTGGGCCTGGGGCGATCTCATGAATGCACTGCAGGTCTTCCCGAACCTCATCGGCCTCGTCGGCCTCAGCGGCGTCGTCGCCGCGTACGCAAATCGGGCCCGGGCCTGAGTCAGGAGGAGACCAACCTTCGGTCACTGTTCGCGGGATTGGCTCGTGTCTGAGCAATATTCGCTCTTTGATCGCCATGGCCAATCCGGCTAATATCGCTGCCGGACGATGCAGTCGCTTCCCGCGCTGACCGGCGACAAAGACCAATCCCTGCAGGCCGCGCTATCGCGGATGCTGGCCGAGTTCGAGTCGGGGGCCCGCGCCGGGGTGGCCACCGCCGATGACGACCCGCACGTGACCGCCGCGCGCCGGCTGGCGCCTGTCGCGCCGCGTTTCGCGCCGTTCCCCGAGTCGCTCGATCCGCGGCTCAGGGCCGCGCTCGGCGCCCGCGGCATCGACCAGCTCTACATCCATCAGGCAGAGTCGATTGCGCATTCCCTCGCGGGCCGCAACACGGTCATCGTCACGCCGACGGCCTCGGGGAAGACGCTCTGCTACAACGCGCCGGTGCTGCACCGCATTCTCGAGAACGCATCAACGCGGGCGCTGTATCTGTTTCCGACAAAAGCCCTTGCGCAGGACCAGCTCGCCGAACTCCATCAGATGACGGAGATTCTTCGAGAGCAGGGTGGGCGAACGAGCGGCGCGGGGATGACGGGGTCCCCGCCGCTACCGATCGACATTGGCGTGTTCACCTACGACGGTGACACACCGCAGGACGCGCGTCGCGCGATCCGCGGTCGCGCCCATGTCGTGCTGAGCAATCCCGATATGGTGCACTCCGGCATCCTGCCGCACCATCCGCGATGGGCGAAGCTCTTCGAGAATCTCCAGTTCATCGTCGTCGATGAGCTGCACTCGTATCGCGGCGTGTTCGGAAGCCACCTCGCGAACGTTCTCAGGCGACTCCGCCGGGTCTGCCGGCACTACGGGTCGGATCCGTCGTTCATCTGCTCGTCGGCGACCATCGCCAACCCGAAGGAACTTGCGGAGCGGCTCACGGGGCAGCCGTTCGAAATCGTGGACCAGAGTGGGGCACCGCGGGGCGAGAAGTTCTTTCTATTTGTGAATCCGCCGGTCGTGAACGCGCAGCTGGGCATTCGCCGCTCGTACCTGGCCGAGACCAGGCGCGTGGCGATCGAGTTCCTGAAGCGCGGGCTTCAGATGATCGTGTTCGCCCAGAGCCGGCTCTCGACGGAGATCCTCACGACCTACATGAAGGATGCGTTTCAGGGCCCGCTTGGCGCGGACGACGTGATCCGTGGATATCGGGGTGGATACCTGCCGCTGCGCCGGCGCGAGATCGAGCGCGGGCTTCGGAACGGCGACGTCCGGTGCGTCGTGTCCACGAACGCCCTCGAACTTGGCATCGACATCGGCGCCCTCGACGTCTCGGTGATGGCCGGATATCCGGGCACGATCGCGGGCACCTGGCAGCGCGCGGGCCGCGCGGGCCGGAGAAGCGGCCGATCGGCGGCGGTGCTCGTCGCCTCGAGCGCGCCCATCGATCAGTTCGTCGTCCGCCATCCCGACTACTTCTTCGACGCGTCACCCGAGCACGCGCTGATCAATCCGGACAATCTCCACATTCTGCTCGATCACGTGAAGTGCGCGGCCTTCGAGCTGCCGTTCGGCGATGACGAGCAGTTCGGATCGATCAACGTGCAGGAAGTCCTGGCCGTGCTCGCCGAAGAGGGCTTCGTCCATCTGGTTGACGGGCAATGGCAGTGGACGCAGGAATCGTACCCGGCCGACGCGGTCAGCCTGCGATCGGTGACGTCGGACAACTTCATCGTGGTCGATGTGACGAACGGCGAGCGCGTCCTCGGCGAAACGGATTTCACCAGTGGTCCCGCAACGCTGCACGAGAAGGCGATCTACATCGTGGAAGGGCAGCTCTTCCAGGTGGAGCGCTTCGACTTCGACAACAGAAAGGCGTTCGTACGCGCGGTGGAGTGCGACTACTACACGGACGCGATTACGTACACCAAAGTCACGATTCTTGACACGTTCGGGAGTTCGATCTCAGGTTCGATTGGTTCAACGGGTTCCTTCGATGATGTTGCGCAGCTGGCCGCGGGGCTTGAACCTGAAGGACCAGACGCACTCGATGCTCCCGCACCCGCAGGACACGTCGCACCCGTCGAACCGGGGCCCGCGCACGGAGAGGTCCGGGTCGTCTCGCGAGTCGTCGGTTTCAAGAAGATCAAGTTCTACACGAACGAGAACGTCGGGTCGGGCGAGCTGGATCTGCCCGAGCAGCAGATGCACACGACGTCGTACTGGCTCACGATCCCAGCCGAGACGATGGCCGCGCTGCCGGTCGGGGCGGCGGATCGCCGGGATGGCGTCGTGGGGATGGCGTTTGCGATGCGCAACGTCGCGCCGCTGCTGCTCATGTGCGACAGCCGCGACCTGGGCTTGTCGATCGACGGCGTTGCGATGGACGGCGCGTCAAGGCTTGGAGGATTGTCGGCGGCGGCGCGTGGCGGCACGCCGGCGGAGCTGTCCGCGTCGCCGACGATCTTCATCTACGACAACTTCCCCGGCGGCATCGGTTTCAGCGAACCGCTCCACGGCATGCACGACCAGCTGATCGAGCGGACCCGCGAGCTGATCGACGAGTGTCCGTGCAAGTCGGGCTGCCCGTCGTGCGTCGGCCCGGAAGGCGCGACCGGACCGCTCGCGAAATCCGTCGCCTCGCGCCTGCTTGGCGCGCTGGCTACGGCCACGAGGTCGGCGGCGTGAGGAATTTAGCGGAACGCCTTCGGAGCATCGTCCGCCAGGACCCCGGCGGAGGGGCGTCGCCGCGCCGGGAGCTCACCTATGTGACGGACGTCGACGCGCCCGTCTCTCCGGCACTTGGGCCTGCCGAGGCCGCCGCCGCACTCGGCGGGCGCCCCCTCGAGGCCCACGGCGGCTGCGTCGTCGTCGATCGCGTGTGGCACGCCGACGACTGGCACGGTCGGCGGCGCGTCGGCGGGTTCGTGCCCAGAAGTGACGCGCCAATCGCCCTCTTCGATCCGAGGTTCAGGACCACCGCTGATGTGGCGTGCCGGCCCGGCGCCGGCCGCGTGGGCGACTGGGCCCGGCGTGTCGTGTTCTTCGATCTGGAAACGACGGGGCTCAGCGGGGGCGCGGGAACGCTGGCGTTCCTCGCGGGCTGCGGCTGGTTCGAGGGCGACGCGTTTCGCGTGCGGCAGTTCTTCCTGGGATCGCCCGCAGGCGAGCAGGCGATGCTCCGGGCGATCACGGAGATCTTCGACGAAGCCAGCCTGCTCGTCACGTTCAACGGCCGGTCGTTCGACGTGCCGCTGATGGAAACGCGCTGGGCCTTTCACCGATCGGACCCGGCGAGTGACGGCCTGCCGCACTTCGACATGCTGCCCGTGTCACGCCGGCTCTGGGGCCTGCGCGAGGAGAGCGGTCCGGCGGGATGTCGGCTGTCGGAACTCGAGCGGTCGATCCTCGGTTTCCATCGCGTCGGGGATGTGCCGGGATTCGAGATTCCCGCACGCTACTTTCATTTTCTCCGCACGGGCGACGGCGCAGCCGTGTCGGGCGTCCTCGAGCACAACCAGCATGATTTGATCTCGCTCGCCGGCGTGATGGCGCAAGCGCTGTCGCTCGCGGCCGACGGCCCGGAGGCGTGCCGGGAATCGTGCGAGCAGCTCGCGCTCGGGCGGCTGTACGAGCGGGCAGGCCGGCGAGAACAGGCGCTCGCGGCGTACGAGCTGGCCGTGTCGGGCAGCGAGCGATCCGAGCGCGGCGTCCGGCTGCAGGCGCTCGTGTGCCTGGCGGTGTTGCTGGGCCGCCTCGACCGCCACGCCGAGTCGGCCGCGGCCTGGCAGGGCGTGCTCGATCACGCGCGACGGTATGGCGCGCCGGCGGCGGTAGAGCAGCGGGCGGTCCAGGCGCTCGCGATCCATCACGAACATCGCGCGCGGGACCTGGGCGAGGCGCATCGATACGCCGAGCGCCTCAGCCGGCAGACCTCCGGCCGGGCGCGGCACAAGGCCGCGCACCGGCTCGGCCGGATTGAAAGGAAGATGAGCGTGAGCGCGAAGGATCTGCTGCCGTAGCCGGCGCTTACCCGTTGGCGGACTTGGCGGCGGGCTTCTTCGCGGCGGCCTTGCCCTTGGCCGGCGTCGCCTTCGCGGCCTTGGCCGCGGTGACTCTCGCCTTAGTGGCCGACGCCGACTGCGCGCCGAAGCGCTTCGTGAACCGCTCGACGCGGCCCTCGGTGTCGATCAGCTTCTGGCGGCCCGTGAAGAACGGGTGGCAGGCGCTGCAGATTTCGAGGTGCAGCTCGGGCTTCGTGGACTTCGTTTTGAAGGTGTTGCCGCACGCGCAACGCGCTTCGACTTCGTGGTACTTCGGATGAATCCCCGGCTTCACAGTGCACCTCTCAGCGACGAAAACAAACCCCAAGTATACGGCCCGGGCCGGCCGACGCGCTAGGGCACCACGTAAGTCCTTGACCAGCGGTGCTTTCTCAGCCTCTCGACCAGCGGCGGGCTGAGCGGACCCTCGTCCGAGGCGGCCAGATTGGCTTCCACGTGCCTGAGGCGGCGCATGCCCGGGATGGTGGTGGCCACGTCGGGGCACGACAGGATGAAACGCAACGCCGTGTCCGGCAGCGAGAGCTGCGGCGGAAGGTCCTGCTGCAGGGCTTCAACGCGGTCCAGTGTCTCGTCGAGCTTGTCCGGGGTGAAGTAGATGTTGCGCCAGTCGCCCTCGGGCCACGTCATGCCGCGCGAGAGCGCGCCGGCGAGGCTGCCCTCGTCGAACGGCACGCGCGCGATGACGGCGACGCCTCTCTCGCGGCACAGCGGGAACAGCTCGTCTTCCGGGCTCTGGTCGAAGATGTTGTAGACGACCTGCACGCTGTCCACGACGCCCGTCGCGACCGCCTTCAGCACCGACTCCGGCTGCCACCGGTTGATGCTGATGCCGAAGCCGCGGATGAGGCCTTCGCGCTTCAGGTCGTCAATCGCCTTCTTCCACCGGTCGTCATCCGCCCACGCGTCCGTCCACACGTGAAACTGCTGGAGATCGACGCACTCGAGTCTGAGGTTCCGGAGACTGATCTCGGTGGACTGCCGGATGTGGTCGGCGGGGAAGACGTCGTCCAGCGCGTACTCCGGCTTGGCCGGCCACTTCAGATTCTTCGGCGGCACTTTGGTGGCGACGCGCAGCGTCTTGTCGCGATGCCGCCTCAGCACCGGCGCGAGCAACTGCTCGCTCTTGCCGTTCCCATACGCCAGCGCGGTATCGAAGAAGGTGCACCCGAGCTCGACCGACCGCTCGAGCGAGGCCACCGACTCGTCGTCATTCGATCCCGACCAGCCGCCCATGCCCCAGAGGCCGTAGCCGACGTCGGAAACGGGCCACTCCAGACGGCCGAATGGACGGTGATTCATGGGGTGATCGTATGCAAACGACGCGAACCACGCCAACGACCATGATGGGCCCTGACATTTGCCGTGGCAGCAGACCATCTGGACTACGATGTGCGCCATGAAGCGCCTGACTGTCCTCCTGCTGTCCGTGCTGGCGATGGGCATCGCCGCCGCCCAATCCCCCGAGCCGGTCGATGTGGCCGCCATCGCAAGAATTCGCGACGAGGGCCTGAATCGATCTCAGGTGATGGAAACGATGTTCTGGCTGACGGACCGGTACGGGCCCCGGCTGACCGGATCGAAAGAGTTCGAAGAAGCAGGCGACTGGGCGGTGAAGCAGCTCCAGGACTGGGGCGTGGCGAACGTCCGCAAGGAGCGGTTCACGTTCGGCCGTGGCTGGTCGCTCGTGAAGTTTCACGCGACGATGACCGAGC
>CAZJTG010000088.1:8099-13292 GCA_964548865.1 uncultured Solibacteraceae bacterium
GCGGGTGATGCCGATCATCGGGCTGCCGAAATCGTGGACGCCGGGGACGAACGGGACGTTCAACGCCGATGTCGTCCGACCGAATATCACCAACGCCGAAGAAGCTGAGCTGTGGAAGGGCAGGCTGCGCGGCAAGATCGTACTGACGCAGCCGGCGCGGGAAGTCCGCATGCTCGAAGGCCCCATCGTCCTCCGCTATGCCGACAATCCGAAGTGGCTGGAGGAAGCGCTCTCGATGCCGGCGCCGCGGGGCGGCGGCGCGGGTGCGGCGGGAGCGGCAGGAGGAAGAGGCGGGCGTGCTGGCGCGGCCGGCGGTGGGCGCGGCGCCGCCGCGACGGGCGCGCCTGCGTTCAGCGTCAACGCGTTCTATCGCGACGAGGGCGTGCTCGCGCTGTTCGATCGCGGCGCGAACAGCGACATGTCCGCGGGCGGCAGCGATCTGTCCTGGCAGACGCAGCGCGTGGACGGCGGCACGATCTTCGTGTCGTCCGGCGGGTCGCCCACGGCGGATCCGGCCAGCACCCTGCCGCAGGTGACGCTCGCGGTGGAGCACTACAACCGCATGATTCGCCTGCTCGAACACAACACGCCCGTCAAGGTCGAGCTCAACATCGAAGTCGCCACACGCCCTGAAGCGGCCACCGAGCCCAACGGCTTCAACGTGATCGGCGAGATTCCGGGCACGGACAAGAAGGACGAGATTGTCGTGATCGGCGCGCACTTCGACTCCTGGCACGGCGGCACGGGCGCCACCGACAACGCCACAGGATCGGCTGCGATGATGGAGGTGCTTCGCATCTTCAAGGCCGCGAAGCTCCAGCCGCGCCGCACCGTCCGCATCGGTCTCTGGGGCGCCGAAGAGAACGGCCTCATCGGATCGGCCCAATACGTCCGCGAGCACCTCGGCACGCGTGATGCGCCGAAGCCGGACCTGGCGAAGACGACCGCCTACTTCAACCTGGACAACGGCACCGGCAAGATCCGCGGCATCTGGATGCAGAGCAATCCGGCCGTGAAACCGATCTTCGATTCGTGGGTGCGGCCGCTCAGGGACCTGGGCGTGGAAATTCTCGGTCCGCGTTCGGTGACCTCCACCGACCACACGCGGTTCGACGCCGTCGGCATTCCGGCGTTCCAGTTCGTACAGGAACGCTACGAGTACAACTCGCGCACGCATCACTCGAACATGGACGTCTACGATCGCGTCCAGGCCGCCGACATGAAACAGATCGCCACGGTCGCGGCCGTGTTCGTGTGGCACGCCGCCAGTCGCGACGCGCTCTTGCCGCGCAAGACGCAGTAGCCGAGCATCAGCAGCCGGCGGGCCTCAGCCCGCCGGGTACGCATGCCGGGCCTTCGGACCCGGCGGAGGCATGACGATGGCGATGACAGCGTTCAAGCTCGGGTGCTACCTGGCGTTCTTCACGGCGGCGCTGCATATGGTGGGCGCGCATCTCACGCCGCCGCCCGCGCCGGCGAATGACTTTGAGCGGCAGTTGCTCGACCTGATGCAGCGCGTGAAGCTGGGTCTGCCCGGCGCGCCCGATCGGACAATGTTCGAGCTGACCAACGGCTTCAGCCTGTTGATGAGCCTCCACCTCGCGCTGTCTGGCGGCATCGGCATCATCATCGCCCGCCGCGGCGCGGCCGATGCGATGTTCATGAAGGCCGCCGCCCGCATCTTCTCCGCGGCGTACTTCGTGGCCTTCGTGATCTCGCTGATGCACTTCTTCGTGATCCCAAGCGCCTGCTTCGCCGCCATCGCGCTGTCGTTCGCAATCGCGAGCGTCCGGCGCTAGCCGGCGCCCGTAGTAGTCGGCGGCCTTCAGGCCGCCGAGGACCGCCGGGCTTCAGCCCGCCGAGGACCGCCGACTACAGCAGTGTTCTGATCTGCTCGCGATACCTCGTGTACACCCACGAAATCCCCAGCAGCACGAGGCCCAGCACGACGAACGAGAAGATTCTGGGCAGCGGATCGAGCTCGCGCAGGTCGTAGAAGAACACCTTCAGGAGACAGCCGAGCAGCACCGAGAGTCCCGAGAGGCGCATGACGCGCTCGCGCGTGAGGAGGCCGGTCGCCATCACCGCCAGCCCCTGCAAGGCCAGCAGCAGCGTGACGAGTGTCGGCCGCGCCTGCGTGAGCGTCGTGGTCGCCAGCACGACGGATCCGGCCACGAGGACGACGGTTCTGGCCAGGGTCTCGGACTCGGACGACCGGCGCCGCGTGACCAACCCCGTCGCATACACGAAGACGGCGACCGTGACGGTGCCGGCGACGAGCGCGCTCGTGGCCGGCGCGGCATCGAGGACGTCCATCAACGAGGACGCAGACGCGACGAGTGCCATGCCGTAGCCCTGCCACCGTTGTCCGCGACGGTCGCGATGCGCACCGAGGGCCGCCAGCACGAGACCGGTGATCGCGTACGCCGGTGCGACGAGACTCTCAACGAGGACGCGGTATTTCCAGATCGCCAGGCACGCCGTGGCGCCAACGCTCAGAAGCACGGTGACGGCGCGCTCAGGTCCTGCCGTGGCGTTGGTCGCCTCATTGGCGTCGGGTGCGTCGCGCCTGATGGCGCGTGCGCCGAGATAGCTGGCGACGTAGATGGCGGCAATGACGAGCGCGCCAGAGACGATCTCCGTGTTCGTGTTGGGATCGCGGAAGACCATCGGCAGGAACTGCCGCACGGCCGCCGTGGCGGCCATGGCGTAGCCGAGCATTCGTGGGGCGAGTTGCTGCTTCCAGCCGCCCCCTGCGACAAATGCGAGGGCCGTGAGCGCCCACGCTGAGGCGACCGCCTCTGCCGGCAACACCCGCCACTCGAAGACCATCGTCATCGCCGCCGAGAGCGCAAGAGCGACCGCGGCCGCGCCCCGGGCCACCGGCACAGGCCGCGGGCCGCTGGCCCTCGAGAGTGGGGCCGCCGGCCCAGAGTGGGGTTCGGTGGCCCGCAGCAGTCGAATCGCGCCGAGCGCGGAAATCGCGATCGCGGCCGGCAGCACCAGCCAGTCGTCCATCGCCGACGGCGCGGCGCCCCATTCGCGAAGGTAGCCATCAGCCGCCGGCGTCACGAACGCCAGCAGCGTCGCGTATCCGGCCACCGCGCCCGCCACGTACGACTGCCTCGTGTACTCGTGGTCGCGCCGGAGGCCGACTTCGAGCAGCACAAGCGTCAGGATCCAGCTCGCGAGGCCGAAGTGCGCGGGCTCGAGCAAGAGCCCCGCGGTCAATCCCAGCAACGCCGTCGCCGCCCACGTGTACGCCGGCTCGAACCACGTCGCCGCGCGCCCCTTGATGCGGATCGATTCGCGGTTCGCGTACCAGATGAGCGCGATCAGAATCGTGGCGACGGCCTCGGTGCCGAGACCGCCGCTCCGGCCCCGGCCGGCAACCGAGAGCGCGATCGCCATCGTCACCGGCGCGGCCACGATTGAGGCCATCCGGCGAAGCCACCGATCGGAGAGCGTGAGACCCGAGACGAACAGGAGCTGAGTGACGAGCAGCCACCCGAGAGGAATGTGCACGCCCTTGAAGCGCAGCACGATGCCGGCCGCAAAGAGCAGCGCGGCCATGGCCGTCGCGGCGTGCGACACATCGAAGGGCCGATCCTGTTCGGGCAGCGCGCGGCGCTCCGGCAGCAGCCAGGCGCGGACGATCGCACTCACGATGTACGCGGCGCCGGTGCCGAACATCAGCGTCGATCGGAGCTCGGGATGCGTCTCCGGCGAGATCACGACGATCGATCCGAGGAACCCGGCCGCATTGAGCGCGAGCATGGAAACCGACGCCTGAAACGGCGAGGCCGCCGGATTGTCGAGTCGCCGCAGGCGCAAGCCGATGAGATCGGCTGTCTCGAACGTCAGCCAGTAGACGGCGAGCGTGGCGTACGGCAGTGCCGACGATGGATCCATCGCACCGCCGGGAAACAGCTCGCTCCTCAGGATGAAGGCGCCGTACGTCGCGGTGATGCCGAGCGCCGAGATCCCGGGCCACCCCAGGCGCTGCGACACCATCAGCACCGCCGTGGCCAGCGGCACCGACGCGGCCAGCGAGAATCCGGAGAGCGGCGACAGCGCCAGTGTCGAGTAGGCCACGACGAACGTCAGCGACGTGACGATCTGCGACCGGTATCGCAGCGAGTGCGCGATCATGCCCGCGGCCACCATGAGCAGCAGCGTCACAGCGACGAGATCGCTATGGACGATCTTCGCGGCCGGCACGTCGTGCATCGCGAACGTCGTGAAGTACACGCCGGCCCAGCCGCCGGCGATGAGGCCGTACGCGTAGTTCCGGAACATGTCGCGGCGTTCGAGCCAGACGCCCACGCCAAGAATCGCGCCGCTGAGCGCGTAGCCGATCGCGATGCGCCCCGCCGGTCCCATGAGCGGGAACGAGTAGGCGACGAGCAACGCCACGCCGATGACGAGCGTCAGCACGCCGATCTTGTTCAGCCAGGAGGTGCCGACGGTGATTTCCCAGGACTCGGGTGCTGCGACTGAAGCAGGCTGTTCGGGTTCTGCGTGTGCTACGGGTGCTGCGGGTGCTACGGGGCGTTCGGGTGCTATGGGCGCGGGCGCCGCCGCTGGCGCCGGCACGGACACGCGCCTCTCGGCGGGCTGCAAGGCTTGAATCGTGTCCATCACATCCAGCAGGCGCCGATCGACCGTCTCGAGGCGCTGCGACAGGCGCGATACCTCGGTCCAGAGCCACACGACGAACACGACGAGCACGAGGACTACGAATGCCATGGCGTCCTCCTCTACTGACGGGCGACGGCGTCGCCGGCGCGGTCGAGCGCCATCTGCTTCAGCCGGTGGAGATCGACCTTGCCGGTGCCGAGCGTGGGAATCTCAGGAATCTGGATGAGATGTTCGCGTTTCGGCAGCCAGAGCCGCGGCAGCTCGGTATCGCAGAGCTCCTCCCACAAATCATCGGGCGCGACGTCCGCGCGCGTATAGAAGGCCACGAGCCGTTCGCCTCGCGCGGCATCGGGCACCGCGGTTACCGCGCTGCCGAGATCGCCCAGGATGCCGCTGATGGCTTCCTCAATCTTCAAGTGCGGCACCATTTCGCCGCCGATCTTGCTGAAACGCGACAGGCGGTCTGTAATGAAGATGAAACCGTCCTCGTCCATCATCGCGATGTCGCCGGTGACGTACCAGCCGTCGCGCGTCACTTCGGCCGTCTTCTCC
>CAZJTG010000089.1:0-13284 GCA_964548865.1 uncultured Solibacteraceae bacterium
GCCCGGGGCGCCGGCATTCCCGCGACGCGCAATGGCATCCATCATCTGCTTGCGCTGTTCGGGCGTCAGATTCGCGAGGTCGCTGCGACCCTGGCCGAAGCCGCCGCCACCCTGTCCGCGGCCCGCCGTCTGGCCACCCTGAGCCTGCTGGCGGCCGGTCTGCGCCTGAGGATTCTGCTGGCCGCCCTGCGTCCCCGGCCGTGCGCCCTGCTGCGCACTTGCTCCCTGTCCGCCCGGGCGCGCGCCCGGCGTGGCCGCCCCGCGGACGCCGCTCGGATCGTCGTTGCCCGCGCCGGCGGCACGTCCGCCCGCGCCGGGCGCCGGTGGTGTCAGGCCGAGCGCGGTGTAGATCTCCGCGTTCGGACGGAAGCGCAGTGCCTGATTCGGCACGCGAATCACGTCCTCCGCCGTCGAGATCACGATGCGCAGCTGACTGGCCGTCATGCTCGGGCGCAGGGTGAGGTCCGGGTTCGGGACGTCGATCCAGACCGGGTACGTGACGACGTTGTTGTTCGTGGACGCGTTGAGCCGCACCGCATTGACCGTGCCGCGGAACTCGCGCCGGCCGAAGGCATCGACGTTGAACAGGACCGGCATGCCCGAGCGGATCCGGCCGATCTCGGCTTCGACCAAGATCGCCGTCAGCTTCAGCGTTTCGAGCGGCGTCGCGATGACAAAGAACGACGGCGCCGTCATGCTGGCCTGGACGGTCTGGCCCACGTCCACCTTGCGGTCCACCACGACGCCGTCGTTCGGCGCGACGATGTCCGTATAGCTCACGTTGAGCTTGGCCGACGACAGGTTGGCTTCGGCCTGGACGAGTGACTTCTTCGCGGACGCGATCTGGGCCTCTCGCGTCTTGATGGCCAGCTCGGCGGCCTCATACTGCTGCTGGTTCTGCAGGCCCTTCTCGAACAGGCTCTTGGTCCGCTCGAACTGCTTCTTCTGGTCTTCGAGCTGCACTTCCTGGCTCGCGATATCGCTCTTCTGGCGTTCGACATTCGCGGTCTGCACGTCAACCTGCACCTGCAGCAACTGGGGATCGATCTTCGCCAGCAGGTCGCCCTTCTTCACCATGGAGTTGAAGTCGGCGTAGATCGCCTGCACCGTGCCTGACACCTGCGACCCGACGTCAAAGCGGCGCAGCGGCTCGAGCGTACCCGTGGACGTGACCGCCTCGACGATGCGGCCCTTCGAGACCGTCGCGAAGTTGACCGTCGGCTTTTCAGGCGGCGTGCCGTACTTGATGTAGTACCACCAGCCCCCGCCGCCCGCGGCCAGAATGACGACGAAACCGATCAGCTTTTTCATATTCACTCCGAGGGGCTTCGCCCCTGCGGGCTCCCCAACGGCGTCGCTGGCGGGGACCCCGACGCCCCACTCCGCTCCGCCGACTCGCTCGCTGCCGCTCGCTCGTTGCGTGCTTTAGCGCGCCGGTTACCTAACCTAGTGGGACGCCGGCGTATTACGGCGCAGCCCAGCCAAACCTTCCTCGAACAGCGTGTACACCGCCGGGACGAGCACGAGCGTCACGAGCGTCGACGCTGTCAGGCCCCCGATGACCACTCGCGCGAGCGGCGCCTGCAGTTCGGCACCTTCACCGAGTCCCAGCGACATCGGCACGAGGCCCAGAATGGTCGCGATGGTCGTCATCAGGATCGGCCGAAGTCGGGTCCGTCCTGCCAGTTCCACAGCCTCCCGAAGTGGCAGACCGTCCCGCCGTCTCAGGATATTTGTGTAATCCACCAGCAGAATCGCGTTACTGACCACGATTCCGCCGAGCATAATCACTCCGATATACGCCTGCAGGCTGAAGGACGTTGACGTCAATTTCAGCGCCAGGACGACGCCGATGGCCGCGACGGGCACCGAGAACATGACGATGAATGGGTCGCGGAGCGACTCGTACTGGGACGCCATCACGGCGTAAACCAGCAGCACGCCAAGAATCAGCAGTACCTGCAGCTGGCTGAACGCCTGCGCCTGCTGTTCGACCTCGGCGCCAAAGCCCACCTGGAATCCCTGGGGAACGCTGACCTCAGGCAGCCGCGCCTGTACCGCCTTGACGCCCTCGCCGAGTACCGTGCCAGCCTCCAGTTCGGCGTTGACCCGAAGGAGGCGCTGCTGGTTCTTCCGTTCGATCTGCGTCGGGCCCTTCTGGGGCGTCATGTCCAGGAGGTTCTTGGCCTGGAGCACGAGGCCTTGAGGCGTCGACACCAGAACGTCGTTCACCGAGTCCACCCGCTCGCGATCCGCCTGCCGGAGCCGAACGATGATCGGGAACTCCTTGCCGCGCTCGCGGAACATCGCGGCCTGCGTGCCGCTGATGTTCGTGCGGATGGTCGAGGCGACGCCGGCCGCGCTCAACCCGAGCAGGGCGGCCTTGGGTCGGTCCACGCGGATGGCCATTTCGGGCCGGCCTTCCTCCCGTCCGATCTGAGGGTTCGCGATGCCCGGCACGTCCCTCAGGACTTCGAGCACCTGGTCGGCGATGCGTCGCGACTCGTCGAGGTCCTCGCCGCGGACTTCTACGGCCAGCCGACTGTCGGTGCCGCCGCCTCCGAGCGCCCGCGTGAGCTGTTGGTTGCCGCCCGACGCCCGCGTCGTGATCGCCGTGCCTGGAATTCCGGTGATCACGGCCCGCAGGGCCGTCGCAATCTGATCGCTCGTGCGGGTCCGCTCGCCCCGCGGTTTCAGCTTCACGTTGATGTTGACGGTCGAGGACGTGCCGCCCATCATCCCGCCCATGAACCCGCCGCCGGCCGAGCTTACGAGCGTCGTCATCTCCGGCACGTTGGCTTCGATGAGCTCCTCGATCCGCTGCGCGATCTGCTCGCTGCGCTCGACGCGGATGCCGCTCGCCAGGCGTGCGGACACCGTCACTTCGCCTTCGTCGGCCTGCGGAACGAGTTCGGTCGGAATCGTCGGCAGGATCAGGAACGCGACGACCGTAAGCGCGGTCGAGCCGAGAATCACCATGGCGCGGTGCTGGAGCGCGCTGTGGACGACCGCGCGGTATCCGTCGTCCATGCGCTCGAGCATGTTCTCGCTCGCCGTGAAGAGCCGGCCGCCCAGGCCCGTACGTTCCTCGACCGGCGGCGGCAGCTTGAGCAGGCGCGAGCAGAGCACGGGCACGATGGTGACCGCCACGAAGAGCGACATGGCCAGCGAGAACATCACGACGATCGACAGCTGCACGAAGAGAATGCTCGACACGCCCGAGAGAAAGAGCAGGGGCACGAACACCGCGATGTGCGTCAGCGTGGAGGCGAGAATCGCCGACCAGACCTCCTCGCTCCCCTCGATCGCCGCCTGCATGCGGGGCTTGCCTTTTTCCATGTGCCTGACGGTGTTCTCGAGGACGACGATCGACGCGTCGACGATCATGCCGACGCCGAGCGCCAGGCCGCCGAACGTCATCGTATTCAGCGTGAAGCCCGCGAAGTAGAGCAGCGCGAACGTGCCGATGACCGAAATCGGAATCGACAGGCAAATGATGAGCGTGGACCGCACGTTCCGCAGGAAGAAGAAGATGATGCCGATCACGAGGAACGCGCCGACGTACACGTGCTCTTTGACGGCGGTGATCGACCGCTCAATGAACTTCGACTGATCGTCCAGGACGGTCAGGTTGAGGTTGCGGAAGTCCCGGTTAATCCTGGCGATTTCAGCGCGGAGGCCCTCGGCGATCGCCACGGTGTTCTTGCCGGACTGCTTGGACACCGACAGGCGCACGCCCGGCTTCTTGTTGATGCGCGTGAAGGACCGCAGGTCTTCGGTCGTGTCCTTGATGTCCGCGATATCGCGCATGTAGACGGGGACGCCGCCCTTGGTCTGGATGACGAGGTCGCGAATCTGATCGAGGTTGCGGAACTCGCCCGGGCTGCGAAGCAGATAGTTCGTGTCGCCCTCGAGGATCTCGCCGAGGGGCACGTTCTGGTTCTCCGCCCGGATCGTGCTGATGACGCGATCGACCGACAGGTCCAGCGCGGTGATCTTTTCCTTCGAGAGCTCGATGTGGATCTGCCGCCTGAGGCCGCCCTGCACGGTGACGGCGGCGACGCCTTCCACGCGTTCCAGCCGCGGACCGATGTCGACCTCCGCCATCTCACGGAGCGTCACGCGATCGAAGTCGCCCTCGACGCCGATGCTCATGATGGGAGAGGCCGACGAGTCGAACTTGGAGATATTCGGCGGATCGGACTCGGCCGGGAACCGGCCGCGGACGCGATCGATGCGCGTGCGGATCTCGTCGGCGGCCTCGTTGAGATTCGTGCCCCAGGCGAAGTTCAGGCGCACGTTGCCCGATCCTTCCGAGGCCGTGGAGTTCATCTGCTCGAGCCCGGGCACCGCGGCCAGTGTCTGCTCGAGCGGGCGCACGATGAGCTGCTCGATTTCCGCCGGACCGACGCCGCCGTAGCCCACGCGCACCGAGATGGTGGGGTAGGTCACGTCCGGCATGAGGTCCACGGGCAGCCGTACGAGCGAGATCATGCCCAGGAGGACGACCACGGCCGACAGCATGAACATGGTGACCGGGCGCTCTATCGCGATGCGGGGGATTGACATAATCAGTTGCTCACGCGCTTCCGTCCAGGGGGCCGCGTCACCGGCCGGCTACTTTCCCCGGCCCGCCGGCGCGCCGCCAGGATTCGGCGTGCCGCTTCGGCCGCCGCCGTCGCTGCCCGTACCGCCGGCACCGCCCGTGCGTCCGCCGCGCCCGACGCCGCCGGGCAGCGCCACGCGGTCACCGTCGCGGAGCGCGAGCGCGCCCGTCGTGATGACCCGCTCGCCATCCTTGAGCCCACTCAGGATTTCCATGAACTCGCCGTCGGACAGCCCTGTCGCGACTTCGACGAACTTCGCGACGCCTTCGTTGGCGATGAACACGCCGCGCCTGCTGTCGAGGTCCACGACCGCGTTCCGAGGCACGGTGAGCGAGTCCGGCCGCCGCTCGACGGTGAGCCGCACGCGCGCGTACATCCCGGGCTTCAGCCGGAAGCCGGGGTTGGGCACTTCGATTTCCATTTGCGCGGTGCGCGTGGCTGGATCGAACACCGGCGCCACGCGACTGACGCGCCCGGTGAAGTCCTCGCCGGCGAACGTGTCTACCTGCACATTGGCCTCGACGCCAGGCACTACGCGCTTGAAGCCTTTTTCCACCAGATTCGCGACGAGCCGCACCGTGTTGATGTCCACGACCGTCAGAATCACGGTGTTGGCATTCGCGAACGCGCCCGGATCGAGCAGGCGCCGGCTGATGAACCCCCCGGTGGGCGCGACGACGCTGGTATTGGAGAGCGTGATGCGCAGCTCGTCGATGCGGAACTGCGTTTGCGACTGCTGGGCATTGGCCACGTTCAGGGCCGAGACGCTGGCGTTGTACCGCGCCTCGGCGTCCTCGAGATTCTGCCGCGAGGTGAGACCCTTTTCGAAACTCGTCCTGGCGCGTTCGAGCGCCAGCTGCTGGATCTGCAGCTCGTTCTCACGCTGCGCGACGTTCGCCTTGTTCACATCCAGGGTGGCCTGGGCCTGATTGATCTGCTCGCGGATTTCGCGGTCTTCGATCTTGGCGACCGCCGCGCCCTTGGCGACGCGGTCGCCCAGCTTCACCGCGATCGAATCGATGCGGCCGGCCACACGCGGCACGACGTCCACCGTAGCCTCGCCGACAAGGTTGCCGACCACGGTGATGTAGTCCACGACTTCGCGTCGGGAGGCGGGCGCGAGCTCGACGGTCATGGGAGTCCGGCCGCCGGCGCCGCGGCCAGGCATGCCACCGGCGCGACCCGCGGTGCCCGCGTTGGCGCCGGCGCCGCCGACCGCCGCGGCCGCGCCCGACGCCGAGGAACGGTAGTACCAGACGCCGGCAGACCCGGCGGCGGCAAGCAGCAGGACGACCAGAGCTTTGCGCACTAGCCGACCTTCTGCACGCGCTCGAACTCCGCAATCGCGTTGACGTAGTTGATGAGCCGGCCGAGTTCGGTGAGGCGGGCCTGCGTCAGCGAATTCTGGATCGTGACGACTTCGAAGTTCGTCAGCATGCCGTTGTCGAAGCGCACCTGGGCGGCCGCGGCGTTCTTCTCGGCGGCCTCACGCGCCTTCACCGACGCCTGGTAGAGCTTGTACGTGTTCTCGACGTTGAGGCCGGCGTTGATCACCGCGGTCGAAATCTGGAGCTCCTGGGACTTGATGCGCGCGAGCGACTGGTCGACCGCGAGCACGGCGCGCGCGTAGTTGGCTTTCGCGCTCCGCATGCCGAGTGGGTAGCTGAAGTTGAAGCCGATGTTCCACGTCGGCAGCTCAAACGTGTACACCTGCCGCAGCGCGTCGAAATAGCCGCCCGGGATGACCGTCGTGCCGCTCCGCGTCGGTCCGCCCTGGCCGGAGACGCGGTAGCCGGCGTTGAACGCCAGGTTCGGCTTGAGCTGGCCCTGCGTCACCTCGAGGCTGAGCCGGCTGCTGTCGATGTTGCGCCGCGCGATCACGATGTCCGTCCGCTCGGCGAGCGCCCTGGTCACCGCGGCCTGGATGTCCACGCTCTGGACGGACAGCTGCGGCTTGTCGGTCGGATTGATCGTCATCAGGTACAGCTCGTCATCGATGCCGCTCACGAGCAGGCGCTTGAAGTTGAGTTCGGCCGTGCGCCAGGAAATCTGCGACGCGAGGTACGACTGCTCGGCGTTCGCGAGCGCGGTCTCGAACTGCGTGGTGTCGATCGGCGCCATCGTGCCGATTTCCACTTTGAGCATGCTGTCGTCGTACGACTTCTTCGCGATCTCGAGCGCGCGGCGGTTGATTTCGATCTGCTCGATGGCGGACCGGAGCGCCCAGTACGACGTGCGGACGCTGTTCTTCGTGTTCTCGACCGACGTGAGCAGGTTGATGTCCTCGATCTGCCGCGTGATCTGGAGCGTGCGCAGGTTGTTGCGCGTGCCGTCCATCTTGAAGTTCGCAAGGAGCGGCATGTTGAAGTTGAGATTGAGCCCCGAGGAGTAGTTCGGGTTCGTGCGCGCGGTGACGTTGTTCGTTGACGAGCGGCCGTTCGTGAACTGCGCCGACATCGTGGCGCCGAACCACGGCAGCGTCTGGTTCATGCCGCCGTTGAAGTTCTGGCCGATGTTGGTGATGTTCGCCACGCCTTCGAGCGTGTTGTTCGACGGCGACTGGGAGTCCGAGTAGCTGTACGAGCCGGTGAAACTGGGCAGGAAGGCCGCCCGCGCGGACTGGAGCTGGTAATCCACGCTCTGCGGATTCATCCGGGCCACTTTGAGATCCAGGTTTTTGTCGAGCGCGATGGCGAAGGCCTGCTCGAGCGTGAGTTCCCGCAGCTTCGACCCCTCCACGATGGGCGGGCGCGCCTGGCCGACCTCGTAGCGATCCGTCGACTGGGCCTGAATCAGGCCCGCGGTGCCCGCCGCCGGCCCCTGGGGCATGGCCGCCCCTGACGCGGCCTGCGCCGTCGCGGCGCTGGCAGTAGCGGTCGTGGCGATGGAGAGGATGAATGCACCGAGCATTCGGAACGTTCGAGTCATTGCCTGTCTGCTCCCGTTGTGGCGGGCCGGCTGAACGGTGCCGAACCGCGAGAAGGTACCACGTCCCAGATGCGCGAAGCTGTTAGCCGCGGGGGCCGCCACCGCGGCGGCCGGCGAAGCGCTGTTTCATGATCTCGCCGAGCTTCGTATTCTGCTCGGCGGTCAGTTGCTTCGAAAACGCATAAAACATGACGGAACGTGACTTGGATAGTTCCGAGCGCAGCAATTCGACGCGGCCGACCTGGATGGCGAACACCGCCACATCCACGGTCCGCTCGCGCGCCATCCGGTTCTGCTCTTCCTGCTGCCGCTTCAGTTCATCGTCGACGGGCTTCATCTCCCGGACGCGACGGTCGAAAATCTGGCTCAAGTCGCGGACCTGTCGGGCGGTCAGGCCGAGTTCCTTCTTGACGGCCTCGTCCTTCCACCACTCCCAGGGGCCCGAATCGCTGCGAGTCTGCGATCCCGGGCGTGGCGTCGGGCTGGCCGCAGGGGTCTGCGCGGGCGGCGGCTGGCCCTGCACGTTGCTGCCGCGCTGGCCCATCAATCCGGAGAGTCGCGGCTCGAACGCGAGGCCAGGAACTGCGAGAAACAGGCCGAAAAGGAGGGTGATCCTCAGTGCCATCGAGAGGGTCGCGGTCACGCCTGTTTTACGCCTGGTTGAGCCCGGATGTTTACGGCCAAAGGCCCCTCGGCGGCCGCCAGCGCCTCCAGGCGCTCGACGACCTGGCCCACGATGTTGTTGGGCGTCGACGCCCCGGCCGTCAGCCCAATGACGATGGGGCCATCCGGCAGCCATCCGGTCGCGACGTCCTCGGAAACCGCGGCGGTCGAGGGCGCGCCGATGGGGCGGTACCGGATCGTGTCGGGCGACACCAGACAGCCCGGGTCGGCGATGTGGTACGTGGGAACGCGGTCCGCGCAGATCCTCGCGAGATTGCAGGTATTGCTGCTGTTGTAGCCGCCGATGACCACGGCCATACCCAGCGGCTCGGCGTCGAGCAGGGCGACGACCGCGTCCTGCCGCTCCTGCGTCGCGCTGCAGATCGTGTCGAACGCGCGAAAGCGCGCCGGCACGTCGGCCTCGCCGTATCGATCGCGGATGGCCTCGCGAAACATTTCGCCGATTTCCAGTGATTCGCTCATCAGCATCGTTGTCTGATTCGCGCAGCCGACGCGTTGAAGATGCCGATCCGGATCGAAGCCCGGCGACAGCGCGTCGCCGAACCGTGCGACGAACGCGGCGCCGTCGCCGCCCTCACGGATGAACCGGCACGCCACGGCCGCCTCGGCCTGGTCGCGGACAATCAGAAAGTGGCCATCCGGAAAGTCGGTCGCCTGCGATGCCGTGGCACGCGTCTCCTCGTGGTGAACCGTGCCGTGGATGACGGCCGTAAAGCCGTCCACACGTTCAACACCGACCCGCAAGTCGTGTCGACCAGGGTGCAACCCTGCCGCTGAAGCGATGCCAGCTCGCTAATCGAAACGCCGAACGCCGGAAGGATCACCACGTCGTCCGGGCCGAGCGTGGAGCGGTCCTCTCCCGGATCCGTCAGGAGGCGGATGCCCTGGGCGCGTAACTGGTCGTTGACATGCGGGTTGTGGATGATTTCGCCCGTCAGAAACACGCGCCTGTCCGGGAACCGCTTCCGCGTCTGGTAGGCGTAGTCCACCGCGCGGTCAACGCCGTAGCAGAACCCGAACTCCCTGGCGAGATGGATCGTGAGGCGGCCCGTGCGCCGGGTAAACCCGGCGGCGCGCATGTCCTCCACGATGGCCGAGTGATACGCCGCCGACAGGTCGGCGGCCACGGCCTCCTTCATGTCGAGGCCCTTGCGGAAGATGATCGGCGGCACGCGCCGTCTATTCTAGCGGGTCGGGGTCGGGCGCGCTCGTCCCGCCTACCCGCCGTTTCGGACGGAGAGATGGGTGAGCCGCGGCGTCATTTCGTCCATCATCTCGAAGGCCGGGATGCTGATCTGGTCGTACGACTCATCGAGGAACCGCGCGTCCACGGGGCTGCCGGTCGCGTCCGAGTTCGACGGTGATGCCGGCGCCAGCAGCGGCGCCCGCTGATTCAGGCGGGCGCTCATCTGCCCGCCGACGAGTCCAACGACGAGGCCGGCCGCGGCGGCCACGCCGACCCAGGTGGCCGCCACGCGACGGTCGCCCGTCAGGCGTTCGGACCTGCCAGCGGCAGGGAAGGCGATGACGCGCGCGGGGTTGTCCACCTGCTCGAGGCGACGCAGGATCTGCGACTGCTGGGCGCTCAGCCGCTCGGGAGTAAATACGGCGTCGGCCGCCTCGGCGCCCTCGCGCTGCACCTCGTCCATCCAGCGGCCGATCTCGACGGCGCGATCGGCGCAGATGTCGCACCGATCCATGTGCGCAGGACGGTCGCCGCCCGCCACCGCCTCAATCAGCGCCCGCTCGGAGAGATGTCCCTGACGAACCACCAAATCAATGAGCCGCACGACTGACCCTCCCGCCACGCACACCGGGTTTCGAAGGCGTCTTGCCAAGAATGCCTCGCAACCGGCGGATGGCCCTGAACAAATGCACGCGAACCGTAGACTCGTTCAACCCGGTGAGCCCACTCACTTCGCGCGACGATCGCCCTTCAAACTGACTCAGCATGAATACGAGGCGCTGCCGTTCCGGCAGCTGTCCCATCGCGTCATGCAATCGACGCCTGCGCTCCTCGTGCAGGACGTGCTCTTCGGGGCTCGGCCCCCGCGCCGGCACGAACTCGGCGGGGTTCCGTTCCATCCCCGACGGATCGATCGTGACCGGCGAAATCCACTTCTCTCGCCGCTTCCGCTGTTTGATGCGGTCCAGGCATCCGTTGATCAGGATGCGCGTGAACCACACCTCGAACGGCAACTCCTCCCGGAACGAGCCGAGGTGCGTGTAGGCCTTCACGAAGGCGTCCTGCACGGCTTCATCGGCATCGGCGGAGTCGCGAACGTAGTGGAAGGCAATGCGCGACGCGCGCCGCTGATGACGCGTCACCAGCTCCGCGAACTTGTCGCGCGCCTCCTCCAACCGGCCCGCGGCCTGGAGGGCCTTGATCTCCACGGCCACGATGGAGTCCGCTTCCCGACCGTTCACCCTGGTGTCGGCTCCTGACATGGATACGGCACTAGGGTACTAGTGGTTACTCTGTCGGGTTCGGGGGGGAGGGTTCAGGGTCCGGGTTCGGGCGTCTGGTTCAGGTGAGGGGGCCGGGGCCCTGAACCCTCGGCCCCGAACCCGTCATGGTTGCGTGCCGCGCCGGAGTTGCGCCCCGGCGTAATAGGCCCGGAGGGTGTTTTCGACGGTGTCACCGCGTCGCAGGCGCGAGGCGGCTCCTCGCTGACACAGCCCGACGCCATGGCCGAAGCCCGTGCCCGACAGAACGACGTCCGAGCCCTGGCGCTCGATCGTGAAGCGCGTGCTCTGGACCGCACGGTCGCCCAGCGTCCGGTTGAGCACCGTCCGGACGAGGTCGCCGCGGACGGTCAATGACTGCTCGCCGCGCAGGCTCAGGGATGCCGCGCGGCCGGACGAGTCGCGTGAAAGGACAGTGATGGACAGAAGTCTCGCTCCCACGGCCGTGCGCGTGTCGAGGTTGAGCGCCTTGCGCAGTTGTTCGGCCGTGGCGGCCACGCGCCACGGACGGTGCGTCGGTTCGGGCAGGTCGTCGACCGCCGGCTGAAGGTAGGGCACCGGGGCTCCGCCCCAGACCGCGTCGGCGGCAGCCGTGGCACCGCCGCAGTCCGCATGGAACAGCGCTTCGATCGGTCGCGCGTCGTAGGTCAGGACGAGCGCGCGTGTTCGCTGCACAGCCTCGCGGGCGGCGGCGGCAAACCGGGAGGATAGTCGTCGTGCCGGCTGATACACCTGGCAGTGCGTCGAGTCGCAGAGATCGAACCCTTCGGTCCGGTGGCGCCCCGCGCGCGAGGCGGCGTACGTTCGCGCCACGACCGACTGCACTTCCAGAATCGCGGCAACCGTCTCGGCCGACTCATTGACCGGCGAGACCTCCGACAGAATCGTGTCGACCACGTACGATTCGAGGTCCACGGACACGATTCGACCGCCCGTCCTGACGTGCAACCGCTGCGGCAATTCGACCCGCGGCGCGGGCCTCAGGAACGCCGGGGCCACGCCCGGACCCGCCGCGCACGCCGACCCCAGCAGGGCGAGAGCGGCCAGCGCGAGGGCAGCAGGAGCGCGGAGCGCACGGGCGGTCATCACCCTGTTCTATCGGGAAGGAGTGCCGACAACTCTAGTCGGGACAAGCAGATGACGACCTCGCGGAAGCTGGGGTACCATGGGTCGTTTGTCGGTGGGCTCAAGGAGCGTTATGTCGCAGGGATTACGCGAAGAGCGGGCAGGCGGACTGAAGGTCGGACTCGAGGCGGTCGGGTTACGCGGCGCGTCGAAGGTCCATTGGAACCTTGGAGTGGCCGCGCTCTACGAGGAAGCCATCAGGCGCGGCGAAGGCGTCATCTCCATCGACGGGCCCATGATCTGCAGCACCGGCCAGCACACGGGACGCTCGCCCAACGACAAGTTCGTGGTGTCCGAGTCGTCGAGCAGGGAGCACGTCGCGTGGGGCAAGGTGAACCGCCCGATCGACGAGGCCGCCTTTGACGCCGTCTTCGCGAAGATGCAGGCCTACGCGCAGGGCAAGGAACTGTTCGTGCAGGATTGCTGGGCCGGCGCGGATCCCGCGTATCGCCTGCCGGTGCGCATCATCACCGAACGGGCATGGCACAACCTCTTCGCCCGCCACATGTTCATTCCCGAGCCGGACGCGGCGAAGCGGGCTCAGCACGAGCCGCAGTTTACGGTCATCGATTTTCCTGGCGTGCGGGCCGACCCGGCCACCGACAAGACCAATTCCGAGACCTTCATCCTGCTCAACTTCAAGAGGAAGCTCGTGATCATCGGCGGCACGAACTACGCGGGGGAGATCAAGAAATCGATCTTCACCGTGATGAACTACCTCCTCCCGTTGCGCGACACGATGCCGATGCACTGTTCGGCTAATATCGGCGACAAGGGCGATGTCGCCCTCTTCTTCGGGCTCTCGGGCACCGGCAAGACGACGCTGTCGAGCGATCCGCACCGCGGGCTCATCGGTGACGACGAGCATGGCTGGAGCGCGGACGGGGTCTTCAACTTCGAGGGCGGCTGCTACGCGAAAATGATTCGCCTCTCGGCCGAGGCCGAGCCGCAGATCTACGCCACGACCCGCCGCTTCGGCACCGTCCTCGAGAACGTGACGTTCGATCCGGTCACCCGCGAGTTGAACCTGGACGACGACTCGGCCACAGAAAACACGCGCGGCGCGTACCCGTTGAATTTCATCGGCAATGCCGTGCCGTCCGGCCGCGGCGGTCATCCGACGAACATCGTCATGCTCACCGCCGACGCCTTCGGCGTACTGCCCCCGATCGCCCGCCTGTCGCCGGAAGCGGCGATGTATCACTTCCTCTCCGGCTATACCGCGAAGGTGGCCGGGACCGAGCGCGGCGTGACGGAGCCCAAGGCGACGTTCAGCACGTGCTTCGGCGCGCCGTTCATGGTGTGGGACCCGAACGTGTACGCGAAGTTGCTCGGCGATCGCATCGCGAAGCACAAGAGCCACGTGTGGCTGGTCAACACCGGTTGGACCGGCGGCCCGTATGGCGTCGGCACGCGCATGAAGATCGCGCACACGCGCGCGATGATCAACGCCGCGCTCTCCGGCGCGCTCGAC
>CAZJTG010000090.1:0-12097 GCA_964548865.1 uncultured Solibacteraceae bacterium
CGGAGGAGCGCGGCGAATGGCCGGACATCGATCTCGATCTGCCGAGCGGCGACCGCCGCGAACGCGTCATTCAGTACGTCTACGAGCGCTACGGCAAGCTCGGCGCCGCGATGACCGCCAACGTCATCACCTATCGCGGCCGATCGGCCGCGCGCGAAGTCGGCAAGACGATGGGGTTCAGCGAGACCGAGATCGATCGGATGGCCAGGACGATGGTGCAGTTCGAGTTCGTGGATCCCGGGGAGACCATCGCCGGCCACGCGCGTGATGCCGGGCTCGACGTCGAGGACCCGAGGACGATGCAGTTCATGCGGCTGTGGCGGGAGGCGCAGGATCTGCCGCGCCATCTCGGCCAGCATTCGGGCGGCATGGTCGTCTGTCAGGGCCGGCTCGACGAGGTCGTCCCCCTCGAGAACGCCTCCATGCCCGGCCGTGTGGTCGTGCAATGGGACAAGGACGACTGTGCGGATCTGGGCATCATCAAAGTCGATTTGCTCGGACTCGGAATGCTCGCGGTGATCGAGGAAGCGATCACGATTATCAATAGCGCCACCGACACCCAACAGCCTGACAGGTTTGACCTGGCTCATCTTCCGCCGAATGACCCGGCCGTGTATCAGATGTTCCAGCAGGCAGACACCGTCGGCGTGTTTCAAATCGAATCGCGCGCCCAGATGGCCACCTTGCCCCGGATGAAACCGGAGCATTTCTACGATCTAGTCGTCGAGGTCGCCATCATTCGGCCCGGCCCCATCGTCGGCAAGATGGTGCATCCGTATCTCAGGCGCCGGCGCGGCGACGAGCCGGTGACGTACGCGCATCCGTTGCTCGAGCCCGTGCTCAAGCGCACGCTGGGCGTGCCGCTGTTTCAGGAGCAGCTGCTGAAGATGGCGATGGTAGTCGCGGATTTCTCCGGCGGCGAGGCCGAGGAACTGCGCCGCGCGATGGGTTTCAAGCGGTCGGCGAAGCGGATGAAAGCCATCGAGGTGCGCCTCCGCGAGGGCATGGCGAGGAACGGCATCACCGGGGACGCGGCGGATCACATCGTCCTGTCGATTTCGTCCTTCGCGCTGTATGGCTTCCCCGAATCGCACGCGGCCAGTTTCGCGCTGCTCGTGTACGCGAGCGGCTATCTCAAGGCGCATTACCCCGCGGCGTTCTATACGGCGCTCCTCAACAATCAGCCGATGGGTTTCTATCACCCGGCGACGCTGGTCAAGGATGCGCAACGCCGCGGCGTCCGTTTTCAGCCGATCGACGTACAGGTGAGCGACTGGCCGTGCACCATCGAGCAGGACGGAAGCATTCGTCTGGGACTGCTGCACGTGCATGGTCTCAACTCGGATCGTGGCAAGGGACTCGTCGTCTCACGCGCGAAGGCGGGGAGATTCAGGACGATAGACGATCTCGCCGAGCGAACCGGGCTGCGACAGGACGAAATGCGAACGCTCGCGGAGATCGGGGCGCTCGCGTCGTTTGGGGGCGATCGGCGATCCGCGCTGTGGCAGGCGGATCACGCGGCGAGGCCTTCAGGTGAACTCTTTCTTACGTCGGGTACCTCAGGTACGTCAGGGACGAGGAGCGAACTGACGCAGTCAGCATTATTCGAAAAAGATGATGCCCCAGGTCCTCTCCCGTCGATGTCCTTGTCCGAACGCATCGCCGCCGACTACTCCGGCACCGGCCTCACCATCGGCGCCCACCCCATGTCGATCCTTCGGTCGAGCTTGTCAACGCGGGGAGTCGCGAGGGCAGTGGATTTGCCCAGGTGGCGCCCTGGCCGCCGTGTTCGTGTTGCCGGCGCCGTGATCGTCCGCCAGCGTCCCGGCACCGCGAAGGGGTTCGTGTTTCTGACGATGGAGGATGAGACCGGCTTGTCGAACGTCATCATCACACCGGATACGTATGCGCAGTTCAAGCGCATCATCGTGGACGAACCGTATCTGTTGGTAGATGGCACGTTACAGAACCAGAACGGAGCCGTGTCGGTGAAGGCGCAGCGGATCGAGTCGCTGAAGGCGCAGACGCCGGAACAACCGTCGAGGGACTTTCATTAATGACTCGCGGCGCTGGGGCCAACCCGCTAGAATCCCCTTCTCCATGTCTTTCGCTCCGGTCGGATCTAATGATTAAGGGCTTCCCGGAGAGGATCGGTCACTGGGTCGCAGGGCCGATTCGCGAGTACCCGCCCCCGTTCGGCTGCAGCATCCCGTACCGCCTGAACGACGGCACCACCGCCTCCATTCACTTCTACAACGGCGGCCATCGTGAGATTGAGCCCGGGCCGGCGTCGTCGTTGATTCAGGAACAGTTCGAGCAAGCCAAGCGTGATTTGTGGGCGACTCGGGAGCAGCGTTGGCGCGACCTCAACCACCTGGGCGACGACACCGTGCCTCTCCGGTCCGGCGATTCGGCACCGAGCGCGCTCCGGGCCAGCTTCGTCGGCATCACCACGGAGGGCCAGGCGCAATCGACTTTCATACTCCTGACCGCCGCCGCCAACCAGTTCGTCAAGGTTCGTTTAACGGCCTTCGGGGATGGCTCTGATCGCGCGTGGCAGAGTTCCGTGGCCGACCTGTTGTGCTGGCTGGGAGACACACTGCGAAAGCAGGCGCCGAGCGCGAAGGGCACCCTCACCAAAGCGTTCGGCTATCAGGGCAACAACATGACCCTGCCGGTCGCGGACGTCGTCGCGGCGGTGCCCTTCTACCAGGCCCTCGGTTTTCGCGTGGTCTCCAGAATCAATTCACCGGTGAGATCCGCTGTGCTCGAGAGAGACGACATCCGGATCGGTCTCGCCCAGAACGGCGGCGACCCGTCGCAGGACGGCTGCGCCTTTCACGTCACGAACCTGGACGCGCTCCTCGAGGAGTTCAGAGGGCAGGGGCTCGAGAGGCCGGCATCGGACGTGAAGGTCGAGCGGCAAGGCGATGCAGAGTGGAGGGTGTTCTACGTCGTGGCGCCGGACGGACTCTGCTTCTGGTTCGGAGAACGGCAAGGTAGCTGAGTGAGGCGACCATGACGTCCTCCGACGTACTCGCGACATTGAAGAAGCTCGGGAAGCCGCAGACTGCGGCGATTTACAAGCGCTACGGAACGGGTGACAACGTCTTTGGCGTGCTGACGTCGGAGATCGCGAAGCTGCGAAGGAAGATCCGAATGGATCACGCCCTGGCGCTCGAGCTGTGGAAGAGCGGCAACGCCGAAGCGCGCGCGCTGGCGCTTCAGATCGCCGATCCCGTGAAAGTGACTCGGCCGGCGGCGGACAAGTTCGTGAAAGATGGCCCGACACGGTTCGTCGGCTACTACCTGACCGAACTGGTCGCGCGGAGCCCCGTTGGGGACGCCGCGATGCGCGACTGGATGGCGTCGGATGACGAGTCCTTCCGGGAGATGGGCTACGGCGTCCTCGGGATGCGGCTGAGAGACGACCCGGACTCGGTCGGCGAGGCGGACGCCGCGAAGATCCTGGCGAGAATCGAGAAGGAGATTCACGCGTCGGCGAACTGGGCGCGCTACGCCATGAACGGCGCGCTGATTGGGATCGGCATCTACAAGCCGGCCCTGCGCAAGAAGGCGACGGAAGCCGCGACACGAATCGGCAAGGTCGAGGTTGACCACGGCGAGACGTACTGCAAGACACCAGACGCCGTGGCGTACATCGCGAAAGCGGCGAAGCGGAAGCGGTCCCCCTAGCGGGCGAGTGCTAGCGAGTTCCCGCGAGGAGCGCGCGAGAGAGGACGATGTGGCCGAAGATCGCGGCTGTGACGAGCACGACCGGGAGCCACACGTAGGGCACGAACAGCACCCAGGTATTGACATGCGGCGGCGCATCGCCAAAGAATCGCACCATTGGCGAGCCGGCGATCGCAACGAACACGATGACGGCCAGGCACCAGCAGCCCCAGAGATTCCAGGCCCAGAGGACGCCGCGCGGCACGGCCAGGCCGGCTGCCATGGCGAACGCCAGCGCGACCGCTCCCGCGCCGGTCACGATGTCGAAGTTGTAGCCCGAGTACGAGAGTTCCTCCGGCATGATGCCGAGCTCTGCCGCCCGGTGCATCACGAGTTCCAGCGGCAGGCGAAAACTCTGGAACGCCACCTGGGACGACAGCCGGACGTTGTCCGCGGCGGAGCGTCCGAAGCGTGACAGACCGAGCGCAAAGGCGACGGCAAGCACCGTCGCGATCATCAGGGCCATGGACGGGGGCGGGTCCATCCGCTGGAGCCAGCCGGATGTCGCGGCGGCCGCGCTGGCCACGAACGCGACGAGCGCACCCGCCGCCAGGCGGATCGTCAATCGGCGCTGCCGCTGTCCGAAGAGCCACACCCACACGCCGGCCACGATCCAGGCGATCGCGCCGATGCCGAACGCGGTCGTCGCGTCGAATGCGGGTGGGTGAATCGTCATGCGCGTGCGTCCATTCTACGGAACGAGGAATCGCCGGAGTCGCTCGAGCTCAGCGTCCAGTTCCCGCCGGTAGGTCCGCTCTCGAGGCGCGGACGACGAGGCGTAGCCCAGCTCGGCGTGGAGCTTGCCGGTCACGACCGAAACGTTGGCCCAGCCAATGACCTGGGTACGCCACAGCACCGGCATCGCGTAGTAACCGAACCTCCGCTTCTTCGCCGGCGTGTAGGCCTCGAACCGATACGGCCATTCCCAAAGCAACTCGAATCGGCGCCGATCCCACACGATGGGATCGAACGGCGTGAGGATGCGCGCGTTGTTGTCCACGCGCTGGCGCGCCGGATGCTCGGCCGTCGGCCAATACCAGTCGACGCCGTCAACGCGCGCGCGCGCCAGGCGGCGGCGCGCGCGTGCGAGCGCCTGCGGAATCAATCCGCGCCACTGGGGTACGGCATAGCGAAGCCTTCCAATGACGTATGAGAGTGACGGCGACGGCAGCGGCGCGTACTTGTTGACGACGACGTCGACAAGCGCGTCGAGCCGTTCCTGACGCGATAGGCCTCGCGACAGGGGCGTGTCGGTGCGGAAGGCATACCGCCGGATCCCCTTGTCCCGGCGGATCACGCGGAGCCAGCCGCGGTAGTGCATATCCTCGAGCAGGCGCGTCGTCGCGCTCGACAAACCGCCCCAGTAGTTGGTGACCGTCCCGTGCGCAAAATGCGCCTCGGCGTCGGCGGGATGGATGTCACCCCGGTCCCGAACGAAGGCCAGCAGCTTCTGCCGGCGGCTTCGCGGATGGGCCGTGCTGGGTGGCTTCTCGCGTGGATGCATCAGCGCATACACGGTCTTCGAGACGAAGCCGTAGTTGATGAGGACGTCCTCCTCCACATCGAGTGCGGCGTACTGCCGTTCGAGATCGCCTGCCCGGTAACCGGCCACCCGATGGCGCAGCGTGAGGTCCTGCGCTCTCGCCGGCGCGCGGATCGGATCGGCCTGGACGAATCCGAGGGTATCGATCGTGCCCGGCAGATCGGGCAGAGTGAAGAGGCTCCGGGCCACCGCGAACTCGCGCAGCGTGTCCAGGGTGGTCCGCCGCGGCTGGCTCCCGGGGACGCGCGGCTGACCGGATCGCATCGGGAACGGGCGGCCTCAGCCGCGGGGCACGGGAAATCCGAAGACGATATAGGCGACCGCCGATGTCGCGCCGCCCGCCGCGCGGGCGGGCCGGAACTTCCACTGACGCGCCGTCGCGAGTGCGACCTGGTCGAAGCCTGGGGCAGCCACCCGCACCTGGGCATCCGTGACCGCGCCCGCGGCGTCGATCTTCGCCTCGACGAGGACGACGCCCGGACTCATGGTGCCGGCCGGGTACGTGGGCGTCACCACGGACACGGGGAACGGGATATCCGCGGATCCGGCTGCCACGTCCTTCGGTACGTCGCCGAGCGTGGCGCCAATGACGGCCGGTGGCCGGAAGACGCCGGCGACCAGGACCTTGCTTTCAATGGATTCGGTCGCGGGCTCGCCAGGTTTCCGGCGCGACGGTGGAATGTCCACCTCGGCAGGCGAGAACTTCCAGCTCTTTACGGCATCAACCATCCGATCCGTGAATGGCGCGGTGTCGCGCAGCGTCTTGATCGCGCGGATCCCGCCCTTGGCGTCGACCGTCACTTCGAGCAGCACCTCGCCGCCGCCGACCTCGACCGAATTCACGGAGATCGTCGGCACCCGGCCGCTGCCGAACAAGGCGGGTGTGTCCGCAGCGGTGCCCGCCACCAGGCCCAGGACCATCAGCAGTGCCAGTTTCATGAACATAGGATACGACGCGGGAGAGAGGGGAACGGGCCTTCGGGCCCGCTCCCCTTGTGGTGCGGTGTCGATGCGTCGTGACGCGCTAGAACGCGATGCGCGCGCCGAACGAGGCCGTGAACGGCCGGCCCACTGGCGGCCCGAAGCCGGGCCCGAACAGCGAGACCGGCTGCATGAATGTGGATGCCGACGTCGCCACGCTCTGCTCGGGTCTGAGCGTAAACGACAGATTCTCGGTGTTGAACACGTTGTAGAAGTCGGCGAACACGCGCACCTTGGCGCGGCTGCCGATCGCGAACTGCTTCGCGACGCGCAGGTCCACGTTGAGGAACCTGCCGCTCCGCTCCTCGATCGATCCGTCCGGATTCACGACGAAGCCGGTCCGCTGCGAATTGACGGAGGTGCGGCCGCATCCGGGCGTGCTCAGCGCACGGATGGCGTTGATGTTGCCCCGCACGGCAAAGAGCTGCGCCGGGGAGACGCCGGCGCACGGCCGGTCGTTGAAGTTCACCAGTCCGTCGCCGTTGAAGTCGATTCCGAGGACGGGCGAGTACGGCCGCGACGACGCGATCTGGATGATCGGCGCGATCTGGAAGTCCCACGGGAAGTCCAGCGTGCCGGAGGCCACGAAACGATGCCGCTCGTCATGCCGGGTCGGCCCCCACTCGCCAAACAGTTCCTGGTCGGTGGGCGAGATGGCGATGCCGTTGCCGCTGTAGGACGCCGTCGGCTGGCCGCCCAGGGCGACCGAGCGCGCGAGGATGTAGCTCATCGACATCGACGTGCCCACCCGGCCCCACTGCGCGCGGCCCTTGAGCGTGGTGGTGAGCGAGTCGAACCGCGATCGGTTGGTGGTCCCGATCATGTTGATTTGGCCCAACCGGTTCACGCCCAGGCCCGCCGCGACGAACGCCTGGTCGAAGTAGCGAGACGAGGCGCCGTTGGGGCACCGGGCACTCGTCGGCGTCGAGCCCGCGAACGCCGGGTCACAGATCGACCGGATCTGGGGGTTGATGACCTGGACGCGGGGTTCGTTGCGGCCTTCCGTGTGCACCCAGTCGCTCGACAGGACCCAGGAACCGCCGAGCAGCTTCTCGAAGCCAATCGACATCTTGTGCGTGTACGGGTCCGACATGTCCGGATCGTTGATGCGTCCGAACGATCCGGCCGGCAGGTTGGTGAAGTTGAACGCCGGCGGCGCCGGCAGCGGATCCACACCGAAGCGGAACGTGGCGGCCTGACCCACGCCCACCGCCGAGTTGGTCAGCGCCATGACCTGCGAGTAGATCTGCGGCCCGCTCTGCGCCAGGGAGAAGATCGTCAGATTCTGGAAGATCTGATCGAAAAACAGGCCGTAGCCGCCGCGGACGACGAACTTGCCGTCACCGCTGCGGTCGTAGACGAATCCGAGCCTCGGCTGGAACTCCTTCCAGCTCGGGGTGGTGCGCGACAGTTTCGACGCGTCGTCCGTGATCGCGTTGGCGCGCGGCTCATCAAGCTGGCTCAGGAGGGCCATCGTCCGGTTGTTCGTCTGGTCGGTCAGCAGGCCGATGTTGGCGTCCCACCGAATCCCCAGATTCAGGGTCCAGTTCCGGTTCACTTTCCAGTCGTCCTGGGCGTAGAGCGCCAACTGGTGAAACACCTGGTCGTGCCCCGCGGCGCCATCGAAGAAGTCGATGTTGCGCACGGCGCCTGGCGTCGCGAATCCCTGGGGATACGTGGCTGTGTCGGTCGCGATCGTCAGCGGATCGCTGAACCACGTGAGCTGGTAGCCGAACGCACCGAAGTAGAAGTAGCCGCCGAGATCCGTGTACAGGTAGTTCACACCCGTCTTCATGTTGTGGTTGCCGCGCATCCACGTGAAGTCATTGCGCAGCTGGAACTTCCGCTCGAGCGTCGCCTGCGGCGTGTTCGGCGCCGGGCCTATCCTCACGGTGGGGAAGATCATGATCGGGTTCTTGGTCACCTCGAGGATCTCGTTCTTGAAATCCTGGAAGTGGAACGCGAACTGGTTGACGTTGCTCGAGCCGATCGTCTTCGTGTGGTTGCCGACGAAGTCCCAGAGCGTGTTCTCGTTGGAGTTGCCGCCGGACAAATCCGTCGTCGCGGGGTTGGACACCTGGTCGTTCGGCGACGAGTTCTTCTGCCATGCGAGGCGATAGAACATCGACTGGCTCGGGCTGATCCGGTGATCGACCTTCACGGTGAGCAGCGTGTCGTCATACGGCGTGGGGATGCTGCGCACCGGGGCGGCGCCGGGAATGGCCGCGATCTGCTGGAAGACGGCGTCGCTGCGAAGCGGCGTGAAGCCCGACGGCTCGTCGAAACGCTCGAGGGCGCCGAAGTAGAACAGCGAATCCTTCTTGAGCGCGCCGCCGACGGATCCGCCGAACTCGCGCCGCTCGAAATTGCCCTTGGAAGCGCCGCGCTTCTGGAAGAAATCCTTGGCGATCATGTCCTGGTTGCGGTAGGTCCCGAACAGGGATCCGGACGTCGTGTTCGCGCCCGACTTGCTGATGACGTTGACCACGCCGCCGACGGCGCGGCCGCTCTCGGCCGTCCACCGGTGCTGGAGCACCTGAAACTCCTGGATGCCCTCGTAGGCGAAGTTCTGCAGCAGGCTGCCGACGACGTTGTCCTTGTTGTCGCCGCCGTCCACGTTGACGCTGACCTGCCGGCCGTCGCCGCCGCTCATCGCAAAGTTGCCGACACGCGTCTTCGTCGGATCGAAGTTGCCCGCCGGCCGGGCCTCGGGCATCACGAGCGAGAGGTTGGCGAACGTCCGGTTGAGCAGGGGAAGGGTCGCGATGTCCCGCGACGTCACCACGCCCCCGAGCTCGGAACTGGTGGTATTGACGAGTGCGGTGCCGCTCGACACCGTGACCGCTTCGGTGACCTGGCCGACTTCCAGGGCGATGTTCAGGGGCTGACGGGTGCCGACGAGCACGGACACGTCGGATCGCACGGCCTTCTTGAACCCCGTCCGCTCGGCGGAGACCGAGTACTGTCCAGGCGGGAGCAACGTCAGCGTGTACTCCCCTCTGTCATTGGTGGTGACGCTGCGCGCCAGGCCGGTCGCGGTATTGGTGGCAGTCACGACAGCTCCCGCGACCAGCTGGCCGCCAGGATCGGTAACCCGGCCCGTCAGCTCGCCGGTGGTCGCCTGTGCGTAGGCGCCCGTGGTGCTTGCGATGATCGCCAGCACGGCAGCGACCATCAGAATGGCCGTCCTCACTACTGAATTCACACTACCTCCTCGTTTCCTGGTTATGGGATGCCCGCTCAACGCGAGCATGTCCTGAGGATAGACGAGATTCCCCGGAAAAAGGTAGCCGGCGCGGCCTAGACCCTTGGCTTTCTGAGCGGAAACAGGTCCGACTCGACGTGCGCCGCCCTCATGATGGCCGCGATCTTCGTGACGATCGACGGGTTCGCCGCGGCGGCGTCTTTCGTTTCGCTGATGTCGCTCGCGAGGTTGTAGAGTTCCATCGTCTCCTTCGCGGCTGGCAGGACGCCCTTCCAGTCCCCCATCCGCACGACCACCGAGTTGGTGAACTCCCAGTAGAGATACTCGTGCACCTTCTGGCCCGACCGTCCGAGTAGCGTCGGCACGATCGACGTGCCGTCGATGCCGGCCGGGGCGGGTGTGCCGGCGAGTTCGGCGAACGTCGGAAGCATGTCCCAGAAGGCCGTGGGCAGATTCGACACAGTGCCCGGCTTGATCTTGCCCGGCCAGCGCGCGACCAGCGGCACACGAATGCCGCCCTCCCAGACCTGCGCCTTGCGGCCGCGGAGGACGCCGCGGCTCTCGAAGAACTCAGGATCGGCGCCGCCCACCCAGCTCGGGCCGTTGTCGCTCGTGAAAAACACGATCGTGTCGTCGTCAAGGCCCAACTTCTTGACGAGCGCCATGATGCGGCCCACGTCGCGATCCAGGCGCGTGATCATCCCGGCATACGCCGCGTGCGGCGTGCGATGGGGCAGATAGCTGCCGCCGCTCGTCGCGCCGCCGGTATAGGGAGTCTCGGGGAACAGTCCTTCGTATTCCTTGACCGAATCCTCCGGCACCTGCAGCGCGACGTGCGGGATGGTGAACGGCAGATACAGGAAGAAGGGCCGCGACTGGCTGTCCTCGATGAACTGCAGCGCTTCGCTCACGAGCAGATCGTGCGAGTACTCCTGGCCGGCGTACGGGGCGTACGACTTCGGATCCTGGGGGTCGGCGTCCGCAGGCAGCCTCTGGTGCGGATGGAAGTAGGCGTTCCTGAGCGTCACCTTCTCGGCGTTGCGCCAGAGGTGCGGCGGGTAGAAGTTGTGCGCGATGCGCTGGCAGAGGTAGCCGAAGAAATGATCGAAGCCCTGCTTGTTCGGCGCGCCCGTCGTGCCCGGGCCGCCCAGGCCCCATTTGCCAATGGCCGCGGTGCGATATCCGGCGTTCTGCAGCACCGTGCCTGCCGTGACGGTGCCGGGAAGGATCGGCCGCTGGCCCTCGAGGGACAGGTCGCGCCAGATGTCGCCGCCGGTGATGTTGTATTCGTCGTTGTTGCGGATGTAGGCGTGGCCGGTGTGATAGCCGGTCAGCAGCACGCAGCGGGACGGCGCGCAGACCGGACTGCCTGAGTACGCGTCGGTGAACCTCATCCCTTCGGCTGCGATCCGATCGATATGCGGCGTGCGGATCTTCTTCTGCCCGTAACAGCCGAGTTCACCCCAGCCGAGGTCGTCGGCCATGATGAAGATGATGTTCGGCCGGCGCCCCTGCGCGAGCGCACTGGCGCCGGCGAATTCGCCAATGGCGGCCGCCGCGGCGGCCGTGCCGGCCGCCGCCACGAACGCGCGGCGGTTGATCATGCGGGCATCCTAGCGCAAGCCGCCCCGCGCCGCGTATGTCGTGCCCGGTGGGCCTTATACTCGGCCGCATGGCGGATCCCGCACCGCGGCGCGACTTCCTGAGATCGCTGGGTCTGGCCGGCGCGGGGCTGGCGCTGCCCGGCTTGCACCGCGCGTTCGCCTCGCAGTCGGCCCGGCGCCGCCCGAATGTCGTCGTGATCTTCATGGACGACATGGGCTACGCGGATCCCGCCATCTACGGCGGCGCGCCAGGAACCACGCCGAACATCGACCGCCTGGCGAGTCAGGGCATGCGGTTCACCAGCTTCTACGCCGCGCAGGCCGTCTGCAGCGCGTCTCGCGCGGCGCTGCTGACGGGCTGCTACCCGAATCGCGTGGGAGTCCTCGGCGCCCTCGGACCCAACGCCGGAACCGGCCTCGACCCTGACGAGGACACGATTGCCGACGTACTCAAGCGCCAGGGCTACGCGTGCGGCATCTTCGGCAAATGGCACCTGGGCGACCACCAGCCGTACCTGCCCCTGCAGCAGGGCTTCGATGAATACTTCGGCCTGCCGTACTCGAATGACATGTGGCCGGTGGACCACGACGGCACGCCGATCACGCCGGATCAGAAACGCGATCCCGCCGACACGCGCATTCACCGCCGGTACTGGCCGCCGCTGCATCTCATGCAGGGCAACGAGAAGGGCCGGGCGATCAGGGACTTCGCCGATCAGGATTCACTCACGACGCTGTTCACGGAACGCGCGGTCCGCTTCATCAATGCCCACAGGCACGAGCCGTTCTTCCTCTACCTGCCGCACAGCATGGTGCACGTGCCGCTTGGCGTGTCCCGCAGGTTCCGCGGCAGGAGCGGGCGCGGGCTTTTCGGCGACGTGATGATGGAAATCGACTGGTCGGTGGGCCAGGTGCTCGACACGCTGCGCGCGCGTTCCCTCGAGAACGATACGGTCGTCATCTTCACGTCGGACAATGGGCCGTGGCTCAACTTCGGGAACCATGCCGGAAGCGCCGGTCCGCTTCGTG
>CAZJTG010000090.1:12107-13223 GCA_964548865.1 uncultured Solibacteraceae bacterium
AAGGGAACGATGTGGGAAGGCGGGTGCCGCGTGCCGGCCATCGTCCGCTGGCCGGGCCGGATTCCCGCAGGCACCGTGTGCGATCGGCTTGCCGCCACGATCGACATCCTGCCGACGATTGCGGCCATCGCCGGAGCGGCGCTGCCGGAACGCCGCATCGACGGGGTGAACATCCTGCCGTTGCTTCAGGGCCAGACTGACGCAAATCCCCGAGACGTGTTCTGGCTCTACTACGGACAGACGCTCACCGGCGTCCGGCAAGGGCCGTGGAAGCTCCAGTTGCCTCACGAGGCCCGCACGTACGAAGGACACACGCCCGGCTGGGATGGTCTTCCCGGCGCCACGGGGACGCTCAAAGTCGAGCTGGGTCTCTACAATCTGGAGACCGACATTGGCGAGACGATCAATCTGGTGAACGAGCATCCTGACATCGTCCGTCGCCTGCAGGGCATCGCCGCGGAAGCGCGGGCCGATCTTGGCGACACCGGCAAGCCCGGGCCTGGCGTGCGCCCGCCCCGGCGGGTTCCGGCGCCCGGCCGCTCGTCTCCCGAGCCCTCGGGGTCGCGGCGCGTCTGACGCCGCGCGACGAGTGCGAAATCCCCGTAACATACTCCGCCTGTGCCGCCGTTTCACATGATGGCGAAGCCGTCCGGGCCGCTCTGCAACCTGGACTGCCGGTACTGCTTCTACCTGGAGAAGGAGCGCCTGTATCCCGGCACGACCGACTGGGGCATGAAGGACGACGTGCTCGAGTCGTTCATCCGGCAGCACATCGAAGCCCACGCCAACCTGCCGGTCGTCTCGTTCGCCTGGCAGGGCGGTGAGCCCACGCTGCGCGGTGTCGGGTTTTTCGAGCGCGTCGTCGCGCTGCAGCGGCAGTACGCGGAGGGGCGCACGATCGAGAATGCGATTCAGACCAACGGCATCCTGATCGACGATCGGTGGTGCGCGTTCCTCGCGGAGCACGAGTTCCTGGTGGGCCTGTCGATCGACGGTCCCGAAGATCTGCACGATCGGTATCGGGTTGACCGCGGCGGCCAGCCGACCTTTCGCGCCGTCATGACCGCCCTGGAGCGGCTCAAGCAGCACCAGGTCGCGTTCAATACCCTCACCGTC
>CAZJTG010000091.1:0-13169 GCA_964548865.1 uncultured Solibacteraceae bacterium
CTCTCCCTCAGAGGAGAGGATCACCGCGCGTTTCTCGCGCTCGGCGCGCATCTGTTTTTCCATCGCCGCCAGCACGTCGTGCGGCGGCGTGATGTTCTTGATCTCGTAGCGCAGCACCTTGACGCCCCAGGGCTCCGACGCTTTGTCGAGCTCCTGGACCACCTGGAGATTGATATTCGTGCGCTCCTCGAACGTCTTGTCGAGATCGATCTTGCCGATCTCACTGCGCAGGGCCGTCTGCGCCAGCTGGACAATCGCGAACACGTAGTCCGTGATGCCGTAGGACGCCCGCTCGGGATTGAGCACCTTCAGGTACAGCACGCCGTCCACGCCCACCTGCACGTTGTCGCGCGTGATGCAGACCTGCGCCGGGATGTCGATCGCGACCTCCTTCAGCGACAGCCGATAGCGAATGACGTCGAAGAACGGAATCAGGATGTGAAACCCGGCCTGGAGCACGCCGGAAAACCGGCCCAGCCGTTCGACGACGTAGGCACTCTGCTGCGGCACGACGACCGCCGTCTTGGCGACGGTGATGATGACGACGAGCGCGAGCAGCAGGACGACGATAAGAGAGGGATCCATCTAGGCGGCTCCTTCGGGCTTGATGTTCAGCGTCAGTCCGTCGACGCTCATGACGCGGCAGCGCGCTCCGCGCGCGACAAACGTCTGGGCCGTATTACGCGCGGACCAGTTGGTGCCTCTGAGTTCGACTTTGCCGATCGCCCCGGGCGCCAGATCCTCGGAGGCTACGCCGACTTCGCCGACCAGGATGTCCACGCTCGGCGCCTGCGGATCGACCTGGAACATCTTCAGCACGCGGCCGCGGAAGAGCACGATCGACGCGATCGAGATGATCGAGAAGAGCAGCACCTGCATCCACTGCGGACCGGCAACGTCGAAGCCGGCCAGCACGCCGACGGTGAGCGCGCCCAGCCCGAAAAAGATGATGTAGAAGCCGCCCGGCGTCGCCAGTTCCGACACGACGAGCACGAGACCCAGCACGAGCCAATGCCACCAGAGAATGTTCATAGGGATGTGTCCCGACCGTCGATTATGGCCTTGCGCGACGCCGAGCGCAAATTAGACTCTTGGATGTGACGAATCGCGTGGTCGCCATCGTGCTCGGCGGCGTGGTCGTGGCCGGTGCAGGCGCGGCGATGGTGTGGATGAGCCGGCCTGCCCGGAAACCGGCGGCAACGGCCGTCCCGCCGGCTGACGTGGCGAGGCCCACGGCGCCGGCGGCCAAACCGGTGCCCGCCGCCTCGAAGCCGGCGGCGGCCTCGACATCTCCGAAGACACTGGCGGAACCCGGCGCACCGGCCGACCCCGTGTCACCTCCGAGACTCGGCACGCTCATCATCGAGAGCGACGTCCCGGAGACCAGCGTGTTCATCGATCGCGTCTTTCTGGGAATGGCGCCGGTGACGGCGAAAGATCTTGCCCCGGGGCCCCATCGCCTGAACATGTCGGTGACCGGCTACGATGGCGTGTCGGAAACGATCGACGTCGAACCGGGCACGCGCACGATTTCCATGAAATTCAAGGAGATCAGGCTCGACGAGCGCATCGACGTCTCGCACAAGCACGGCATCGGATCGTGCACGGGCACCTTGCGCGCCAGCCCCCAGCGGCTCGTCTACGACACCACCCACGCCGGCGACGCGTTCGCGGCGGCGCTCACCGATCTCGAGACGTTTCAGATGGACTTCGTCCAGAAGAACCTGCGCGTGAAGGTCCGCGCCGGCAAGACGTACAACTTCACCGTCTCCGGCGATGCGACGGCCCTCTATCAGTTTCACCAGACGGTCGAGAAGGTCCGGCAGCGGCTGCTCTCGGGCCGTCGGCCGTGACATGATTCCGATGATGCCAATGAGGTTGACGAGGGTTCGGGCAGCGCTGGCGGGCCTCTGTGCCCTGGCGGCTGCGCCCGTGGCGGCGCAGGGACAGGCGCCGGCATCGGCGGCGCCGCCGACCGAGCCCGGCCTGATCTGGTACGGGAAGCAGTCGGGCCTGGCACTGGCCGACATCGCCACGATCACGGCGCCGGTCCTGTGGTTCTCGACGGACGAACCGCTGATTCTCCAGGGCGAGCGGTCGCTGCCGAACGTCCATCCCTGCGACGCCCCCGCCACCAACGGCGTCGTCTACTACCAGGTGACGCGGATCAAGCTGCGATCGGGAGTCCGCGTGGGACTGCCCCCGCAGGACGATCCGTTCTTCGTCGACCACGTCGACAGCTTCACGATCCGGTACCACTTCTACTTCAGCCGGCACTTCGGCAGCGACGAGCGCGCGCACGACCTTGCCGCCGCGGACCTCGACGTCGCGATCGACCGCCTCGCCGGCGGGGGCAACCGGATCCGCATCACGCGCGTGGCCGGCCTGGTGCGCGGCACGCAGTGGTACGCCAACGAGCTGGCCGTGGAGGCCGGGACGCGGCTGCCGATCACGATTTTTGTCGAGCAGGGCACGCACGCGACGGCGCCGGACCGGAATGCCGACGGCCTGTTCACGGTCGGCCACGACATCAACCGGCGCACCGGGGACGCCTGGGGGCTGCGCGACCTGGAAGCCGGCGTGCTGATGGCCGGCAAGTTCGACGCGAGCATGTTCAAACCGCGGCAGCGCGGCTACCGGATGCTGCCGCCGTACGTGGAGCGAAATGCCGTGGACGGCACCTCGCTCTCCTCGGTGAGCCCGAGCCCGTCCGCGACCAACGAGCTCGGGCGCTACGAACTCCGCGCGGCGTCGGCCGTGCCGCCGTGCAACCAGCTCCCGGCCGACCACCGAACGCTCCGCATCCTCGCGCGGGATCAGAATTTCGGGCCGGAGTTCGAGCCGGTGCAATACACGTCCAAACTCATGAGAGACGTCAAGGCGCCCTTCACGGGCACCGACCCGCTCATCCGGAATTTCAGCCTCCGTAAGGACCGCACGATGGGCGGCGCGATTCTGTTCCGCGGCATCAACTTCCACGACGGCACCCTGATGCCGAGGATCACGTTCTTCCCGAACCGGCTGAGCATCGAGGGCCTCTATACGCCGAGCGGGGCGCGCGCGATGAGCTGGTACGTCTCGGCCGGAAACGAGTACGACAACGGCGACTGGACCTTCGCCGCCGAGACGGGCCTCAAGCTCCGCGCCCGCGTTGCGCCACGCCGGTACACGCTCGGCGCCGAGTTCATCGGACTCAGAGTCGGCATCCGCGGGTCCGGCTTCGATCGGATTACGCCGATTCGCTGGATACTCGAGGTCGGCCTCGGGGGCTGGTAGCGGGCGCCGTGTCCTTCCTGGTGCCACGAGTCGGATCCGCCGCACCCGCGCTCGATCTGCCCACGGCTGACGGAACCGGGCGCCGTTCGCTCGCCGATTTCCGCGGCAAGCCAGTGCTTGTCTCGTTTCTCGGGCCGGCGCACTGCAATTTCTGTCGCGCGCATGTCATCCGGGCCATCCAGCGGCGCGACGACATCGCGCGACTCGGGGCCGAAGTGCTCCTCGTGGGCTTCGAAGACCCGCGGCAGATGACCGCGATGATGCTGCAGGATCTCAACCTGCCCTTCACGCTGCTGATCGATGCGACGCGCGACACGTACCGCCGCTGGGGCATGTCCGAAGCGACGTGGCGCAGCTACGTCACGCCTGGACTCTATCTGGCCTCGTTAATCTCAGTTCTCCGGCGTGAGAGACAATTCAAGATCCAGCCCGGACCTCGCCAGCTCAGCGGCGATTTCGTCGTTGGACGCGACGGCCGGCTGGCGTTCGCCAAGCGGCTCACGAGCTATCACGATCGTGCCAGCATGTCGGCCCTGCTCCGGGCGCTTGCCGGCGCCTGATCGCTCCCGTCGGCGCCGCCCATCCGGATTCTGAGCGACGACGATTCGGGGAGATGGACCTGCCACCAGGCCGCCGCCTGATCCGCGCTCCAGTCGTCGATGTCGCAGGCATCGAGCATCGCCGCCACCTGCCGGGCGCTCTGGGGACGGGCGTCGGGGGCCTTCTCCAGGCACTTCATGATCACGCGCTCCAGGTCCGGCGGCACCGGGAGTTCCGTGCGCTCGGACGGGGGCACCGGCGCCGTCTGCACGTGCTTCAGCACCATGGTCATCGGATTCGCATCATCGAACACGAGCCGGCCCGTGATGAGGTAGTACCCCACGCAGCCGAGCGCGTAGAGATCGGCGCGGCCGTCGATCACCTCTTCGGCAAGCGCGACTTCGGGGGCGATGTACCCGGGCGTGCCGGCGGCGATGTTGTCCATCGTGATGGGCTGCACATCTTCGCAGGCGGCGCACTTGGCGAGGCCGAAGTCGAGCACCTTGATGAAGTCGTGCGCGAGCGCGAGCTTGCACAGCATGACGTTCGAGGGCTTCAGGTCGCGGTGGACGAGGTTCCGTTGGTGCGCTTCCTCGAGCGACTCGCAGATCTGTCGGAGGATGTGCCGCACGCGCGAGGCCGGTTGCGGCCCGAACGTCTTCACCAGCGTGTCGAGGCTGATGCCATCGACGAGTTCCATCGCGTAGTAGAACTGACCGTCCCCCGTGACGCCGAAGTCATAGAGGTAGATCGTGTTCGGCGACTGGAGGCTGGCGATCGTGTTGGCCTCGCGATGAAACCGGCGGACGAATCGCTCCCGCTCGGCGGCCGAGAGCGAACCGGACCGGGGACGCACGAGCTTGATGGCCGCTTGCCGCGCCAGCATCTGGTGCGTCGCCCGCCAGACTTCCCCCATTCCGCCTGACCCGATCGGTTCGAGCAGACGATAGCTGCCGAGGTCGCCCGTCCCCGCCGCCGAATCGGCATCCGTCAGCAACCCCGTCCCCTGGCCGCGGGCGCGGCCGTGCCCGCGCGCCAGCAGGGCGAACACGACGAGCAGCGCGCCGCCGATCGTGATGAAGGCAACCGTCGGGCGGCGGCCAGAGGCCAGGGCATGGGCTTCCACCAGAGACAGCCAGAGCGCCGTCAGCACGGCAAGGGCCAGCCACCAGCGCCCGTCCACGCGCGTGCGACGGCCGCCCGCGCGAGACACGGCGCAGAGCGCCGCCGCGGCCGCCAGCACGAGGACCCCTGCCGCGGCCACGATCGAGTCGCGATAGACGGAAACGAGGCTGGGGTGGCTGGCGTGGGCCACGGCCGCCAGAACCACGAAGGCGGCCGACGTCACCGGCGGGATCCACGCCCGTCGCACTGCCGCGAGCGCGACGGTCGTCGCCTCCGGTCCGTGTCGAACCGCATCCATCTTCAGAGGATAGCGCCTTCCGAATATGATCAACGAGTCTTCATGCGAATGCTTCCCCTGCTGATCGCTTCGTGCATCATCGTCCTCGCGAGTCACCCGGCCGGCGCCGCCGAATCCCAGGCCGCTTCCGTCCGCGTCGAGGTCGCTGCGTCCGGCAAGCCACTGCCCGGAGCCACCGTGTCCGCGGGCGGGGCGTCGGCCACGACGGACGCCTCCGGTGTAGCCACGCTCACGGTCTCGGGCCAGACGCTCATTACGGCGTCGAAAGATGGATACCGACCGGCCGCCGCCAAGGTGGACGCCGCGGCGGGCCCGCAGCAGAGCGCGCGGCTCGTGCTGACGGCCGTGGACGCCGCCCTGGCCTTTACGCCGCGCGTCAACGCCGTCGCGGGCGACCAGGCGGTGCCGATCGAGATGCTGGACAGGGCTCACATCGCCACGGGGATGCTGCGGTCTCCGGGCGACGTCCGGCAGATGTTCAACGGCATGCCGGGGGTGCGCGTGCAGACGACATCGCCGGTGCTGGGCACGTCGGTGCTCCGAATCGACGGCCTGCCCGGACGGTACACGCGGCTGCTCTTCGACGGGGTGCACCTCTTCAGCGACCGCCCAGGCGGGTATGGGTTGCTGAGAGTTCCGCCGATGGATCTCGACCAGATCGAGATCCTGAGGGGGCCCGCCGGGGCCTTTTTCGGTTCGGACTCCCCCGCCGGGTCGCTCAACCTGATCTCCCGCAAGGAGGGCGCGCGGCCGGAGCGGGACATCCTGTTCAGCCAGTCCTCGCGGGGTTCGACGGATGGCGCCGTGTGGATCTCGACACCCGCGACCGGGCCGTCGCGATCGTGGAGCAGCACGTTCCTGGCGAGCGCGCATCGGCAGGAAGAGAAAGACGTGAACGGCGACGGGTGGTCTGACATTCCGCGGTACGCCCGTGGCGTGCTCCGGCCGCGTGTGACGTGGACCAACCGGCGAGGGAAGACGATTGCCGGGGTCGCGGACGTGACGTTCGAGAAACGCGAGGGCGGAACGGCGGGCGCGCGCGAAGCCGTGGAAACCAAGACCGCCGACGGCTACATGTCGGGACAGATCATCCGGTCGAACGGGATGGTCCTGGCGGGTGCGGGCGCCCTCTTCATTCAGTCGCGCACCCGCGACTGGAGCGACGCGCGCGAACGCGACCGCCTGCAGACGGCGACGATCGAGATCACGCTGTCGCGCCGCGAGGCCCGGCATCACTGGCTTGGCGGCATCGCCAGTGATTGGTACGGCCTGCGGTCCATCGACAATCTGCCGTCCACCTATATCTCCACGCGGCCCGGGATGTTCTTCCACGACGACTTCTTCGCCGCGCCCTGGCTCGTCATGTCAGGGAGCGTGCGTCTGGATCACCACAACATCTACGGCCTGCTCGCGAGTCCCCGCGGGTCGCTGCTCGTGCGGAACGGCAGTATCTCCGCCAGGTTCACGGCTGCCCAGGGCTACTTCACGCCGCGGTTGCTCTCCGAGGAAACCGAGGCCGCCGGACTTGCCCGCCTCAAGCTCGTCGGCCCGGCGCAGTCGCTCGAGAAGGAGACGGCACGAAGCGTATCCGGCGACGTTGCGTACAGGAGTACGCACGCCGCCGTCTCGTTCAGGATTTTCCGGAATCAGATCGACGATCCCGCACTGGTCGATCGCGCCACGTACACATTGCGCACAGATCCCGATCCGATCGTGACGCGCGGTGTCGAGATCTCCGGCACGGCCCGCCAGTCGCTGTTCTCGGTGACCGGCGCGTTCGCGCACGTGCGCACGCGCGGCCAGGGCGCGCTCGAACTGCCGCTCACGCCGCAGAACAGCGGCACGATCATCGCCGCGGCCGATTCGACCCGGGGCCGCATCAGTGTGGAGGCGATGTTCGTCGGGAAGCAGCGGCTTGTCGCCAATCCGTACCGCACGACGAGCGAGGCCTACACGCTTGTCGGCGTCCTGGCCGAAGCGAAGTTCGGCCGCTGGCGGGCCTTCGTCAATGCGGACAACCTGCGCAATGTTCGTCAGACGCGATGGAATCCCATCGCGCGGCCCGCGCGCGATGTGGACGGACGATGGACGGTGGACGCCTGGGCGCCGCTTGCGGGACGGGTGGTCAACGCGGGCGTGAGGATCCTGTACTAAAGTGATGACTGTGAAGTTCTGGCTGGCGCTCCCCCTCCTCGCCGCGCTCGTGACCGGACAGACGAGTCCCCAGGCCACATCGGGCTGGCCGGGCTTCCGCGGTCCGAACCGCGACGGTGTCATTCGCGATCCGATTCGCACCGAGTGGGACGGATTGACGCCGATGTGGAAGAAATCCATTGGCGGAGGGCGAGCGTCCTTCGCGATCGCCCATGGCCGCGCCTTCACCATCGAGCAGCGCGGTCGCGATGAGGTCGTCGCCGCCTACGACGTGCAGACCGGCAAGGAACTCTGGAGCAACGCCTGGCGCGAGCGGTTCAATTCAAAGCTCATGGGCCTGTGGGGGGGCGGCGAGGGGCCGCGCGCCACGCCAATGTGGGCCGACGGGCTGGTGTACGCGCTGGGCGGCCGGGGCGAACTGCGTTGCCTCGACGCGGCCACCGGCAAGGTCGTCTGGCGCGCGAACATCCTCACCGACGCCGGCGCGAAGAACCTGACCTGGGGCATGTCTGGATCGCCGCTCGTCGACGGTGATGTCGTGATCGTCCAGCCAGGCGGGCCGAAGGGAAAGTCGATTGTCGCGTACGACCGCAGGACCGGTAAGCAGGTGTGGTCGGCGCTCGACGACAAGACCGCCTACGCTTCGCCCGCACGCGTGACGCTCCTCGGCGTGCCGCAGTACGTCGTCGTCACCGCCGACCGGGTCGCAGGCCTGAGTGTCGATCGGCGCCAGGTGTTGTGGGAGTTTCCGTGGACGACCAGCCATGATGCGAGCGCGGTGCAGCCGATCGTCATTGGAGACAACCGCGTCTTCTATTCGTCCGGGTACGGCACCGGCGCGGCCGTGATCGAGCTTTCGAAGACCGGCGACACGTTCGCGGTGAAGACGATCTGGCGCAACATCCGGATGAAGAACCGACAATCGACGTCGGTCGTTCACAACGGCTTCATCTATGGGCTGGACGAGGGCATCCTCGCGTGCCTCGATGCCGCCACGGGCGAACTCAAGTGGAAGGGCGGACGCTACGGACACGGACAGGTGCTTCTGGCCGGCGACCGGCTGGTGGTGACCACGGAAGACGGCGCGCTCGTCCTGGTGGCGGCCTCGCCGGAAAGACTCCAGGAACTCGCGCGCGTGCCCGCGATCGCCGGCGAGACCTGGAATGTGCCGGCGTTTGCCGACGGCATCCTTCTCGTCCGCAACACCGAGGAAGTGGCGGCGTTCGACTTGAGACCGAAAGGACATGGGGCCAACCACGATAACGACGCCAACGACGGCAACGACGAAAACGACGCCAACGGCCTGCCCACCGTAGCACCTGCGCGAAGGTGGGACACCAGGGACAAGGCGCCTGTCACGCCGATGCCACGTGCGCAGCAAGCGCCACGTGAAGGCGGGCGCGAGTTCTTCATTTCGTGGGGGTATAACGGCGACTGGTACGCGAAGAGCGACATGCACTTCAGCCAGCCGTCGCTCGGCAACGACTTCACGCTCTCCGGCGTGCGGGCGCGCGACAGCAAGCCGTGGACGCAGATCTTCGGGCACGGTCTATTCGTGCCGCAATACAACATGCGCGTCGGCTTCTTCCTGAACGAACGGTGGGGCTTCGAGATGGCGCTCGATCACATGAAGTGGATCGTCCGCCAGGATCAGACCGTGCCGATCAAGGGCACCCTGAACGGCGCACCGGTGGACGCCCAGATTGCGCTCACGCCGTCAGTCATCCGGTACCAACTCAACAACGGTGCGAATCCCGTGTTCTTCAATGTCATCCGGCGCGTGAAGCTCGCGGGCGGGTACGGGCGTCCGGGTTACGTGGCGCTGCTCGCCAAGGCAGGCGGCGGGTTCGTGTGGCCGCACACCGAGAACACGCTCTTCGGCCAGGACAACGCGAAGGGCTTCCAGGCGTTCATCGGCTGGGACGTGGACGCCGGCGTGGCGCTGCGAGCCAACGTCTTCCGCGGCCTCTACGTGGAGGCTGAGGAGAAATTCGTGTACGCGCGCTACTCCGGCGTGAAGGTCAACCAGGGCACCGCGAAACACAGCCTCAAAGCCAACGAGTTCGCCATCCACTTCGGGTGGGCGTTCAGGTAGACCGCAAGCCAGGGTTTTCATGGTGCTGTCAACGACCAGCGCGGCCTGGAGGTTCCGCCTGCAGCCGCCGGAAGTTGATGCCGAGCGCGGTCCAGCGTGGCGCCTGAGCCGCGAGCCGGCGCTCGAAGTCGTCCCATCTCCGGCGGGCCTGCGGCGACCAGGCCACTTCGGCGACGGCTGCAATCCGCGGGAACGCCATGAACTCCACCTCGTGCATGTTCGCGACGGTCTCCGACCACAGGGGCGCCTCGACGCCCAGCACTCGATCCACGGCCAGGCCGGGCACGTGCGAGCCGGGATCCCAGTCGTACGCCTTCCGAACGTCGATGAAACCGGCCCACGCGAGCCCGAGCGCCGTCGATGCGTCGTACTTCATGTCGAGATAGGTGCGATTGGCCGGCGATAGCACCACGGTCGGTGCGCCGGCGATCAGCGCCGGGGGGGCATCGGGGCGCCAGTGCTGCACGATGGACGTGGGCGCGAGACGCGCGGCCGCAATCTCGTCCCAGCCGATCATCCGCTTCCCGTGCTTGTGGACGATCTGCTGGACGCGCTCGATAAAGCGCCGGTACTGCTCCGCGGTGAGTGTCTTGACCTCGTCGCCGCCGACATGGAAGTACGGCCCTGGAGTGAGTGCCGCGATCGTGCCGATCACGTCGTCGATGAACGCGTAGGTGTTCTCCGCCTCGACGCACAGGGCGCTGAAGCCGACCTCGATGCCGGTGTAGAGCGGCGGCGCCACACCGTTGCAGTTCAGCGCCGCGTACGACGCCAGCGCAGCGTTGGTGTGCCCCGGCATGTCGACTTCAGGAACGATGGTCACGAAGCGATCGCGAGCGTAGGCGACGATTCGAGCGTACTGCGCGCCCGTGTAGAACCCGCCCGGGCCGCCGCCGACCTCGGTGCTGCCACCGTGTCGCACGAGATTCGGCCACGAGGGAATGTCGATGCGCCAGCCCTGATCGTCGGTGAGATGCAGGTGCAGGTGGTTGATCTTGTAGAGCGCCAGGAGGTCGATGTAGCGCTCGACGTCGGCCACGTCGAAGAAGTGTCGCGCCACGTCGAGCATGGCGCCGCGCCAGGCGAAGCGTGGGGTGTCGCGGATCTGGCTGGCCGGGAGCGTCAGGGGCGCCGGCCCACGCCGGGCGGCCTCGTGCTCAAGGACGACGGGCAAAAGCTGCCGCAGCGTCTGCACGCCGTAGAAAAGTCCCGCGGGCTTGGGCGCGCGGAGTGTCACCCCATCCGCGGCGATCGTGACGTCGTACCCCTCGTCGCCGAGTGCGGGATCGGGGCGGATGGCCAGGCGAATGCGGCCGGGAGTCGCGCTGGAACCGTCGGCTGCGCCAGGGCCGGCGATCTCGACGACCTGCGGGAGCGATGTGGGCGTCGAGCCGAGAAGATCCGCGAGCACCCGCGCGACGCGGCGGGTGTCGTCGTCGGCAGGGCTGATCTCGATGACGGTCTGCGGCGTGATGGCGAAGGGCGCGCCCGGGTGCAGCGTCATGGCGGCGGGAGCAGGAACGATCGCGATCGTCGCCCCCCCGGTCGTCGTCGGCGGCGTCGGCTGGGCTGCCGGCGGACGAGTCGTCGCACAGGATGATGCGAGCAGGACGGCCAGGATGGCGATGACGGCGAGGAGACTCGGGCCGCGCACGGGACTCCGGCGCGTCATGTCGTCGAGCGCGGGACCATTCATGAGTCAGTCGCTCCTTCGAGTTCCCAGGCTCGTCGTGCCGGGGCGGGATGCGTGTGCACAACAGTACAGCCGCGTGGGCCGCCGTCGCCTATCTTCTCGGAGGAGATTACCAATGCAGATGAAACAGGGCGAACACTACACGTGCAACAAGTGCGGATGCGATGTCACGGTCACGGCGGCGCCGTCAGTGGCCGGCAAGGGCGGCCAGGGGGCGCTCGTGTGTTGTGGCGAGAAGATGTCTCCAGGCGCGTAGGGTCCCCCACTTCACATGGCGATCATCAGGACCACAGACGGGGCGGAGCTCTACTACAAAGACTGGGGCAGCGGCCCGCCCGTCGTCTTCTGCCACGGATGGCCGCTGAATGCCGACAGCTGGGAAGCGCAGATGCTGCTCCTCGCGTCCCACGGCTATCGGTGCGTCGCCCACGATCGGCGCGGCCACGGCCGCTCCAGCCAGACGTGGCATGGCAACGACATGGATACGTTCGCGGATGATCTCGCGACGCTGATCGAGACGCTCGATCTAAGGGCCGCGGTCCTCGTGGGCTTTTCCATGGGCGGCGGCGAAGTCGCGCGCTACGTCGGCCGTCATGGCACGGCGCGCGTGAGCAAACTCGCACTCGTGGCGGCCGTACCGCCGCTGATGTTGAAGACGCCGGCCAACCCGGGCGGGCTCGCGCTCGACGTGTTCGACGGCATTCGCGCCGCCTGCGTGTCCGATCGCTCGCAGTTCTACCGGGACCTCGCTGCCGGCCCGTTCTTCGGCGCCAATCGGCCCGGCGCCAAGGTGTCGCAGGCCACCCTCGACACGTTCTGGCTGCGTGGGATGCAGGCCGGCCACAAGAACACGCTGGATTGCATCACGGCGTTCTCGGAGACGGATTTCACCGCGGACCTGAAGGCGTTCGACGTGCCGACGCTCATCATTCACGGCGACGACGACCAGGTCGTGCCCATCGGGGCGTCGGCCCTGGCGTCGGCCAGGATCGTGCCGCGCGCGACGCTCAAAGTGTATGCAGGGGCACCACACGGCCTGACGGACACCCATCGGGCTCAACTCGGCGGCGACCTGCTGGCGTTCGTCAGCGCATAGCGGATCGCTGCGTCTCCGCGAACGGCGGGATGCCGTTGTAGCGTTCCACGGCGCCCGGGCCGGCGTTGTAGCTGGCGAGCGCCAATGCAACGTCGCCCTGGTGGGCGCCGACGACCTTCGCGCCGGCCATGATGTTGTCGCGCGGGTCGAACGCGTCGGCGACCCCCATCTCCAACGCAAGGGCAGGCATGAGCTGCATCAGCCCACGTGCGCCGGCGCTCGAGACGGCCAGCGTGTCGAACGCGGATTCGGCTCGAATCACCGCGCGAAGCAGCGCGGGGTCCAGCGCGTAGCGTTCCGCCGCCTCCTGGATCAGTGCTTCGTAGGCTTGTTCCGGCGCCAGCCGGAAGGTTTCCGAGGTCGTCACCGTTCCAACCTGCGCGGGTGCAAGATCGATGACAGCCTCGCGAACGACAGTCGAGGAACTGGTCGAACGGGTCGCCGGCTGGCTGGCGGCATCCGGCGCGACAAGGGCGGCGCCCATGAACAGCATCGAGCGCACCTGCCGCCGGCGCCGTTTCCGGCGCTGGCGCGCCTGGGGATGGTGCGCATGCGGGTGATGCGGTGTGGCGCGATCGCGGCGCCTCATCTTATTTCATTCGTTCTGATCGTTCGTGAGCGCTAGTTTCGGCGCATCCGCGAATATCCCCAGCCTCCGCCGCCGAGCACGAACAGCACCAACAGGACAATTAGCAGAGTGGACATGGACTCACCTCACCTTCCACAGTACGCCCTCGCCGAACGAACGTCTGCCCTGTATGGCACACATGGGAACAATCGTCTTCGCACGCGACTCGCCGGGCACCCTCGCGTGGTCCCGGTCGCGGCCGACTAGTCGCGCAGGACGCCGAGAAGGCCGCGATGGACCGTCAGGCCATCTTCGTTGTTGTAG
>CAZJTG010000092.1:0-13058 GCA_964548865.1 uncultured Solibacteraceae bacterium
ACGGGCGACCCGGACGTCATGGACACGTGGGCCACGTCGTCGCTGTCCCCGTTCATCGTGTGTGGATGGGAGACCGATCCGGCGCTGTGGGCGCAGACCTTCCCCATGCACTTGCGGCCGCAGGCGCACGACATCATCCGCACCTGGTTGTTTTCGACCGTGCTCCGCTCGCATCTCGAATGTGACGCATTGCCGTGGGCACACGCCGCGATTTCAGGATGGGTGCTCGATCCGGATCGGAAGAAGATGTCGAAGTCCAAGGGCAACGTGGTGACGCCCATGGGTCTGCTCGAGCAGCACGGGTCGGATGCCGTGCGCTACTGGGCGGCTCGCGGCGGACCTGGCGTGGACACCGCCTTCGACGCCGGCCAGATGCAGGTCGGCCGTCGGCTGGCGATCAAGCTGCTGAACGCGTCGAAGTTCGTCCTGGGCAAGTCCGAACCGGCAGGGCCGGTGACGCATCCGATGGATCGCGGGATGCTCACGAAGCTCGCGGAACTCGTCGGGAACTGCCGCGCCGACCTCGATGCCTATGACTACACGGCGGCCCTTCGCGACACCGAGGCCTTCTTCTGGTGGTTCTGCGACGATCACATCGAACACGTGAAGCGCCGCCGCGCGGAGGATGGCGCCGATGCGGCGTCCGCGACCGCGTCCTGCCTCACGGCGCTCGGGACGATGCTGCGGCTGTTCGCGCCGTTCCTGCCGTTTGTCACCGATGAGATCTGGTCGTGGTGGAAAACGGGGTCGGTGCACCAGTCCACCTGGCCCACCGAAGCGGAAGTGCTCGCTGGCATGGGCGCGCCGGACGCCGGCGGACTCGCCGCACTCGCGCGCGCGACCGAGGTGACCTCGCTCATCCGCCGTGAACGCTCGCTCAACAAAGTGTCGTTTGGTGTGCCGGTGCGGTCGCTTCGGCTGCCGGCCGCGGTCCAGCGGGAATGGCCCGCGATTTCGGGCGACGTGCTCGCCGGCAACAACGCGAACTCGGCCAGCGTCTCATTCGGCGATGAATTCGCCATCGAGTTCGCGTCGCCCGTACCGTGACGTATGACGCCTTCGACGAGACTGGCCGCGCGCGCGCGAACGGAGCCTGGATTGCGGGCCCCGGCGAGTGAGCGCGCAGAGGGCCCCGCGGGGGCGACGCCCCCCGGATCATGATGGACCCCGAGGTCTATGCGGACCTCGTGCGCCGGGCGCTTGCCGAGGACGTGGGTGGCGGCGATCGCACCACGCTGGCGGTCGTGCCGGAAGGGGTCTCGGCCACCGCGGCGATCGTGACGAATCGCGCGTGTGTCGTGGCCGGCCTTGACGTGGCGGCCGCCGTTTTCGCCTCCCTCGAGCACGGCAGCCGGCTCGAACGACGAGTTGATGACGGCGCGAGCTGCCAGTCGGGCGATCTCATCGCGACCGTTCGCGCCTCCGCGCGGACGATCCTCACGGGGGAGCGGACCGCGCTCAATTTTCTCCAGCGGATGTCCGGCATCGCGACGCTGACGCGACGGTTCGTCGAAGCGGCCGGCGGCCGCATCACCATTCTCGACACGCGGAAGACGACGCCGGGACTGCGGGCGCTCGAAAAGTACGCCGTTCGCTGCGGGGGCGGCACGAATCATCGCCACGGACTGTTCGATGCCGTGTTGATCAAGGACAACCACATCCGCATTGCCGGAGGCATTGGCGAAGCCGTACGGCGTGTCCGCGCCACCACGGCGCTCCCGGTCGAGGTCGAAGCGCAAAGCCTGGCGGAAGTGGACGAGGCCCTGAAGGCCGGCGTTGATACGATCATGCTCGACAACCTGGGTGTCGCCGAGATGACCGAGGCCAACCGGAGGATCGCGGGCCGCGCGCGCGTGGAGATTTCCGGCGGGGTGACCCTGGCGTCTCTGCCCGGCTTGCTGTCGGTCGGCGCCGACGTCGTGTCGGTCGGCGCCCTGACGCATTCGGCCCCGGCCGCGGAGATCAGCCTGGAGATCGAGTTCGATGTTGCCGCTGCCCGCTGACCTGCAGTCGGCCGTCGAGGCGGCGCGCCACCGGCTCGCCGGATTCGACCGCATCGAGTACGTGCCCGAGGCGCCGTCCACGAACGACCTGGCGCTCGTGCGCGCCGTGGACGGCGCGCCGGCCGGCACGGTCATCATCGCGGATTCACAGACGGCCGGTCGCGGCCGGCTCGGCCGCACGTGGTATTCGCCGCCGGAGGCGGGGCTCTACCTCTCCGTCGTGCTTCGATCGCCGTCGTGGGAGCGAAGCCTGGCCCTGGTCACGATGGCGGCGGGGATCGCCGTGGCGCAGGGGCTTCGCGCCGCCACCGGTCTCGTTCCCGAACTCAAGTGGCCGAACGACGTCGTGGTCGGCCGCCCCTGGCGCAAGCTGGCCGGCATTCTGAGCGAATCCGTTTCCAGCGCCTCCGAGGTCGAGGCGGTCGTCGTCGGCATCGGCATCAACATCCGCGCGGGCGCGTTTCCTCCAGCCCTCGCTGACCGCGCGACTGCCCTCGAGATCGAGCTCGGCAGAACCGTCGACCGGTGGGCATGCGCGGTCGAAGTCCTGGCCGCGCTCGCCCAGGCAGCCTCACGTCTCTCCCGAGGCGACCGCGACTGGGTGTCCGCCGACTGGCGGACGTTTGGTGGAGCGGGCCTCAGGGGATCCTCCGTACGCTGGATGGAGGGCGCCGAGGCACGCCGCGGCACGGCGATCGACATCGACGAGTCCGGCGGGTTGATCATCGACGTCGCCGGCGCGCGGGAGCGAGTGATCTCCGGCGAAGTCTTCTGGGAGCGGCATGACCGATCTTGGTGAGTACTGCCGGCGCATCGAGACCCACCTCACGAAGGCGAACGCCGGGCACCTCGTGCGCATCGTCGGACCGGGCTTCGATCTGGTCCGGCAATGGGCGGAGGCGGGCGTCCCGCTGAGCGTCGTCTTCCGCGGCATCGATCTGAAGGCCGAGCGTCATCGCGAGGGCGCCGCGAAACGCCCGCTCCGCATCGAGTTCTGCGCGGGTGACGTGGCGGCGATCTTCGACCACTGGAAGCGGGCGGTCGGTGTCGGCGTCTTCGTGCCGCACGCGTCCGACGACGAGAACGCCGTCCCCTTGGCGGCCGGCGAATCGACGGCTCGATCCACAGGCGAACCCGCCGAGGCGTCTCCCAAACGCCGGTCGCTTGGCCGGCACCTCGACCGCGCGATCGATCGGCTGAGCAAGGCGGCGGCGCGTCCGGACATGCCGGACGGTCTCCGCCTCGAATGCGCGCGCATCCTCGACCGGCTGGCGGCGCTGCGTGACGATTCCGCCGGCCGCCGTGGCGACGTTCGTGACGAGGCGGCACGGACGCTGTCGGCACTCGACGCTGAACTGGGCGCAGCGGGCCGGCGGTTCATCACGCCGGGCGTCCTGGCTGCCCTCCGCGAGGAGGCGGAAACCGACCTCTCTCCGTTTCGATCTCGACTCGCATCCGAGGCCTGGGCCCGTTCGATCGACGTCACGGTCGATCGGCTGATCCGCGACAGGTTCTCCCTTCCCTCCCTCGAACTGTGAGCGCGCCCGGAGAGCTCGGAGAGATCGTTGAGCTCGAGATCGAGCGTGCCGTCGCCGGAGGGCGGATGCTTGCGCGCCACGGCGGCCGCGTCGTGTTCGTCGCCGGCGCGATCCCAGGGGAGCGTGTGCGGGCCCGGATGACGCGGGCCAGCCGGCAGGCGCTCTGGGCGGACACGGTGGACGTGCTGACGTCGAGTCCGGACCGCCGCGAGCCCGTCTGCGATCCGGTCTGTGGCGGACTGGCGTTTGCCCACATCCAGTATTCGCGGCAGCTGACGCTGAAGGGGCAGATCCTGTCGGATGCGTTCCGCAGGCTGGCCCGCGTCGAGCTTTCCGCGCCGGAGGTTGCTCCGTCGCCCGAGTCGCACTACCGGATGCGGTCGCGCCTCCACGTCGATGGCGGCAGGACCGGCTTTTTCCTGGAGGGGACGCACACGCTCTGTGACGCCGGACCCACGAGACAGCTCAGCCCGGAGGCAGTTTCGGCCGCGTCGGATGCCGTCACCGCCCTCGGATCGGCCGCGGCGGGCTGTGACGCCATTACGATTTCCGAGAACGTGGGCGGCACCGAACGCGTGGTGTTGTTCGAGCCCCGCGCCGGCGCGCGTCTCGATGGCGCGCGGAGCCAGGTCGTCGCCACGTTCGGTGGCGGCGATCGGCGGGTCACCGGCGTCGCGACGATCGCCCGAGATCGTCTGCACACCCTCTGGGGGAACGAGATGGTCTCTGATCGTGCCGGATCGGTGCTCGGCGTCGGCCGTGGATTCGATGAGGTCCGATGGCAGCGGCGGCCGACCTCGTTCTTCCAGGGGAACCGGTTTCTGCTTGGCCATCTCGTTTCGCGCGTGCTTGCGCTGGCGGCAGGCGATCGCATCGCGGATCTCTATGCCGGCGTCGGTTTGTTTACGGCGCCTCTGGCTGCCCGTGGGTCGGACGTCCTGGCCGCGGAAGGCGACCCGTCGAGCGTCGCGGACCTCTCGGCGAACACGTCGCCCTGGGAGGGGAGAGTGCGCGTCGCGCGCGGGGCCGTCGAGGAGTTGCTGAAGCGGCCGCCGATGCCGTCACCCGATGCGGTCATCGTGGATCCGCCGCGCACCGGCATGTCGGCGGAGGCCCTGGACCGGCTGGCCGCGTGGGGCGCGCCCAGCCTCGTCTATGTCTCGTGCGACCCTGCCACGCTGGCCCGCGACGCGTCGCGGCTGTCGCAGCATGGGTTCAGGCTGGCGTCAATCGAAGGACTCGACCTGTTTCCCAACACGCCCCACGTCGAGGCTATCGCTTCGTTCGCGCGGCCCTGACGAGCGCGTCAAACAACGCGCTGAACTCGCCCGTCCGCCAGAAGTTCTCGGGATGCCACTGGACGCCAACGCAGAAGCGGGCGTCCGGTTTTTCGATCGCTTCGATGATCCCATCCGGGGCGGTCGCAGCCACCACGAAATCCGGCGCGACGCGCTTGACCGACTGATGGTGCCGGCTGTTGACCTGCAGGGCCCGATCCGGGTCGAGCCGCGTCGCCAGCAGTCCGGCCAGGCACGTGCCGCCGACAATCGTGACGGGATGCGCCATCGCGTCCTTCGGCGTCTCGATCTGGTGGGGTATCGAGGTGGCTATCGCCGACGGGATGTCTTGCACGAGGCTGCCGCCGGCGGCGACATTGAGGACCTGCACGCCGCGACAGATGGCGAGCAGGGGCAGGTCGCGTTCGAGCGCCATCCGCGCGAGATCCATCTCGTAGGTGTCGCGTGTCCGGTCGGTCTGGACCGATGGATGCGGTGACTCGCCGTACAGGGACGGGTCGAGGTCCACGCCGCCCGTGAGCAAGACCCCGTCGCAGTCGCCGAGCGCTGCGGGCAGCGCGTCGGCGGGCGTCAGTTCGCGAATGCGGGCGCCGGCCTTCTCGAGCGCGGATCGGTAATCGGGCTTCAGCCACGCCGCGCCGATGACCGGAGCCTCAGACACGCTACATCCTCGCGGGAACGCCGCAGCCCATGAGGTCGAGCGCCCTGGTCAGCTGGCGTCGCACGTACAGCACACCGGCCGCGCGCCACAGCCGCGCGTGCTCTCGCTCTTCCTTGAGGATTTGCTGCCGGTGATAGAAGGCGTTGAACGCCTGCGCGAGTCCGAAGGCGTACTTGGCTACGACCGAGAGTTCGAGGTTGCGCACGGCCGCCTCGACCGTCTCGTCGAGACGGGCGGCTTCGAGCATGAGGCCCCACAACTCGTCGCCTTCGTCGCCGGGCGCGAGCGCGTCGGTCGATGCGGTCGCCGTTCGATCGACGATGTTCTGATCGCCGATGCCGTCGCGTTCGGCCAGCCGCGCGAGGATGTTGCCTGCCCGCACGACGGCGTACTGCAGGTACGGGCCGGTTTCGCCTTCAAAGCTGAGCGCTTCCTCGATGTCGAAGGCGATGACTTTGCCCCGCGAGAACTTGATCAGGAAGTAGCGAACGGCCGCGACGGCGATCGTTTCGGCCGTCCGCTCGACCTCGGCGTCGGACAGCTCCGCGTTGCGCGAGCGCACTTCACCGCCCGCCGTGGCAATCAGCCGGTCGAGCAGGTCGTCGGCTTTCACGCCGAGGCCCTTGCGTCCGGACACTTCGACGAACGGCTTGCCGTCGGCTTCCGAATCCGCGTAGCCGAGCGCTCTGGCCGTGCTGTGCGACAGCGCGACCATTTCGTACGCGAAATGCGTCGATCGTTCGGCCTCGGCGGCGAAGCCCATTGTGGCGAGCGCCTGTTTCAGGAGCTGCTGCAGGTACGACTGACGGGAGTCGATGACGTTGTACACCGCCGAGGCCCGCCCGAACGGAGGCGCGGTCGCGGACCCCGGCGTCGAGGTCGTGGCCCAGATCGGCCGGCCCCCGCGCTCCTCGAACACCCGGTAGTGGAAGTCGCGCCCGAGCAGCCCGAACTTCCAGAACTGATTCGCAATGTCCTTGCCGACGTAAGTGACCGTCCCGTTCGAGCGGACGATGACCTTCTCACGCTGCTCTTCCTCTATCGGCGGGGCCCCCTGCACCCCGCCCAGCTCGCCGCGTTCCGCTCGCGCTTCGTCGCTCGCTCCATTCACGAGCTCGTCGTTCTCAATGGGCATGACCCAGCAGCCCTTGAGACGCCCTTCGGTCTGGAGGAACACGGCGTTGCGGGCCTTCAACTGCTCGAAGGCGGTGGACCAGAAATGGAGCCGAAGGATGTCGCCCTCCCAGGTCAGCAGGTCGTAGTCCACCGACATCCGGGCCATCGTCTTCAGGTGACATCGAACGATGCGGTCGGCGATGAACGCGCCCATCGCCGAGAGGTCGTTGCCGCCCTCCTCGATGGCGTGCAGGGCCCGGGCCCGGATCTCGAGGCGCGCCTTGTCATCGTCGTACCACTCGGTCACGCGCGCGTAGAGGTCCCAGCAGTAGTAGTCGAACCGCACGCCCCCGTCATCGGCCAGCGCGCGAACCGCGGCGAGATCCTTGTGTTCGATCGAGGTAAAGCCGACCACGACGTCGGCCACCTGGACGCCCGTGTCGTCGATGTAGTTCTGCACCTCGACCAGACGCCCCTGGTAGCGGAGCAGCCGGACGAGCGTGTCGCCCAGGGCGGAATTCCGCAGGTGGCCGATGTGCGCGGCCTTGTTGGGGTTGATCGCGGTGTGCTCGACGATCACCTTGCCGCCGGCCGCACGGGCCCCCGCGGCGTTCGCGCCCGGCATGAGCCACATCCGCGCGAACTCGGCGCGATCCAGGAACACGTTGAGGTAGCCGTTCGCGGCCGCCTCGATCTTCGTGATGCCCGGCGGCGTCCCGAGGGCAGCCGCGAGTTCCTGCGCGATGACGCGCGGAGCCTTTCTCAGCCGCTTCGCCAGTTCGAAGGCGACCGGAACCGCCAGATCTCCAAGCGCGCGGCGAGGCGGCACTTCGATCACAATCGCCGGTTGATCGGCGTCGGCCATGGCGAAGGCACTCGTGAGGGCCGCGCGGATGTGCTGTCGGAGTCGGGCGTGAACGGGCAAAATCATCGACGGGAGCTATTGTACTCGCGCGAATTGCCGTACGATTGTACCGAGAATGACTGAGGCGCACCTCGGCCGCCTGCTCCCTGCGTGTCTGCACCAGGCCATCAGCGATGTGCTGCCGGACCGGCTCGAGTACTACGAAGAATGGCTGTCACCCGACGGCCTGCGCGACGGGCGCATCGGTCTTGCACCGGTGTCGGCCGTGCTCGGGTTCCTTCGCACGGAAGGTGACGCCTACCGGGCGGTTATGTCGCGCGCCGGTACGCTAGCCGCCTCGTGGACGGTGGCGAGCCTCGCCCCGTTTCAGCGTCGGGTCGGCGCATCACTGCCGCGGTCCTTCAGGGCGAAGTTCGCGCTGCGCCTCACTCGCCGCATCGTCAAGGACGTTCTGACGTCGAGCACCGCCTCCACGCGCCTCCAGAAGCGGACGGCCACGGTGCGAATCACGTCGTCGCTGTTCTGCGCCGTCCGCGAACCGCAAGAGCGTCCTTTATGCGACTTCTATGCGGCCGTCGCCGTCGAATCCCTCAGGAGTTTCGATGTGGCGGCTGACGCGCGGGTCGGGTCGTGCCGCGCCGTGGCGGGGGGCGCGTGTGAGGTCGTCCTGGCCATCGGTGGTGCGGCTCACGCCGCCGATCCGGCCCGGGCCGCCTGACGTGCTTCTGATGCCTCGCGTCCATACGCGCGCAGTCCTGGCGGCCCTCGTCCTGGCGGCCGTGCCGGCGCCGACGTCCCGGGCCCAGACCGGGGCCGGTCGGGTGCTCGTGATGCCGTTCGCGGTCCACACCGAGTCGGCGGCCGCCGGGGCGGGTGCGGCGTCGCGGTGGCTGGGTGAGGCCTCGGCCAGCCTTCTGGCGGAGTCCTTGTCGGCGCTGGGGATTCCGGCGTTGCCGCGCGAGGACCGCGTGGCGGTGTTCGACCAGCTGCACGTGCCGATGTCATCCGAGCTGACGCGCGCCACGATGATTCGCATCGGCGAGCTGATCGGCGCCTCCGAGGTCGTCTTTGGGGAAGTGCGGTTGGGCGCGGCGCTGTCCGTGCGCGCCCGCGGTATCCAACTGACCACCGGACGACAGTTGGCCGACGCGATCGGGACAGGCTCGCTGTCCGACCTCTACCCGCTGTTCGACCGGATCGCAGCCGATGTCGCGCGAAGTGCGGGGAGGGCGACGGCGCCCACGCCTGCGCGCATGGCGCCGCTGCCCCTGCCGGTGCTCGAGAACTACATCAAGGGCCTGATGGCCAGCACGCCGGCCGCGCAGCAGCGTTTCCTCGAGAGCGCGATGACGCAGGCCCCGCGCGACGGACGGATTCTCACGGCGCTGTGGCACGTGTACGCGGCCCAGGATCAGCATGAGAAGGCCCTGGCGGCGGCCAGTGCCGTGCCACCGGACTCGCCGTACATGCGGCGCGCCCGCTACGCGGTGGCGCTGTCTCTCATCGAGCTCCGGCGATTCGAGGGCGCGTTCAAGGAACTGAGCGCGCTCTATGCCGCGCGCCGATCGGGCGCGGTGTCCAACGCGCTTGGGGTCGTTCAGTTGAGGCGTGGGGACCCGCAGCCGCAATCGGCGTCGTTCTTCTTCGAGCGCGCGGCAAACGAGTCGCCCGGCCGGACGGACTACCTGTTCAATCTTGGATACGCGCGCGCGCTCGAGGGCGATGCCGCCGGCGCGCTGAAGTGGCTCCGCGAAGCCGTGCGCCACGATGCCGCCGACGGTGACGCGCACCTCGTGATGGCCGCGGTGCTGGCGTCCGGAGGCCGTGTGGCCGAGTCGCAGCGGGAACTGGATCTGGCCCGGCTGCTCGGCACGTCGCTCGACGTCGTCCCCGCCAGTCTGAGCAAGCCGCCGCCCGCGCTCGAGCGCGTCGGGACGTCGCCGGACGATTCGGCGCACGCGCCGCTCGACCTGACGTCTCCCGGGCAGCAGGATCAGGCGGAAACTGCGCGGTTCCACCTCGAGCGTGGCAAGGTACTCATCGCCGAGGGCAGGGATCGCGAGGCGCTGACTGAACTCCGCCGCTCTGCGTATCTGGCGCCCTACGAAGGGGAGCCGCACCTGCTGCTCGGCCGTCTGTACCAGCGGAGCGGACGCGTGGTCGAGGCGATCGACGAGTACAAGATCGCCATCTGGAGCCGCGAAACCGCGGCGGCCCGCGTGGCGCTGGGTTCGGTGCTGGTCGAGTCGGGAGATCGCGTGGCGGCGCGCATCGAGTTCGAGCGCGCGCTCGTTCTGTCGCCAGGACATGCCGAAGCGCGCGAGTGGCTGAAGAAGATCGGCGGGTGAGCGCAAGAATCGGCGTGCTACCATCCAACCTACGCGCATGTCCGGGCCTGGCTTCAGGGAAATCCAGCTGAACACGAAGCAGGTCGTGTTCTTGCTGATCGCCGTGGTCACGGCGGGTATCGGGATCTTCCTGCTCGGTGTTTCCACCGGCAAGGGACTCGCTCAGGACCGTTCGGGCGAGGTCGTGCAGATGCAAGATCCCGCCGCGGACGTGGCCGCGTCCAGCCCGATGCCTCCCGCGACGACTCCGAAAGTGGACGAGTTCAAGTACCACGGCGAGCTGCAGGGCAAGGGCACCAGGCCCGAGGGTCCGCCGCCGACCCCGCGGGACGGACCACCCGAGGCGTCCCCCGCGCCGACGCCGAAGCCTGCGCCAGTAAGACCGGCAACCGCGCCGTCCGCGACCAGCCCCGCGGCCTCCGGTGGTTTCTTCGTGCAGGTGAATTCGTTCGGATCCAGAGCCAACGCCGAGCGCGAGGTGAAGCAACTGAAGTCCAGGGGCATCGCCGCGTTCATCTTCGAGTCGAAGGATCCAGGCCCGAGGTTCAAGGTCCGTGTGGGACCGTTCGCCGATCGGCCAGCCGCGACCGCGATGCAGGCGCGCCTCCGTAAGGAAGGATATTCCCCGTCGGTTACCCGCTAGCGCTGCTCTCCGGGTTGCTGCTCGCGGGCAGTTTTCCCAGGTTCGGCCATCCCGGCGTCGCCTGGATCGCGCTCGCGCCGCTCATCGTCGCCGTCGTGACGGCTTCCCGGGCCGGCGCCACGCGCTGGCGCGTCTTCAGGCTGGGTGCCGCGGCCGGCGTTGTCTACTTCTGCGGCACGCTGTATTGGCTGGCCAGCGTCATGGCGATCCACGGCCACCTTCCTCTCACGGTGGCCGGCCTGCTCGCCTTCGGGCTTGCGGTGTATCTCTCCTTCTTCGTTGGGCTGTTCGCCGTCCTGCTTGGCACCGCGGCCCGGCACCTGGGGCCGGCCGGGATGTGGCTCGCGCCGCTGTTGTGGGTCGCCTCCGAGTGGCTGCGGGCATGGCTCGGCGCGGACTTTCCGTGGGTGCTTCTCGGGTCGTCGCAGGCAAGCGTGCTGCCGGTCGTGCAGTTCGCCAGCGTGGCCGGCGTCTTCGGCATTTCGGCGCTCCTCGCTCTTGTGAGTACGGCGGCGGCGGCGCTCGCGATGAGTCGGAATCGGCAGACCGTACTCGGGGCCGCGGCCGCGATCCTGGTACTCGTGGTCATCGCGACCTGGGGCGCGTGGCGCGTCAGTCGTTCCGTCCTGTCATCGTCCGGCCGGCCCATGCGAATCGGCCTGCTGCAGGGCAACGTACCGCAAGAGGCCAAGTCGGACCCCGCCTCGCGGGATGCGATCACCGATCGCTACGTGGCCCTCAGCCGCGACGCGATTGGCGCCGGCGCCGAACTGGTCATCTGGCCGGAGGCCTCGACGCCGTTCTTCTTCGACGTCGAGTCGGCGCTCGCCGCGCCGGTGCGTCGGCTCGCGGCGGAAGCGCGGGTGCCGTTCGTCATCGGCACCGATGAGTTCGAACGCGGCCGCAACGGATCGCCCGATCGGTTCTACAACACCGCGGTTCTTCTCGGCGCGAACGGGCAGACCGTCGCGAACTACCGGAAGATCCGGCTGGTGCCGTTCGGCGAATACGTGCCGTTCAAGACGCTCCTGTTTTTCGTCGGGCCGCTCGTCGAGTCCGTCAGCGATTTCACCGCCGGCAGCACGCCGACGGTCTTCGATGCCGGCGGGCGCAGGTTCAGCGTGGCGATCTGCTACGAAGCGGTGTACGCGCGGATGTCGCAGACCTTTGTCGATCAGGGTTCGGAGCTGCTCACGACCATCACGAATGACGCGTGGTTCGGCCGTTCGTCAGCGGCCTTTCAGCATTTCGACCAGGCCGCGCTGAGAGCGGTGGAGCAGGGCCGCTACCTGGTTCGAGCCGCGAACACCGGCTTTAGCGGCGCGGTGGATCCGTACGGCCGCGTGATCGCGAAGTCGGAGCTGTTCGAGGCGGCGATGCTCGCCGTCAACGTTCGACTCCTGAGCGGCCGGACGCTGTACGGTCGGATGGGCGACGTCGTGGCCTATGCGGGTCTCCTGGTGGCCCTCATGGTGCTCATCGGCGGCCGCCGGGGGATAATCACGCCATGACGCTCGACGAACAAGTTCGCTCCTACGCCGACCTGGCCACCCGCGCGGCCGACGTGCGGAGGGGCCTTTGACGAAGCCCGCCTCGTCCGCGAACTGACCGACATCGAAACGCAGATTTCCGCGCCCGACTTCTGGAAGGATCAGGCCGGCGCTCAGAAAATCCTGCAGCGCCGCCGCCGCCTCGAAGACCAGCGCGCGCTTGCCCAGTCGCTTCGCACGCAGGGCGAGGATCTCGCCGTGTTGGTGGAGTGGACGCGCCAGGGCGAGGACGTGTCGGCGGAACTCACGCCGGCGCTGGAGCGCTACACGAAGGACGTGCAGACCGCCGAAATCCGGACCATGCTTTCCGGCGCGCTCGACCAGAAGAATGCCATCGTCACCATCCATCCCGGCGCCGGCGGTACCGAATCGCAGGACTGGGCCGAGATGCTCGCCCGGATGTTCACCCGCTGGACCGAGCGGCGTGGCTTTGGGCGCGAGGTCATTGATCTCCAGCCCGGCGACGAGGCCGGCATCAAAGGCATGACGATGGTGGTGACCGGCGACTACGCGTACGGGCTGCTGTCGGCCGAGGCCGGCGTCCATCGCCTGGTGAGAATCTCCCCGTTCGATCAGGCCGCGCGCCGGCATACGTCCTTCGCCTCGCTCTACGTCTGGCCCGAGCTCGAGGACGACATCGACATTGAGATCGAAGAAAAAGACCTGCGCATCGACACGTTCCGGTCGAGCGGCGCCGGCGGCCAGCACGTCAACGTGACCGACTCGGCCGTCCGCCTCACGCATCTGCCGACCGGCATCGTCGTGTCGTGCCAGAACGAACGGTCGCAGCACAAGAACCGCGCCTCGGCGATGCGCGTCCTCAAAGCGCGCCTCTACGACATGAGACTCAAAGAGCAGCAGGCTAAGCTGGATCAGTTGGGCGGCGAGAAGAAGGACATCGCGTTCGGCAGCCAGATCCGCAGCTACGTTCTGCACCCCTACCAGATGGTCAAGGACCATCGCACGAAGTTCCAGGTCGGCGACGTCAATCGCGTGCTCGACGGCGACCTCGACGAGTTCATCCAGGCCTACCTGA
>CAZJTG010000093.1:0-2618 GCA_964548865.1 uncultured Solibacteraceae bacterium
GACGGGTACGTGGCGTCGAAGTACTGGCGCTCGTGACTCGGATCCAACAACGGGAAGGCCAACGCGCGGCTGTGCATGTCGAGCGCGGTGACCGGATTCATGACGTCGTTCGGGCAGGACGAGCCGATGGGCTGCTACGAGGACATCGACCACGCGGATGTCTTTGTGCTCTGGGGCAACAACATGGCCGAGATGCACCCGGTGCTGTTCTCCCGGATGCTCGACCAGCGCCTGAAGCGGCGCGGCGTCACCATCGTGGACCTGGCCACGCGCACGACGCGGACGAGCCAGGCCGCCGACCGGTCGCTGCTGTTCACGCCCCAGACCGACCTGGCCATCGCCAACGCCATCGCGCACGAGATCATCCGCCGTGGCTGGGTGAATCGTCGATTCGTCGAGCGGCACGTCGCGTTTCGCGCCGGCAAGACCAACATCGGCTACGGGCTGCAGGACAAGTTCGCGTTCACCGACGAGCCGCGGCCGATCACGTTCGACGAGTACGCGGCGCTCGTGGCCGAGTACACGCCGGAGGCCGTCGAGAAACTGTCGGGCGTGTCCGCCGGAGACATCCGCTACCTGGCCTCACTCTATGGCGATCCGAAACGTCGTGTGATGAGCCTCTGGTGCATGGGGATGAACCAGCACACCCGAGGCACCTGGATCAACAACCTCGTCTACAACCTCCACTTGCTCGTCGGGAAGATCTCGACGCCCGGCAACAGTCCGTTCTCCCTGACGGGCCAGCCGAGCGCCTGCGGGACCGTGCGCGAAGTCGGCACGCTGACCAATCGCCTGCCCAAGGGCGAAGTGACCGATCCGAAGGCGCGCGCCCGCGCGGCCGAGATCTGGGGTGTCCCGGTCGATCGCATTCCGGCGACGCCAGCCCACAACACCGTGGAGGCGTTCCGTGCCCTCGATCGCGGCGACATCCGCTTCATGTGGATCCAGGTCACCAATCCGATGGTGACAATGCCGAATCTGACGAGGTACCGGAAGGCCTGCGAGAAGGACGGGCGATTCATCGTCGTGTCGGACGTGTACCCCACGCCCACCACAGATGTGGCGGATGTGGTGCTGCCGTCGGCGATGTGGATCGAGCGTGAGGGCATGTTCGGCAACTCCGAGCGGCGCACGCAGCACTGGCACCAGCAGGTGCCGCCTCCCGGCGAGGCCATGAGCGACACGTGGCAGCTGATCGAGGTGGCGAAGCGCACGGGCCACGGGCACCTGTTTCCCTGGAGCCAGCAAGAGCACATTCGGAAGATCTGGGAGGAGTACTCGCGGTTCCACGCCGCACCCGACCACGAGATGGCGCCCTACGAGGAACTCGAGCGCCGGCCTGGCGTGATCTGGCCGTTCGTCAAGGGCCGGGAAACCAAATGGCGGTACCACGCGGCAACGGACCCGGCGGCCAAGGGCGACAGTTTTGATTTCTACGGCAAGCCCGAGGGACGCGCCTGGATCTGGTTCCGGCCCTACGAACCCGCGCCGGAAGTTCCGGACGCCGCCTATCCGTTCTGGCTCAACACCGGCCGGGTTGTCGAGCACTGGCACACCGGATCGCTCACCCGGCGGATCCCCATTCTTCATCAGGCCGTGCCGAACGCGTACGTCGAACTCCATCCACAGGATGCGGCTCGCCTGCGCGTGCGTAGCGGCGACCGTGTGCGCCTGGTCAGCCGCCGGGGATCGCTCGAGCTCGCGGCGCTGGTCGGTGGACGCGGACAGCCGGCGGTGGGGCAGGTGTTCGTGCCGTTCTTCGACGAGAACCTGCTCATCAACGAGTTGACGATTGACGCGTACTGTCCGATCTCGAAACAGCCGGACTACAAGAAGTGCGCGGTCCGGGTCGAGCGGGTGTGATGCGGGCCGTCGACAAGCAGCGCTACGTTCGCATCGGCGTCGCCGCGGCGCTCATGCTGGCGCTGGTGTTCGTGGCCGGCCGCGGCGTGCGCAACGCCAATGCGCCCGCCGTGCTGCCGCAGACGGGCGCGGGGCAGACACCGTCCATTCCGACGGAAACGGGAGTGTTCCGGCTCGCCAGGCTCGCGCTGTCCTATCGCGACACACCGCACACACCCGCCGGGTCGCGTTCGCTCGCCACGTTCTATGAACGGCGAGCGTATCCGGGGGGGCCGCCGTCCATTCCGCACTCGCTGGCCGATCCCACCACATACGGGGGCCAGACGTGTCTGTCGTGCCACGACGAGGGCGGCTGGGTGCCCAAGTTCTCGGCATACGCGCCGGTGACGCCGCATCCGGAACTTGCGAACTGCGTGCAGTGTCACGTGGTGTCCTCCGGCCAGGCGCCGTTTCGACCAACGACCTTCGTGCGTCCGGCTCCTCCTCCGATCCGTCAGGCTGCGCTCCCAGGCAGTCCGCCCGCCATCCCTCACGATTTGCAGATGCGGGAGAACTGCCTGGCGTGCCATGCCGGGCCCTGGGCCGTCCGCGAGATCCGCACGTCGCATCCGGAACGTGTGAACTGCCGGCAGTGCCACGTGCCGGCGACTTCGGTCTCGCAATCGGGGGCCGCCTTCGTGCGCGCGGTGCGCCAGTGAGCGGCCACGCCGAATGGGTCCGTGCGCTGCTGGTGCTGTGCGCGCTGGCCCTGGTCG
>CAZJTG010000093.1:2628-13048 GCA_964548865.1 uncultured Solibacteraceae bacterium
TCATTCATCCGTTGACGATTCTTCTATCCGTACCGCTGGCCCTGGTCGGCGCGTGCGGACGTCCCTCGACCCAGGACCCGCAGCCGGGCGTGCTGGCGCTCGTCGAGAGCGGCACGGTGCCCGGGGCCGGCGGCGGCGCGACTTCCGACGTCGGCCTCGCCGGGCGCCCGGTCGTCACGGCGGAAGGACCCGACGGGCCGCTGCCTTTCTCCGTGCTGGCCCGGCGGCCGCGAATGCAGCGGACACCCTGCGCGTCCTGCCACACGGTACCCCTCGCGTCGATGAAGTGGTCGGGCGCCGACGGCCGCGCGCGAGCGCACTGGGCCGTGACGCTGATGCATGCGCGTCAGGATGTCATGGGCTGCGCCACCTGCCACGAGCCCCAGAAACTCGACCAGCTGCGCACGCTCAATGGGCGCGCCGTGGCTTTCGACCACGCCTATCAGGTGTGCGCGCAGTGTCACGCGACGCAGGGCGCCGACTGGGTGGGCGGCGCGCACGGCAAACGCGCCGGCGGGTGGGCGCCGCCGCGCGTGGTCTACAACTGCACGGAGTGCCACAACCCCCATCAGCCGTCGATTCCCACACGGTGGCCGGCCCACGTCGGACGCACCGGACAGGACCCACGACCATGATGCGATTCCTCGACCAGTTGCGCGCGCGGGCGGGACTCGCGCCCCTCGCGGATTCTCAGCCGGCGGCCGCGGCAGGAAGCGGATGCGTGAAGGGCGAAGCCTGCGGGTGTCCTTCTGCGCCGGACGATTCGGGACGGCGGCTCAATCGCCGCGAGACGCTCGAGCGGCTGACGGCGGGATTGATGGCGGGCCTGGGTATGGCGCAGACGGCCTGCAGTCCGGTGTCGACGGACGACGATCGCGAGCTGGCGCGGCTTGGCTGGGACGAGTATTTCCAGAAGAACTTCAGGCTGATGACGGACGCGGAGAAGTCCGAGACGGTGGAGCGCCTTCAGCGGCAGCACGCGCTGCGCACCGGGCGGCGGATCGACGTGGACACGGCGGGTCCGCTGCCGGGCGTGCTGTATGGGTATGCGTTCAACGTATCCAAGTGTCGCGGCTACATGGACTGCGTTCGCGCCTGCATCACCGAGAACAATCAGGACCGCCGCTCCGGCATGGCCTACATCCGGATTCACGAACTCCAGAACGGCAAGATGGACTTCGAGCAGGCCGACGACCAGTTCTTCCACGAGGTGCCGGCGGCGGGACATTTCTACATCGGCACGCAGTGTTTCCACTGCCAGAATCCGCCATGTGTCGACGTGTGTCCGACCAAGGCCACCTGGATGGAGGACGACGGGATCGTGGTCGTCGACTACAACTGGTGCATCGGATGCCGGTACTGCATCGCGGCCTGCCCGTACGATGCGCGGCGGTTCAACTGGGCCGAGCCGGAGGTGCCCCAGGACGAGCTGAATCCGAACCAGCACTACCTTGGCAACCGGCTCCGGCAGAAGGGCGTCGTCGAGAAGTGCACGTTCTGCATTCAGCGCAGCCGTACCGGCAAGAACCCCGCGTGTGTCGAGGCGTGTCCGACCGGCGCTCGCCTCTTCGGCAATCTGCTCGACCCTGCCAGCGAGATCCGCTGGGTCCTCGCGAACAAGAAGGTCTTCAGGCTGAAGGAAGATCTCGGCACCGATCCGAAGTTCTGGTACTTCATGGACTGACATGCCACTGCGCGCCTTTGTCTCCGACGTGCTTCGCGAGGTCACCACGGGTGGCCGGGCCTATCACCTGTGGATGGCGTCGCTGACGCTGCTCATGTGCGTGGGCGCCTGGGCGTACTCGGTCCAGCTCTCCGAGGGCCTGCGCGTGACCGGCATGAGCGACTCGGTGAGCTGGGGGCTGTACATTTCGAACTTCGCCTTCCTCGTGGGCGTGGCCGCTGCGGCGGTCATCCTCGTGCTGCCCGCCTACGTGCTGCACGACATGGACTTCGGTCGCGCAGTGCTCGTCGGCGAAGCCCTGGCGGTGGCGGCGGTCGTGATGGCCATTGCGTTCGTGGTGGTCGATCTCGGCGGGCCCGCCCGCATGTGGCACCTCCTGCCGCTGATCGGCGTGCTCAACTGGCCGCAGTCCCTGCTCACGTGGGACATCATCGTGCTCAACGGCTATCTGCTGTTGAACCTCGGTATTCCGTTCTACATCCTGTTTTCGCATTACCGCGGACGGACGCCGCAGAAGCGGCTGTACGTCCCATTCGTGATGCTGTCGATCCTGTGGGCGGTGTCGATCCACCTGGTGACGGCGTTCCTGTTTGCCGGCCTGCCGGCGCGGCCGTACTGGAACTCGGCGCTGCTCGGCCCGAGGTTCCTGGCCACGGCGTTCACGGCCGGGCCGGCGCTCATCATCCTCATCCTGGCGGCGCTCCGGCGGTTCACCGAGATGCCGGTCGCGGATGCGACGATTCGCAAGCTGGCGCTCGTGGTCACGGTCGCAGCGCAGATCACGCTCGTGATGCTCGTGTCCGAGCTGTTCACGGAGTTTTATCGGACCACGCACCACGGGTTGAGCGCGCAGTACTTGTTCTTCGGTCTGCACGGGAAGAGTGGCCTGGTGCCGTGGATCTGGACGTCGATCGCGCTGAGCGTGCTGGCCACCGCCGCGCTGAGCGTGCACCGCGTCCGCGAGCGGCCGGCCGCGCTCTACGCCGCGTGCGTCGCGCTGGTTGTGGCTATCGAAATCGAAAAGGGCATGGGAACGATCATTCCGGGGTTCGTTCCGGAGCCGTGGGGGAATATCGTCGAGTACACGCCCTCCTGGGTGGAATGGACGGTGAGCCTCGGTATTCTGGCGCTTGGATGTTTCGTCTTCACCGTGCTGGCAAAGGCGGCCATTCCCATCGAGCTCGGCCAGTTGCGCGGCCCACAGGCGTTTCGGCCGGAAGTCACCTCGCGCTCGGGACACGGTCTAACTCTGGCAGGGCGGGAGTGAGCCGAATGCGACACATCGCCAGACGCGAACTTGCGGCCATGCTGATTGGTGTCTCGGTCGGCGCCGGCGTCGTGACGCTCGTCGCGGACCAGCGCGGCCGCCAGACGCGGCCGACAGGTCTGCAGCAGGGGCCTCGCGAGGGCGAACTCAAGCCTGGGGATCTGGCGCCCGACTTCAGCCTCGAGCCGCCCGGCGGCGGCGCCCCGGTGACGCTCTCGTCCTTCCGCGGCCGCCAGCCGGTCGCCCTCGTCTTCGGCAGCTACACCTGACCGCCGTTCCGGTCCCAGGTTGGGGCCCTGAACGCCATGGCGGCGAAGTACAGGGCGAGCGTGCCGTTCCTGCTGGTCTACATCCGTGAGGCGCACCCGACCGACGGACGCCAGGTGCCGCAGAACCTGCGCGACGGCGCGCTCCTCGCGGCGGCCAGGACGCAGGACGAGAAGGACAGCCACGCGGATGTCTGCATCCGCACGCTGGACATCCGGTTCCCGACGCTGGTCGACAAGCTGGACAACAAGGTGGAGCTCTCGTACGCCGGCTGGCCCGACCGCCTGTACCTGATTGGCGTGGACGGCCGCGTGGCCTACAAGAGCAGGCCCGGTCCGGCCGGATTCATTCCGTCCGAGCTCGAGTCGGCAATCACCCGCACGCTCAAGCGCTAGGGAGGCGAGCGCCTCTACTTCGGGGGCGACGCCGCTTTCGCGCGCACGTAAAGGTCCAGCCGCGTGAAGCTGAACTGGCTGGCGGCGGCATCGATCACGTTCACCTGGCACGTGTAGAGCCCGGGCGTGAACGTGCTCGCGTCCACTTCGAATTCGAAGATCGCCGCCTTGCGGTCCGCGGCATCGAGCACCGTCCGCTCGACGATCGGCGTCTCGTACACCTTGACCTTGCCGCGATAGAACGTCAGGTTCGTGCGAACCTGCGGTTGGTTCCCGGCGAGCGCCGGCTCATAGACCTCGTAGTAGAAGTAGAGCTTCTGATCCTGCGTGACCACATGGGTGAGGTTGGGAATGATCTCCATGTTGTCGCGCACGAGCGGGCTCAGCGTCCTTCTGGCTGGCTTGCCGAGCTGGAGTTGCGTGCTCATCACGACGGAACTCACCTTGACGGGCGCGCGATTCAAGTCGGGCACCACCACGGTGGTCTCGAACGTGCCCATCTTGCCCGTGACGTTCTCGCGGACGATGAGGCGCGCGATGTACCGGCCAGGCGGCAGCGTCGCGCCCGTCTGGAAGAGCACCTGGCGGGAGGCCAGTGCACTGCGCGTTGCCGCCGGTACGGTAACCGTCTGCTTGATGGTGGCGAACGGCTGATTGCGCTCGTCGCGGACGAATCCACGGATGTCCAGGACTTCGTCGCTCGTGGACGCCGGCAGGGCTTCGCCGGGGACCGCTACTGAGATGGACACGTAGAAGCAGGACGGCGTGAAGCCGCCCGGGCCGCCGCGGCCGCCCGGCCCCTGCCCGCCGGCGCGGCCTCCGGCGACACCGCCGCGGCCTCCTCCGAACTCGACCTGCTGTCCGCAGGCGTTCGCGTTGGCGAGCTTGAAGTACCCCGCGGTGACGAAGAGCGGCACGTCGGTCGCGGGAATTGCCATCAGCAGCTGCTCCTGCATCTGGGTTTCACGATCGGCCCTGTTCGTGTGCGTGAAGTCCCGGTCGGCGTAGTAGCCCTCGCGCGAACGGACCCGCGCGTCGATCTTGGCCCTGAGCCGCACCTCAATCTTGCGGTACGTGCCGTCCTGCTTCGTGTTCGTGCTTCCGTACCCCAGGATGTAGTACGACGACACTTCGTTCGTGATCCTGTTGAACGCCTCGCCGAAGTCATTGGAATCGGTAAAGGCCGTCCCACCCGTGTCGGCCGCCAGCGACTGCAACGTTTCCTGCTGCGCCGCCAGGCGCGAGAACTGCTGCGCCACGCCGCGGCCCGAGAAGGCGGCGACGCCGCCGCGGCTGCCCTGGCGCGCGCTTCCGCCGGCCACCACGACCTGCAGGCCGCGCGAGTCCACGGGGTTGATCGAAGTGTTCGCGCGGCTGCACGCGTTCACCGCCGAGCGCGATTCCACGGCGTTGTCCGAGCCGTTCCTGGCCATCCCGGAACTGAAGTAGAGAATGGACTTGCGCTGCTGAATCGACAGGAGGCCGTCGCAGATGGTCTTGATGCCGCGCAGCCGGATGTCGTTGTTGAACGAGTCGAGTTCCTGCACGCTCGCATCGACCGTGGCGGTGGCCGTCGTCGCCGTGTTCGTGGCCTCGTCGGCGGCCATCGTGCTGGCGTCCACATCTGCCGTCGCGGTGCCGTCGGTGACGGCAAACGCTTTGAGCACCGAGACGACTCGGGCTTTGTCGTTCGTGAAGTCCGACAGAATCTGCAGCGTGGATCCGATAGACGCCACCGCCACGAGATCGGCGGGCGACATCTTGTCCTGGCCCCACTTGATCGCCGCGTCCGCGGCCTTCTGCACGTCCTCGGGCTGCATCGAGCTCGTGTCGAACAGCAACACCCAGATCCGGCGTCCGGCGACTTCATCCGACGTCAGGGGCCCCCGGCTGGCGTCAACCGCCGACATCGGTGGGGCCGGGGCGGCGGCAGCCGTGCGATCGGCCGCGGCGCCCGCCGGCGGGGTAGTCGTGACCCTGACAGGTACGCCGCTTTTCGCATCACCGAGCCTGGACAGCGTCGATGCCGAGACAATCGTCCCGGCCGGCGCGGCCACGTGCTCCTCGGCAAAGGTGACGATCGCCTGAAGCTTGCCGTTCTCGAGGATCTCGAAATCGGTGGCCTTGAGGTCCTTGACCGGCTGCCCTTTGCCGTCGCGCACGGTCACATCCACGAGGATGAGGTTGACGCTGCTGCGGAACGTCGGGGCCTGCTGGCCGACGACGAGCGCCGGCGCCGCGAGGGCGAAGGCGAACACACCGGCGAGAAGTCTCGTGTGCATGTCAGAACCTGATCCTGGCGGCCACGCTGACCGTCCGCATCGGCGAGAATCGCGTCACCTGTCCGAACGTATTCGAGTTGACGTTGGCGTCGATGGCCGACCATCGCGTTGTATTGAACAGGTTGTTCGCGTTGATCGAGAGACCGATGCTGCGGTTGCCGCCGATTCGCATGTCGCGTGAGAACTGCGCGTTGAAGACGTACCCGCCGGGCCCGATGATGACGTTGCGGGCCGACGTGCCGAACGCGCCGATCGCCGGTGCGGCAAACGCGTCCGTATTGAAGAACCGGAGCAGCGTCTCCTCGTCCAGTCCGATGGGCACGCCCAGGTAGTCCGCTCTGAGCGATCCGCTCGTGCCGTTCGCGACGCTGGTCGTCGCCCCGACCACGCGCGGCGTGAACGGCGATCCGGTCTCTGCCGCGAAGTTCATCGTGGCCGACCACTCACCGACGATCGCCGCGAGCCATCCGCCTTCGGACAGCCACTTGCGGCCGACGCCGAAGGGCAACTCCCACGTGGCATTGGCGCTGACCTGATGGCGCTGATCGAAGTTCGACAGGGCGTATTCGGCTTCGAGGTCCTGATCGTTCTGCGCGACGACCGCTCCGCCGGCGCCGAGCGATGAGGCGTTGTCCATCGACTTGGCCAGCGTGTAGCTCGCGCCGAATCGCAGCCCCCGCGCGAGACCCCGTTGCACCGAGAAGCTGCCGAGCGACAACAGCGATCGCCCGCCGGACGACTCCCATGTGAACGGCTGGACGCCCGCGATTCTGAGCGTGCCGTCCGCGTTGCGGTTCGGCGCCCGGAGCAGGTCGAGATTCGTGCCCCGGGTGCCGGTGTAGCCCGCGGTGACGTTCCAGATGCGCCAGAACGATCGCGACACCGTCGCGTTCCACGTCTGAATCATGCCGAGGCCATATCGGGGATCGATGCCGAAGTTGTTCGTAATGTTGCTGCCGCCGTCGAGCAGCCCGGTCGCGAGCGTCAGCGGGTCGGTCGGAGAACCGGTGTTCGTGAGCGTGTCCGAAAAGGGCGGCTGCGCGACCATTCGCTGCGCGATCGACGAGTACGACGTCGTGTTGTACGTAATGCTGTAGCTGCTGTTGAGGACGGTGCCCTGCGCGATTCGGAACGCCATGCCGACGCGCGGTCCGATGTTGTTCCAGTCCGTCCGCACCATCGTCGAGGGGAACGCGATGCCCGTGACCGCGCCGACCTCGCCTGGCGTGACGACGGCCGCCGCCGTGAAGTCCGGCGCGACGTCGAGATTGGCCATCCGTCCGCTGGCCTCCTCGTACGGGAACGGGACCTCCCACCGAACGCCGAGATTGAAGGTCATCCGGTTACTGCGCTGCCAGTTGTCTTCCAGATAAACGGCGAACGCCTTCTGCCGCAGTTCGGTGGTGCCGGCGACCTGCAGCGTGGCCTGCTGCGGCAGGCCGAGCAGAAAGTCCGCGAAGTCGGCGCCGGTGTTTCGCGAGATCAACGCCCCGTTACCGGTGTACAGGCCCGTGAACGTGAACGTGCCCCGCGAGTTGCCGTTGCTCTGACTCGACGATGCGTCGCGTCGGAACTCCGCGCCGAACCGGAGTTGGTGCGTGCGGATCGGCCGCGACAGCGTGTAGGTCAGGCTCGTGCGCAAGTCCCTGCGGGAGTTCGCGGCGCTCGATCTGACGCTGAAGTTGGAGAACGTGAGATTCGGCATGCCCCAGTTCAGGGGATCCGGCTCGGAGGGATACGAAATCCCCGCGAGGCCGGCGACATCGACGAGGTTCGAGAAGGCGTTGGAGGTCGTGCTCGAGTTGCGCGCGATGTTGACCGCAAAGGTGTTGTTGGTCCGGCCTTTTGCGACGGTCAGGTTGATCGGCACCGTGACGCTCGTGCCCTTCGTCCGGCCGCCAAGCTGCGGCAGGACGTTGAATTGTTCGGATTGGTTGCCGCGGAATTGCACCTGTGCGCTGAGGTTGATCGTCAGGCCGCGGCCAGCCTGGCCCCCGGGCGCCCCGCCGCGTCCTCCGCCGCCCGCGGCCGCGCCGCCGCCACGCCCGCCGGATCCGGCGCCGCGCTGCGGGAGCGTCGGCGTGAGGTTCTGGTTGATGCGCACACTGACGCTATTCGACTTCGAGAGCACCGTGGCCGCGGTGTGGAAATTCTGCGTGGTGGCGCCGGCGATGTTCGGCTCGGGGATGTAGCCCAGCAGCGCCATCGCTGCCGGCGAGCGCTGATCGAGCGGGATCTGATTATTGGCAAACGGCTGACCCGTGGCTGGGTTGACGAGCTGGATGAGGCTGCCGGAAAAGTCGCCGTTCCGCATCGCGAGCGTGGGCACCGTCGTGTACTGGTCCTGTAACGACGTCGAGTGGTTGCCGGAGTAGTTCAGCTGGAAGCTCGTGCGCCGGTTTGTGTTCTGGTACAGCCCGGGGATGATGACCGGACCGCCGAACGTGCCGCCGTAGTTGTTCCGCGCGTACGGCTGGGAACTGACGGGCGTGATGACGCCGTTGCGCGGCTGATAGCTGGTCGCGTCGAGCGCCGATCCGCCAAACGAATAATTCGCAGAGCCCTGGAAGAGGCTCTGGCCGCGCCCGCCGCGGCCGCCGAGCGCGAGGCCGCCACCGCCGCCTCGACCGCCCTGGCCGCCGTTCAGCCCGCCGCGGCCGCCCTGACCGAAGCCCTCTTCCGGCGTCAGCGGAGCGAAGCCTGTGGCGAACTGTCCGGTGGCGGGGTCGAAGTCGCCCCGGCCGATCGCTGACATGCGATCGTTCAGGACGCCGCGGTCGACGTTGATCGCATCGCCGCGGGCGGTGACCGACACGGCGTCGGCGCTGGCGCCCTGAAGCGTGAAACCGGGCGGCAGCAGTCTCGCCAACTCGGCTGACGGATCCGGTGGCGTCACGTCGAGTGCTGCTGCGCCGGCCGGATCGGAGCTCACGGCAAGCTGTGTGAATCGGCCTGACGTGACGGGTCCCGCCGGGCCTGCGGGGGCGGCGCCCGGCTGGCTGCGCGGCAACAGCGCGAGTGCGAAATCCAGCGTGGTGTTGCAGGGAAGTGCGGCCAGCGTCAGGTCCCGTTCCATCCGCGCGAAGCCCGCCATCTCCGCTGTCACGCGGAACGTCTGCCCGGGAGTAAAGAGGATGCTGAAGCGGCCGTCCATGTCGGCGGCCGTTGCCACGACCAGCCGCGCGCCCTGATGCACCAGGATAGTCGCCCCGGACACGGGAAGCGCAATCGTCGTCGGGGGTGCGGGTGCGGCAGGAATTGTCGGTGCTCCGGCCGCTCCAGGGGGGGTGGTCGCCTGTTGGGGCCCGCCGCGTCCACGGCCGCCAAACAGTGGGGTCGGCGCGGTCACCAGGCTCGTGATTCGTCCGGTGACCCGGCATCCAGCCGGTGGGGCCTGCTCTGCCGCTTCGCCCGAGAACTGGAGCGTTCCCGCAAGCACGACCACGAAGGCCGCAACGGCATACGACGTGTGCAACCTGGCGTTCATGACCACGGGTACGTTACGACGCGGACGCCCGGAGTGTTGTTGCAGAGCTGTGAAGGATGTGTGACAAGGAAGGCAGGGGGAGCGGACGCCGGACTATTTCTTCGTATCTGCCTTGTCCTTGACGATGACCATCGTCTCGCCCTTCCTGATCATATTGAGTTCGCGGCGGGCGGCCTCTTCGATGGCGGCGGGGTCGGTGCGAAGGCGCTGGATGTCGTCCTTCAGTGCCTGGTTCTTGATGCGCACGCGGGCGACGGCATTGGCCAGGCGCGCCTGCTCGCTGCGGGCCTGGAGCGTGGCAAGATAGCCGTTCTCGCCGACGATTGCGTTGACCATCATGACGAACGCAAAGGCGAAGAGCGCGGTGGCCGTGACGCGCCGGCGCCAGATCCGCGCCTCCTCGGGCGTGCGCAGCCGGCGCCGGACGCGCGGACGGCGATCCGCGGCAGATCCCTGCTCGGGGGGAGGCTGGTCCGGGCGCATCGCTGTCATGTTGTATCAGATCCTTATCGGCCGTACAAGGAGAAAATACACGCCATGAGCGAACTGGTCGTCGCGTTGACCACGGTGCCGGCCGATTTCGATGCGGCGGCGCTTGCGCAGGACCTCGTCACCGCCGGACTCGTCGCCTGCGTCACGATTCTGCCGGGCGTGACGTCCGTCTACACGTGGGACGGCGTCCCGCAGGTGGACGGCGAGCAGCAGCTCGTCATGAAGACGTCGGCCGCGGCCACCGACGCCCTGCTGGAGGTGCTGAGGACGCGCCACCCGTACGACGTGCCGGAATTCATCGTGCTGCCCATCGCCGGCGGCAGCGAGGACTATCTGGCGTGGGTGGAGAAGTGCGTCGCGCCGCGAGCCGAGAGCTAGCAGCCGCCTCAAACACACACGGAGATCACTAAGCAGGCCCGGAGAGCACGGAGACACTTCTCCCGGATAGGCCCGTGGCTTTTCAAATCCGACTCTGTGATCTCGGGGATCGACTTAGTGGTCTCCGTGTGTGTTGGAGGAGCGGGCCCGCCGGTGTCTGACGATCTC
>CAZJTG010000094.1:0-4723 GCA_964548865.1 uncultured Solibacteraceae bacterium
ACATGGCGCCGGAGCAGGTGCGCGGCAAGGCCGTGGACGGCCGCGCGGATCTCTTCGCTTTTGGCTGCGTCCTCTACGAAATGCTCACGGGTGCGAAGGCGTTTCTGCGCGAGACGCCGGCCGACACGATGACGGCGATCCTCAAGGAGGATCCGGCGGAGCTGGCGTCCGTGCGCGCCGACCTTCCTCCCGCCCTCGATCGCATCGTCCGTCACTGTCTCGAGAAGAATCCCGCGGAGCGGTTCCAGTCTGCGCGCGACGTGGCGTTCGCGCTCGAGGCGTTGTCGGGATCGGCGGCAACGACCGTCATGCCCGCGCAGTCCGGGCCGACCGAACGGCCGCGGTCGCGAACGGGCACGCGCGAGATCGCCGCATGGGCGCTGGCCGCGGTCGGCGTCGTCGTCGCGGGCGTCACGATTTCGCGCTGGCCCGCCGAGCCGGCGCCACCATCGGTCTCGCGGTTCAGCCAGATGCTCGAGGGGTCAGAGACGGCCTTGAGTGTGGTTCCGGTTGTCTCACCGGACGGCCGTTCGATCGTGATCCAGGCGACGCCGTCGAGGGACAACCGATTGAGACTGCGGCGCCTCGACTCTTTCGAGGTCGTGCCGCTCCCTGGCACCGAGGGCGCCTTTACGCCCTTCTGGTCGCCCGACAGCCAGTCGATAGGGTTCATCGGAGGCGGCGGGCTGAAGCGGTTCGATCTGGCCACCTCGGCGGTGCGCCAGATCGCACCGCTGTCCGCGTCTGTTGGAATCCCGGCATGGGGAGGCGACGGGACCATCCTCGTCGCGTCGCTCCTGCAACCCCTCCACCGCGTGTCCGATCGGGGTGGGACGCTCGCGCCAATGGGCGCGCTCGACACTGCGGCGAACGAAGCGGCACAACTTCATCCGGTCTTCCTGCCGGACGGCCGCCGATTCCTGTATCTCTCTTTGCGAAACTCCGGCGCCACATCGGCTATCGTCCTGGCATCGATCGATTCGGATCGACGGACGACGCTCGAAGTTGCCGATACGCGCATCGTCTGGGCGGGAGACGATCGCGTGATTTACCGTCGCGCGGATGCGCTGTATGCCCAGGGGATCACGTATGAGCCGCTGGCGTTCGTCGGCGAACCGGCGCTGCTCGTCCCGGAGTTGGAGAGCGCCGCCGTCCAGACGCGTCGCGAGAGTGCGTCGGGCGCGGGTGTGCTGGCGTTTGCCGAGCGCTCTAACCGTCGGCAGCAGTTCCGCTGGTACGGCCGCGACGGCCGTCTTGGCGCCGCCCTCGGTGACCCCGGTCAGTACACGACATTCAACCTTTCTCGCGATGGCCGGCGGCTCGTCACCGCGATGAGAGCGGGATCAAACGCGGTGGGCGGCAACCTCTGGCAGATGGACAGTGAGACCGGCACGACGTCGCGGATCACGGTGGGGCAGATGCTGGACGTCGATCCGCGCTGGTCGCCCGATGGGACGACCGTGTTGTTTGGATCGTCGCGGGACACCGCGCGCGGGCCGTTTCGCGTGGGATTGTCGGCGGGCACGCCGGAGCCTGTCTGGAAGTACACCGGACGCATGTTCTCCGCCGACGACTGGACGAGCAACGGCAAGTGGGTGCTGTTCCACGACGCCAGCGTGCCCGTTCTGGAAGCCATGGAACTGGATCCCTCCGGCAAGCCGAAGGGCGAGCCGGTCGTCGTGGCTCGAGCGCTCACTGGCATCATCGACCAGGCGCAGATGTCGCCGGACGGGAAGTGGGTGGCGTACAACTCAAACGAATCCGGCCGGCACGAGGTTTACGTGGTGCCGTTTCCCGCGACGGGCGAGCGGATTCCGGTGACGCGGTCGGGCGGCAGCCAGCCGACGTGGAAGGGCGATGGCAGCGAGCTCTATTACCTCACGCCCGAGGCCGCGCTCGTTGTGGTGAAGGTGTCGACCGGGGGAGGGAAGTTCACGACGTCGGCGCCGGTGGAACTTGTCCGTCCGAAGATCGCCGGCGTCAGTGCCAACGTCGAACAGTATGCGCCGCACCCGAGCGGCACGAAGTTCCTGTTTCTTGACACCGTCGGCGACGAGAAGAACCTGTCGGTTGGCGTCGTGCTGAACTGGCCGTCGCTCGTGCCGCGAAAGTGATCCCACAGAAAATGAGGAGCCATCATGCGCACAGAAACTCAGGTGGCTGTGTTCGCCGCGTTCGCCCTCGCAGGCGGCGTCGCCGCGGTCGCCCAGCAGCGTCCGGTCTTCCGATCGGCCGTTGACGTCGTCACCATCGACGCCACGGTCGTCGATCGCCAGGGCTCGCCGGTGCCCGGCCTCGGCCCCGCCGACTTCCGGCTCGAGGTGGACGGCGCCCCACGCCGCATCGCCTCGGTGCAATTCGTCAGTCTCGGGGGGCCGCGGCGGCCGGCCGCTGCGGCGCCGACCGGCCAGACAGACGCCAGCACGAACGAATTCCTGAACGACGGGCGACTGGTCATGGTCGCCGTGGACCAGGCCAACATCCGCCGGCTGGAGGGTCGCGCGGCCGTCCGCGCCGCGGGTGAATTCCTGGACGCGCTGCCGGCGTCCGATCGCGTAGCGGTGGCGTCGGTCAACTACGCCGGAGACCTGTCGTTCAGCACGGACCGCGCCCGTGCGCGCAGGCAGCTCGAGCAATTGTCCGGCGAGAGTGACATGACCCTCGCCCCGCTGACATTCAACGTCGGCCTGGCCGAGGCGCTGGCGATCGCCGACGGCGGCAAGGTGCGGCTCGATCAGGCGGTGAAACGGGAATGCGGCCAGTCGCTCGGCAAGATCAACGATCTGGCGCGCGTGGCGGAATCGGAGGGCCTTCGCGATCCGTGCCCGACGCAGCTGGAACAGGAGGCGCGCGTGTTCGCGCAGCAGGTGCGGACGCGCGCCAGCATTTCGCTCAGCGAGCTCCAGGACATGATCGCGCGCCTGAAGACGATCGACGAGCCGAAGGTGCTCGTGCTCTTGTCCGAGGGGCTCATCGCCGAACCGAACCAGATCGATCTCACCGCGCTCGGCGCCGCCGCGCAGGAGGCGCGCGTCACCATCTACGTCCTGCAGCTCGACGCGCCGCTTGCCGACGCGACGAGCGATCGCATCTCGCCGACCATGACGGAGGACATCCGCCTGCGCGCTGACGGTCTTGCGCGGCTGGCCGGCGCCGCCCGCGGCGCGCTGTTCCCGCTCGTCGGCGGCGATTCGGGGCCGTTCGAACGGATCTCCAGGGAATTGTCGGGCTACTACCTCGTCGCGTTCGAACCCGAGCCCGCCGATCGTGACGGCCGTACGCACAAGATCAACCTGTCGCTCACGCGCGGTGGGTCGACGCTCCGCGCGCGAGAAGCTTTCCGTCTTCCGCCCGCCACCTCCCAGCGCGCGTTGACGGAGAAGCGCATTCTGGAACTGCTCAAGTCCGGCAAGGTCGCGACCGAACTGCCGTTGCGCGCCAGCACGTACTCGTACTACGACCCCGCATCCGGCAAGGTGAGGGTGGAGATCGGCGCGGAGACCGAGACAGACGACGTGCTCTTCGCGTACGTGCTCATCGATGGCCGCGGCGTCATCGCGGCGAGCCAGGCCGTGCAGACTGTCGGTCGATTCCTGGCTACGGCAACCGTCGATCCCGGGGTGTACACGCTCAAGGTGGCGGCGATCGACCGGTTCGGCCGCGCGGGCAGCCTGCCGCGTGCCGTACTGGCCGGTCTTGCGAAGACCGCGTTACCCGCGAGCGAGTTGATGGTGTCGCGCGTCCCGGCGGCTGCGGCCGGCAGCGCGGTTCCGCCGCTCGATCCGATTCTCGATGCCACGAGCGACCGGCGCGTGCTCGCATACATCGAGCTCTATCCCGCGGCCGGCCGGTCTCTCGCCGCGGCCGACGTGATTCTGTCGCTGCGGCCGATGGCCGGCGGGCCGGCGATCGTGACGATGCCCGCCGCCATTTCGACGCTGAGCCCGCGCGTGGGCGTGGCGACGGCCGTACTCGCTGTCGGGGACGTGCCGGCAGGGCGCTATGTGATGCGGGCTGAAATCAAGGATGCCGACGTGACGGTGGGCGCGGTCGAGCGGGTGTTTTCGATCGTGCGGTAGCAGTCACGCCGGGCCCCGGCCAGCACGGCCGGGGCCCGACGCGCGTCGTTTAGAACTCGAACTTGAATCCGAACTGCATGCATCGTCCCGCGCGCGCGTCGCACGTGGCGAGCGTGCTGTCGTACCGGCCGAACCCGGACCGATCCGGCAGCATGGTCAGCGAGGCCACGTCGAAGCTCGGCTTGTTGGTCACGTTGAAGATGTCCCAACGGAACCGCAGGCGGCTGCCCGAAAACCCGAGCGCCCACGACTTGCTCAGGCTGAGGTCGAGTGTCGCGTAGCCGTCTCCGCGGAAGATGTTCCGATCGCCGGTCTCGCCCGGCAGTGAGAAGCGGAACGCCGCCAGCGCGGCAACCGGGTCCTTGAACGGGCTCGGACGCCCGTCCACGGCCTTCTCCGTGAGTCCGGTCGCCGGACGCACGTTCGGGTCCTTCAGGGTGGCGTTCCCCTGGAGGTTCCAGTTGGTCGGCCAGCAGGAGCGGCAGTTCTGGACGCTGAACGGGAAGCCGCTCGACCAGCGGGTCAATCCCGAGAACGACCAGTCACCGATCAGCTGGTTCATGAACGCGCCCGAGGACCCGCCGAACCGGCGGCCGCGCCCGAAGGGCAGGTCGACGGTGTGATTCAGCACGAACCGGTTCTTG
>CAZJTG010000094.1:4733-5691 GCA_964548865.1 uncultured Solibacteraceae bacterium
CGGACGTCGAAGTCCGAGTAGCCCCAGTTCAGTTCCGGGTTCCAGGAGTTGATGAGGAACCCGGAGTAGCCGCCGGCGCCGAAGTTGCCGAAGGCACTGCCGCGCTCGACGTTCGAGCCGAGGTCCTTGGACTCGGACAGCGTGTAGTTGAGGTCGAACTGGTAGCCGTCCTTGTAGCCGCGGCGCAGCGTCACCTGCATCGAGTTGTAGTTGGAACGCCCGATGGAGCTGACCGCCGCCAGCGAATCGTACTGCTCGGCGAAGTACGCGAACGGCCCGAACTTGCTGCACGCCGGGAAGCAGAACTGGTCCATTTCCCACAGCGACGTGATGTAGTCGGGCGCGTTCAGGTTGAACGAGCGCGCGATCTGCTGGGTCGCCGTGAGCCCGCCGAAGGCCGCGGCCGGGAACATGTTCTCCCAGTACGGGTTGGCCGCGAGCACGGCGTAGGCCGACGCGCCGGCGTTCGGTGAGATGCCGGCGTTCTGCGTCGCCAGGATCACTTCCTGCGCGGCCGTGAAGTAGTCCTTGCCCGACGCGAGGTCGCGCAGGTTGAGCGGCATCGCCAGGTCGCGTCGCGTGAGCAGATCGCGGCCGAAGCGCCCGATGTATCCCACTTCCATGCTGTAGTTACCGGCGAGTTCCCGGCCGAACATCACGTTCAGCATGTGCGCCGAGGGCGTCACGATGGTGTCGTCGATGCTCGACGTGATGATGCCGGCCCGGATCGGCGGCGTCTGCGGGAATCCGCCCGGAGGCGCCACGGGCATCGTCGGCGGCATGGTCGTGAGGTTGACGAATCGCGCCCCCGGATTCGTCTCGTACGGCGCGCCGAAGGGGCTGCTCACCGATGTGGACATGCCGTAGGAGAAGCCGGAGTCGAAGTTGAGCGCGAGTCCCTGGCCGATGCGGTCGAAGACTTTCGAGTAGCCGCCGCGGATGACGGCCTTGTCACCAC
>CAZJTG010000094.1:5701-13004 GCA_964548865.1 uncultured Solibacteraceae bacterium
CCGGTCAGCCAGCCCATGAAACCGGAGTTGGCTCTGGGTGTCCACGCCATGGCGATTCTGGGCGCCAGGTTGTTCTTGTCCCAGTCGTAGAACCCCCGCTTGTTGTTCTTCGGACCGGCGAGGTCGAACGTGATGATCGGACCGCGGTTCGACGGAATGCCGTCCAGGCCGAACTGCCGGCGCTGCTCGAACCATTCGCCCATGCTGATGGTGGGCGCCACCTGCAGGCCGTTCACTTCGTAGGGCGGCGAATAGACTCCGTAGCGGAGTCCGCCGGTCACGGTCAGCGTCCTGGAGACCTGCCAGGTGTCCTGGAAGTAGAGTTCGTATTCGTCGGACGCGTACGTGCGCGTCACGGGCACGCCGACGGCCGAGGGCACGCCGTTCCGGTCGTAGTTGGCGCGCAGGTTTGCCTGCGACAGCACCCCGAGGATGTTGAGCCACGTGTCGGCATAGCCCGCCGCAAAGTTCGAGGCGACGGCCGGCACCGCGGAACACCCGGGCGTCGTGCAGCTCAGCCGGCCGGGCATGAACGTGCGGCCGATGCCCGCGATCCCTGACGGATTCACCGTGGCCCTCAGCCACGATCCCGAGTCGCGCTGCTGGGGAATACGCGTGAACCGGATGTTCGCGCCGAACTTCCAGGTGTGGTTGCCCCTCAGCCACGACACGTCGTTGACGATGTTGTGCGTGGGCGTCTCGCGCGTCGACGTGAACGTCTGCGGCTCGAACGGCGAGATGAACCTGAAATTCACGAAGTTGCTCTTCACCTTGCCGATACTGCCGGTGTCGATGCGCGTGTAGCCGTACCTCAGGCTGTTCACCAGACGCCGGCTGATCACTTTGTCCCAGCCCATGGCGGTGCCGAAATTGTCGAACACCGTCTGGCTGGCGGACGTCTGGCCTGGAAACTGCGGCGCCCCGTTGATCACGTCGTCCTGGACGTTGACCCGGCCAAACAGCGTCTGGCTGGACTCGGGTTTGAAGTCGACGCGCGTGATGAACGTCTTGAAGTCGTTCTGGATCGGCGCGGCGAAGCGGTAATCCATGATGTTCTGTCCGTCGAGCCCGGGCTCGTTCGGCAGCGGGTACGTCTTGAAGTAGTTCGACGCGGCCAGGCTGGGTCCGATGCCAAGGGGGTCGATCGCTCGCAGTTCCGCGGGCGTGAGGCCGTACCAGCCGGCCGGCACCGTGTGGGAACCGGTCAGTCCGCTCACCGTGCCGCCGGGGCACGCCGCGGCGACCGCGCAGCGATACTTGAGGACGCCGTCACGGAACGAGCTGGACGGCACCGCGCGCACGACGGGGGATTCGCTCTTCTCCGACAGCGTCTCGTAGTTGGCGAAAAAGAACATTCTGTCGCGGCGGATTGGACCGCCGACGGACCCGCCGAAGATGTCCTTGTCGAGCAGCGGCGCCACACTGGGCTGTCCCGCCGCTCTTTGTGTGAGATCCAGGAAATACTCATTCGACGAGGTCGCGGTCCGCCGGAGGAACCAGTAGGCCGATCCGTCGAGCTTGTTCGTGCCGCTGCGGGTGACCATCGAGACCTGGGCGCCGCTCGACCGGCCCTGGTCGGCGCCGTAGTTGGTGGTGCTCACGCGGAATTCCTGGAGCGCTGCCTGCGTCACGCGGACTGCCGACGTGAACGCCGCCTGAAGCTGAGGGTCGTTCACGTCGATGCCGTCGAGCGTCACGCTCTGCTGGTCGGCGCGGGCGCCGGCCACCGCGCCGTAGCGCGGGTCGGTCGTATTCGCGTTGGTCGTCGGAATGAACACGACGCCGGGCTGCAGACTGAGCAGGCCGACGATGCTCAGGGCCTCGACTGGGAGCCTCTGGATCTGCAGCGCCGTGAGCTGGTTGCCGACCGTGGCGTTCGACATGTTGATGAGGCGGTTCTCGGACACGACCGTGACCTTCTCGGTCACGCCGCCGACTTCAAGCTGGGCATCCTGCCTGGCCTCGGAGTCCACGCGGAGGGCCAGGGCCTGCACCGTGACCGATTTGAATCCGCTAATCGTAATCACGAGGTCGTACTGGCCGGGCGAGACCGCCACGAACCGGTACCGGCCGGTCTCGTTGGTGACGACTGTTCGCGATTCCTTGGTGCCTGGGTTGGTGAGTGTCAGGGTGACGCCGGGTAGCGGCAGACCCTGTGGGTCGGTAATGCGGCCGCCGAGAGCCGCAGTGCCGGCCTGGGCGAACGCTGGAAGTGGTGTCGCCACCACCGCTGTCAACAGCAACGCGCATAGCGCCGCCGCCGACCGGACTTGCACGAGCATCTTCATGGCCATCCTCCTCAAGATCCGCCTTGAACTGCCAGGTAAACCCCTGATGTTGGCGCATTCAAGCGCGTATTCCCGCAGGAGTCAATGGAAATTCGGGTCCCCTCGCCTGCGCCAGACGCGCCGCTATACTTCGGGCGCCATGATCCGCGTCCTTGCCGGCGTTGCGGCCGCCCTGCTTGCCACGGTCGCCGGGTCCGCATATCCCGCAGGTCAGCCTCCTCGCCCGTTCGTGATTGCCGGCGCCCAGGTGGCCGATGGGACCGGCGGGCCGCTCAGCAGGGTCGATGTACGCGTGGTCGGCGACACAATCGCCCAGGTCGGCGCCGTGACGCCCCGCCCCGGCGATGCCGTCATCAACGGCGCGGGACTCGTGCTGGCGCCGGGCTTCGTTGACGCGCACAACCACTCGACCGAGGGACTGCTCAAAGAACCGGAGGCGGTCTCGCAGGTGTCGCAGGGCATCACCACCCTCGCGGTCGGCCAGGACGGAAGCTCGCCCTGGCCCGTCGCCGCGTACCTGGAGCGGCTTGCCGCGACTCCGCCCGCCGTCAACGTCGCGGTCCTCGCCGGTCACGCGACGATCCGCCGCCTGGTCATGGGCGAGGACTACAAACGGCGGGCGAGACCCGACGAAGTCGCTCGCATGGCGACGCTCGTCGAACAGGCGATGACCGAGGGCGCGTTCGGGCTGTCATCGGGCCTCGAGTACGAGGTCGGCAGCTACTCCGACGTCCCGGAGCTCGTGGCTATGGCGCGTGCGGCCGCCCGGCATGGCGGGTTCTACATTTCCCACATCCGCGACGAGGCCGATCTGTCCATGGACGCGATCAGGGAAGCCATCGCCATCGGCGAGGAGGCCAGGCTCCCGGTGCAGATTACGCACATCAAGCTCGGCACCGTCGGCGTCTGGGGCAAGGCCAGGGACGCCGTCGCGCTCATCGACGCCGCGCGGCGGCGCGGTCTGGACGTGACCGCCGACGCCTATCCTTATTTGGCGTGGCAGTCCACGCCACGGGTGCTCGTGCCGAACAAGCGCTACGACGACCCGGCCAGCGTCAAGAAGGGGCTCGACGATATCGGTGGCGGAAGGAACGTCCAGATCACCCGGCTCCCGACGTTCCCGCAGTACGTGGGACGGCGGCTGGACGAGATCGCCCGGGCCGAGGGGATCTCCGAAGTGCAGGCCTACATTCGCATCGTGAAGGACGAGAACGCGGGCATGATCGGCCATACCATGATCGAGGCCGATCTCCGGATGTTCTACGAGCAGCCCTGGACCATGGTGGCCAGTGACGGCGGGATCGCCAACAACCATCCGCGCGGCGCCGGGACCTTCCCGCGCGTCCTGGGGCGCTTCGTGCGCGACCAGCGATGGCTCACGCTTCCGGCAGCCATCAGGAAGATGACGTCGATGCCGGCCGCGCGGCTGAGCCTGAAAGATCGCGGCGCGATCCGCGAGGGCATGAAGGCCGACCTCGTACTGTTCGATCCGGCAGCGATCGCGGACCGATCGACGTTCGAGGATCCGCGCGCGCTCTCCACGGGCATCGTGAGCGTCTGGGTCAACGGCGCACTCGTGTGGAATGGCACGGCGGCTGGCGGCACTCGACCGGGCCGAGTGCTGTCCCATCGCTGAGCGGGCACCGAGCGGCGCGGCCGCCCGCACTGGAGGAAACGTGAAGACCGGACGGAACCGAAACTGGCGCGTCGTCGCCCGGGTGGCGTGCGTCCTCTCGGCGAGCGCCGTCGTGTCCGCGCAGCAGTGGCCGCAGTTTCGCGGCCCCCAGGGCCTGGGTGTCGCCGACGATCAGCGTCCGCCGGTGAGCTGGGACCTCGGGACCGGCCGGGGGGTCGTGTGGAAATCGCCGGTGCCCGGCCTCGGACACTCGAGTCCGGTGATCTGGGGCGACCTGCTCTTCGTCACCTCCGCCATCAGCAGCGACCCGAATTCCGTGTTCGAGCCCGTGCTCAAGGGCGAACAGGATTTCCGGACCGACCGGGCCACGCACCAGTGGCGTGTCTACGCCCTCGATCGGCGGACCGGCCGCGTGGCGTGGGATCGGCTGGCGCACGAAGGCGCCCCGACGATTCCCCGACACCCTCACAACAGTTATGCGTCCGCGACTCCGGTGACCGACGGGCGCTACGTCGTCGTGATGTTCGGATCCGAGGGCGTCTACTGCTACGACCTCAAGGGCAATCTCGTCTGGAAGAAGGCGCTCGGCGTCATTCATGCCGGCAAGCACAACAACCCCGAATACACGTGGGGCACGGCCAGTTCGCCGGTACTCCATCGCGGCATGGTGATTGTGCTGTGCGACTCGCTTGAGGGCGGCTACATGAGCGCGCTCGACGTCGCCACCGGGCGCGAAGTCTGGCGCACGGCGCGGGACGCGAACCCGTCGTGGTCCACGCCGGCGATCGTCCCGAGCGGCGATCGCGCGGAACTCGTCGTCAACGCGGCGCCATTCATTCAGGGGTACGACCCGGCGACGGGGAAGGAACTGTGGCGCCTGGGCCCCAGCACGACGAACACCACGCCCACGCCCATTGCCGGCGAGGGCCTGATCTTCGTTACCAACGGATACAACCCCATCAAGCCGATCTACGCCGTGGTACCCGGATCTCGCGGCGACCTGACGCTCAAGGACGGCGCCACCCGGAGCGAGGCGATCGCGTGGAGCAATCTGCGCGATGGCCCATACATGGCGACGCCCCTGCTGTACCGGGGCATCCTGTACGTGCTGTCGACGCGCGGCGTGCTGACCGCATTCGAACCTCGCACGGGCCAGCAGATCTACCAGCAGCGCATCGCAGCGGGCGGCTACTCGGCGTCCCCGATTGCCGCCGACGGCCGCCTCTACATTGCCAGCGAAGAGGGCGATGTCTACACGATTCGGGCCGGCCGCGACTTCGAAATCCTGGCCACGAATGCGATGAACGACACCATCCTGGCCACGCCGGCCCTGGCCACCGACACGCTGTACGTGCGCACGAAGCAGGCGGTGTTCGCGCTCGGCGGCCGGGTCGAACCTGGCGAATCCCGACATTTTCCACGCGCGGTGAATCTCGAGGAGACGTCCGAGGCCTCGGCCAACGTCAGCATGGGCGATCTCGACGGCGACGGCGATCTCGATCTCGTCCTCGCCAAGGGGCGTCACTGGCCGCTCATCGATCGGGTCCTGCTCAACAACGGTTCCGGCACGTTCGTCGCGAGCGATCTTGCGCCCGTCGCCGATCGCAGTTATTCGGCCGTCCTGGCCGACGTGGACGGGAACGGCACGCTCGACCTGGTGCTGAGCAACGACAAGCCGGACAACAAGCTCGTGTACCTGAACGACGGCAAGGGCCGTTTTCTGAGCGCGGGCACGTGGGGCGCGCGGGAGTGGAACACGCGTAATGCCGCCGTCGCGGATCTCAACGGCGACGGCCGGCCTGACATCATTGCCGCGAACCGCGGCGGAGCGAGCAATGTGTGCCTGAACGATGGCCGCGGACGCTTCGACGCGACACCGTGCCTCGTCATTCCTTCGGAATCGGCCACGAGCATCGTGCCGGGCGACTTCAACAAGGACGGCGCCATCGACCTGGCGGTGCCGCACCGCGACGGCGGCCAGAGCCGGATCTTCCTCAACGACGGCAAGGCCGGGTTTTCGAAGTCGGCTCCCTTCGGTCCCGCGGCGACGCGCGCGCGCGCGGCCGCCGCCGCCGATCTCGACGGCGACGGCTGGCTCGACCTGGTGGTCGGCGACGAACGCACGGGCACGCGCGTGTATCTCAACGACGGCCGGGGCGCGCTCGCCGCCGGCGTCGCGCTGGGCGATCCGTCGCTCGCGGCCGGGGCCATCGCCATCGCCGACATGAACCGGGACGGGCACGCCGACATCGCCGTCGGGCACGCCGGCGCTCCCGGCACGGTCTGGTTCAACGGCGGAGACGGCCGGCGGTTCACCAGCGTGCGTTTCGGCGACGGCCGCGGCGCGGTCTACGGCCTCGCGCTCGGCGACCTCAACGGGGACGGCTATCCGGACATCGCGACCGCGCGGAGCGACGCGCCGAACGTGATCTTCTTCAGCGTCAGATAAGGGCCGCCGGCAGAGGACGCCGCGCGAGGTCTGGCGCCATGACGGACGTCATTCCGCAGGCAGGCGAGTTTGGCAGACTGCGACCGATGACGTGTTTCTCCCGACGTTCCACCGACGCGATCGCTCTTACCTTCGTTGTGGTTTCCGCGTGGCCGGCCGCCGCGCTGGCCGAGCAGGCGCCTCCTCCGCCACCCAAGCCGTCCGCGGCGCCGGCTGCGCCGCAGCAGACCAGCCTGACGTTCTCGCTGCGCGATACGTTGCGTTTCGAATCGTGGCGCTTCTTCGATCCGAAGCCGGGCGGCGGAGAGCCGGACTACGGGTTCTTCGGCAATCGTCTCCTGCTGCAGGCGCGTCTCACGTCGGGCCGTGTCGATGCCACGGTCGCCGCCAGCTGGGTGGGCCTGGCGAAGCTGCCGGCTGGTTCGGTGGGCCCGGGAGCACTCGGCACCGGTCCGCTGTACTTCGTCCAGAGTGGCCAGGACCGGACGCCTCAGAAGCTCTTCCTCAAGTACGCGAGCGTCCGCGTCAAGCGACTCCTGCCTGGTCTGGATGTTCAACTGGGCCGCCAGGCGTACGCGTCCGGCGCCGAAGCCGCGAGCGGTGACGCGACGATTGAGGCCGTCAAGCGGCAGCGACTCGACGCGCGCCTTGTCGGGGAGTTCGAGTGGTCGATCTACCAGCGGTCCCTTGACGGACTGCGACTCGAGTGGTCGCGCCGGGGTGCGCGCGCCACCGGCATGGCCGCCATGCCGACGCAAGGCGGCTTTGCCCGGCAGGCGGGCACGACCCTCACCGACGTCCAGATCTACGGCGGCGCGCTGAATCTCGCGCCCGGCCGGCCCCTCCGCCGGACCGAACTTCAGGCCTTCGTCTGGCGCTACAACGATTCGCGTCCGGTCACCGGACGGCCCGACAACACGGGCCGCGCGG
>CAZJTG010000095.1:0-5208 GCA_964548865.1 uncultured Solibacteraceae bacterium
CATCCGTTCGGACAGCCCGCCGACGTTGTGGTGGCTCTTGATCGCCGCCGAGGGGCCGACAACGCTCACGCTCTCGATGACGTCCGGATAGAGCGTGCCCTGCGCCAGGAAGTCGAATCCGCCCAGTTCGCTGGCCCGCTTCTCGAACACGTCGATGAAGGCTCCGCCGATGATCTTGCGTTTGCGCTCGGGGTCGGTGACGCCGGCCAGCTGGTCGAGAAAGATGTCCGTCGCGTCCACGAAATCGAGCGGCAGCTTCAGCCGTTCGAAGCGCGTCCGCACCTGCGTGGCCTCGTCCTGCCGAAGCAGCCCGTTGTCCACGAAGATGCAGGTCAGTCGATCTCCAATCGCGCGATGAATCAGCATCGCGGCGACGGTCGAGTCCACGCCGCCCGACAGCCCGCACACCACGCGGCCCCGATCGCCCACCTGCGCGCGGATGCGCTCGACGCTCTCATCCACGAACGACGCCATCGTCCAGTCGCCGCGGCAGCCGCACACGCCGAACGCAAAATTGCGGAGGATGAGCTCGCCCCGCTCCGTGTGCACGACCTCGGGATGGAACAGCAACCCGAACAGCCCGCGATCGGTGGCCTGAATCGCCGAGACGGGTGCGTTCGCGGAGGTGGCGACGACCTCAAAACCCGGCGGGGCGCTCGCCACGAAGTCGCCGTGACTCGCCCACGCCTTCACCGTCGCGGGCAGGCCCTCGAAGAGCCGGCCGCGGTCCGACAGATTCACCACGGCGTGGCCGTACTCGCGGCTCCGGGCAGGTTCGACGGCCCCACCCAGCATCGACGTCATGAGCTGCATGCCGTAGCAGATGGCGAGCGTCGGCGTGCCCAGCCTCAGGATCTGCGGGTCGATCGTCGGCGCCCCCTGGTCGGAAACACTGCTCGGCCCTCCCGAGAGAATGATGCCGACGGGCTTTCGCGACGCGATGGCCGCGGCCGTCGCCGTGGGCGGGAGGATCTCCGAGTAGACCGCGAGTTCACGGAGACGTCTCGCGATCAGCTGGGTGTACTGGGAGCCGAAATCGATGACGATGATTGTTTGATGTGTCACGGATAATCGAATCGGAAGTCGAGTCGCTATTATAAGCGTGGCGATGACCACCGCGAACGCATTGATCGTCGGCACGCTCGCGGTCGTGGCGTGCCTGGCGCCCCTCGCGGCCCAGGCACCGCCTCAAACACCGTCGATGGCCGTCGCCTGGCAGACGGACGTCCCGCTCGACGGCCGGCTCTTCATCGCCGCCGGCCGGCACGCGATCGTTGTCGCCGGCTCGCTGTCCGGGATGTCGGCGCACGCACCGGACGACGGACGCGCCTTGTGGCAGCATCCGGCGAAGGCCAGCGGTGCGCCGGTCGCGCTTGGCCGGATCGTCGTGTGTGTCGTGGACGGCAGCCTGCTGGCGCTCGACCAGGCCACGGGCCACGAGGCGTGGCGGGTTCCGCTCGATGCCGCGGAACCCCTGAGTTCGCTGGGCCTTGCGGCCACCGACGCGCTGGTGCACGTCGTGCGCGGTCCTGAGATCCACGCGTGGCGCGCCGACGGCACAGCGGCGTGGCATCGCACGCTGCCTTCTCCTCTTGTCACGCCTATCGTCAGCGGCGGCAAGGTCCTCATGGCCGGCCTGGAGCAGCCGGCGATCCTGGCGATGGATCCCGCCACCGGCGCGACCCGCTGGACCGCCCGACTGGACGAGGCGCCCACGGCACTCGCCGTCGCTGAGGACCGGCTGTTCGTGCCGACCGCGGGCGGCGAATTCTACGCGTACAGAGTGACGCCCGCCGGGTTGAAGAAGGTGTGGCGCTACCGCGATCGAGCCATCCCGGCCGTCGGTCCCCCGGCCACGAGCGGCCGCCGGGTCTTCTACGCGCTCCTGGACAACACGCTCCAGGCGTTCGGTCGGGACAACGGTGCGCGCGTCTGGACCGCGCCGCTCGGTTCCCGGGCCCTGACGGGTCCCGTCGTGCTTGGCGACGAGGTGGTCGTCCCGCTTGCAAGTGGCCAGCTCGCACAGGTCTCCGCCGCAACCGGGAAGGCGGCGCCCCCCCAAGAGCCGAAGCCGGCACCTCGACGCATGGGCGCGAGTGCGTCAGAGGGCGGCAGCCTGTACGCGATCGCGACGGCGGGCAACGACACCACCACGCTCATCGCGTGGCGACCCGCGCGCTGATCTCACCGAGTGGCGGGGTGCGATCGCGCGTCCATCGCCGCCGAAACGGCGGCGCTGAGCCGAGCGATGCCTTCGTCGATCCGCGCGGGCGATGGCGCCGAATACGACAGCCGCATGAACTCGGCCCCGGACCCATCGACGAAGAACGCGCTGCCATTGACGAAGATCACGCCGCGCTCCTGCGCCAGCGGCATGACGTCCTGCCCGCTGAGCCCGCCCACGAGCGCCGCCCAGAGGAAGAAGCCGCCGCGCGGCGCGATCCAGCGGATCCGGCCTGGCATGTGCCGGACGATCGCCGCGGTCATGGTGTCGCACTTCTGCTGGTAGTGCGCGCGCAGCGCTGGGAGGCGCTCGTCGATGAGACCGCGCCTCCAGGCCTCACAAACGATGCGCTGATCCAGCGCGCTCGTGCACAGGTCTCCGGCCTGCTTCGCGCACTCGATCTTCGCGGCCAGCGCGGGCGGCGCGTGGAGCCAGCCCACGCGAAAACCGGGCGCGAGGGTCTTGGAGAAGCTGCTGAGGTACACCACGCGTCCGGCCTCGTCGTGGGCCGCCAGCGGTCGGATCAATTCGGCGGTTGAGGCGTCCCCGAAGTAGAGATCGCGGTAGGGATCGTCCTCCACGATCAGGACGTTGCGGCGTTCCGCCCACTCGACCAGACGCGCCCGCTTCGGCAGGCCGAGCAGCAGGCCCGTCGGATTCTGGAAGTTCGGCACGAGGTACAGCAGCTTCACGCGACGACCCGCCGAGACCAGGTCAGCGTGGGTCCGGTCCAGATGATCCAGATTGAGCCCGTCGTCGTCCTGCGAGACACCGACGAGCGAAGCTCCCACATTGCGGAAGGCCGTGATGGCGCCCGTGTACGACGGCAGTTCCATCAGCGCGACATCCCCGGGATCGAGCAGTACCCTCGCCACCAGATCCAGCCCCTGCTGCGATCCGGTGGTCACCACGACTCCCTCGACGTGACTGGCGATGCCGCGCGCTTCCATGATCGCCACGGTGGCGGCGCGCAGCGGCCGGTAGCCGCGCGTGGTTCCGTACTGAAGCACGCTGCCGTCGCGGCCGGAGAGAAGCTCGCGAGCGATCTCGGTTAGTCCCGGCCATGGAAACTGGTCTTCGGCGGGATACCCGGGCGCGAAGGACACCATGTCCTTCGACTTCGCCAGGACCGTACCCATCTGGCGAATGGCCGACTCCTGCATGTCCACGCCGGCCCGAGACAGAAACCCGTCGTAGTTGATCATGCTTGATTCGCCTGAAACTCGATGATGGTGGCACGGTGCGAGCTGAACCTGCGGTACTGCGTCTGATAGGCCGAGAGCGTAGTCAGCGCGGCGAACTGAAAGAACAGGCCGCGAAGAATCCAGAACGCCAGCTGCAGTGGCAGCACAATCAGACCGGCCCAGGGCACCCAGGCCACAAGGGCCAGGCCGGCCGCCGCCGTGATGGACGCCACCGTCGCCAGGACGAGGACGACGGCCATGGTGCCGAAGATGCCGAGCACTTGCCGCGAATCGGCCAGCAGGAAGACCCGCACGCGCGTCCAGGCCGAACCGAGCGTGCAGTCGTCGGTGATCACGACGATCCGGATGAGATCGAAGAGCAGATTCGCGGCGGTCACCGCGATCACGGACGCGCTCGTAGCGATCAGCACCAGCAGCGGCCATGCCTGGCTCCACCCCGTCGCGGCGGCCCACTGAAATCCGTAGCCGATGACGAGCAGATAGCCAACCGAGATCACGACGTACAGGGCGCCCAACCAGAGGGCTGCGACCGCGGCACGGCGACGGAAATGGCGCGCCGCGCGCAGCACCGCCTCGAGCGAGAACGCCTTCGCGGAAGCCAGCGAGTTCGACCTGAACAGGGTCCGCTGCAGGTCGCCGGCGATTCGTTCCCCGGCGACGAGCACCTGAAATGTGCCGGCCTTGACGACGAACATCAGGACCGCGCCACCCACGGACACTACCGCCAGCGCGAGGAGGAACGCCGTGAGCGCGGCCGGCGCCTGGCCGAGCGGCACGAGCAGGCGGTCGGCAGCCGAGAGCACGCCGTCGCCCAGCATCGAGCCCATGTCGACCCCCATGAGGACGGCCACCATGAACGCCCCGCCGACGACCGGAACGCCCACCGCCGCCTTGAACAGTGTTTCGATGACGAAATCGATGACGACGACCTGCCAGTTGGCGAGGGTGACGAGCGCGCCGCGGGTGATGGCCGCGCGGAGCGGAAGCGCTGGTGACATGGGTGCGGTTCGCGGCAGCGAGTGCGTGACGAGTATAGCGTGGCCTGCACTTGCTATGCTCTCAGGCATGGCCTGCTCTCGTCCATAATCGTGCCGGTGTCCCGCCTCAGACTCGGCGCCATCGCGGCAGGCCTGTCCCTTGTCCTGGCGGCCGGCGGATTCGCGCGCGAGATCTTTCGCTTCGGCTGGAACGATGCCGACGCGCTCGGACACCTCGAGCGGGAAGTGGCGAAGCGCGTGACCGACCGCGCGCATGCGCTGGACCAGCGCGCTCAACGCGTCGCAAGAGACGCGGCGCTCATCGAAAGCGCCGCCGGATCACGCGACGCCCTGCTCGATCTGTTTCGGAACCTCGCGCCTCGCGCCGCCGACGACGACACCATCTCGTCGACGATCTGGGTGCCGGCCGGCGCCGCCCGCGGATACCGCGTCCTCGCCTGGAGCGGCGGCCCCGCCGAGGACGTGCCGACCGACGTGCTTGCCCGCGCCCCGGCGCTCACGGTCGCGCCGGGCGCCGGCGGACTCCGGCTGATCCAGGTCACGCCAGTGTGGCTCGATGGCCGGAAGATCGGTGTCGCCTCCGCCGAGACGTCGATCGCGACAAACTCGCGCACGCCCACCTTCCCCAGATCCTACGAAGTGGCCTCTTCGATCGGGCCAGTTCCGGCGGCGGCCGCCGGAAGCGGCGTGCAGGGCGCGCCGGACGCTGCCGCCGTGAGCATCACGGCGGCCGGCGCCGTTCCGCTGCACGACGCGGCGGAGAGCCCGGCGCAGGACTCTG
>CAZJTG010000095.1:5218-12997 GCA_964548865.1 uncultured Solibacteraceae bacterium
CTGTTCCGCTGGCGATCCGCGGCCCTTGCGATCGCACCCTGGATCGCGCTGCTCGTCATCGGCGCGGCCGGCGCCGTCCGTCGCCGGCCCGCCGGCGGCCCGCTTCGGCCGTGGCTCGTCTGGTCCGCCGCGGGCTGCGCGCTGACGCTGGCCGCGGCGGCGCTGTTCATCTCACTCGGCAGCGCCTCCGGGCTGCCGGTCGCATGGCTCCAGGCCGGCGGCGCGATCGCGCTTCTGGCGGTGGCAGCCATCGGGCCTGCGAGCGCCTGGTGGCGCCGAATGCCGCGAGCCGTGCCTGCCGCCCACCCGGTGCGGTGGGCGCTCGAGCACCTCGCCGGCGGTACCGTCGTCGGCGCCGGACTCATCGCGATGTCGATGATCTGGCGGGATCGCATCAATCCGACCTCCGTCGAAAACTGGCAGCTTCCGGCCTTTGCGACGGACCTCACGTCGATCGCGGGGCTGTGCGCTGTCTTGCTGGCGCAGGTCGCGCTGTCGTGGACGGTCGCCGGCACGCTCGGCACGCTGGCCGCCCGGTGGGAAGTCACGGGCGGACGTCTTCGAGACTGGGGCGCGGTCGCGTTGTGGACGCTGCCGTCGGTCTCGCTCGCGTGGACGCCCGACCTGCCGGCCGCACTGCCCTTTCCCTCGGCGATCGCCGTCCCTCTCTCGTCCGCGGCTTTCGGCGTCCTGTCGCTGCCGCTCCGGCGGCAGTACCGCGCGACGAGCGAAGCGAGACGGCTCGTCTTCAGGTTCGTCGCACTCGTCGTGCCGATCCTTGTGGTGTACCCGCTGGCGGCGGCCTCGGCGGACCAGGCCACCCGCGCGATCATCGAAAACACGTACGCTCCGGCGACCCTGGCCGCGCAGCAGCCGGCGTCTCTCATGGCGGAGCTGTCGCAGGCTCAGCGCGAAGTGGACGCGGTGCCGGGCCTCGAGTCACTGCTCGAGGGCGTCGCCGGCCAGCCCGTCGGCAGCCAGGCAGCGTTCACGGCCTGGGCCCAGACCGTGCTGTCCCGCAAGAGAGTGACGTCAGAGATCGAGCTGTACGGCGCGGACCGGACACTCGTCAGCCGGTTTTCACTGAACGTGCCGGAATTCGGCGCGCTTTATCAGAGCAGTGAGACCGTCTGGCAGGGAACGGGATGCCAGTGGGCGGCATTCGCGGAGGTCGCGCGCTCGGGACCGGACGAGCGGCCGATGCTGCACGCAGAGCGCGGCGTGTGCGCCCCCGATGGCCGGCTCCTCGGCGCCGTCGTCCTCCACCTGATTCCCGACTATCGGGCCCTGCCCTTCGTGTCGACGGCGAATCCATACTACGAAGTTCTGAGCAGAGAAGAACGGCCGCTCGCCGGTTCGACCGTTCCCGACCTCCAGCTCGTCGTGTACGGCTGGAACCTGCATCCTGTATTCGTGTCCGGGCGCATCTCCTGGTCGCTCGACTCTGAAATCGACCGGCAGCTCTATCGATCGCGCGCGCCGTTCTGGCGCGATCTGCCGCACGGCGATCGTCTCTTTCATGTGTACTTCAGGAACGATCGCGCAGGGGTGTACGCGCTCGGCTATCCGGCGCCCACCGCCCTGCAGCACGCCACCAGGCTCGCGGAAGCCGCCGCGGTGCTCATGGGCCTGTTCGTCGCGTACCTCGCCATGGCCACCGTGTCCGCCCCGCTCTGGCGCGGCCGGCCCACGGCCATGGGCAAACTGTTCTTCGAGATCAGGGCCAGCTTCTACCGGAAACTCTTTCTCTTCTTCGTGCTGGCGGCCGTGGGTCCGGTGGTGCTCTTCGCGATCGTCTTCGGCTCGTACATGACGACCAAGCTGCGTGCCGACGTCGAGACGGAAGCCGAGCACGTCGTCACCGTGGCGCGTCGTGTCTTCGACGAGCTCTCGGCCGCCCAGGCGCGTCCCGGACAGGCGCGATCGGGAACCACGGACGACGTGATGGCGTGGATCCGGCAGATGGTGGACCAGGACGTCAACCTGTACGACGGCGCGCAACTCGCTGCGACGAGCCAGCGCGATCTTTTCGAAGCGGGCCTGCTGCCGACACGGACTCCGGCGGACGTCTACAAGGACATCGTGCTGATGCGGAAGAAGGTGTCCGTGTCGCCCGACCGGATCGGCGCGTTCAGGTATCAGGTAGCGGCGGCGCCTATTCGGAATCCGGCGTTCTCGCCCGACACCATTCTCACCGTGCCCCTGGCATCGCAGCAGCGCGAAATCGAACGCGAGATCGACGAACTGACGCGACGCGTTCTGGCCGGCACGGTCCTGCTCGTCGTGTTCGCCGCCGCGCTCGGCGCGTCCGTCGCCGCGCGCGTGTCGGATCCGGTGGCACGACTGACGCGTGCGACGCGGCAGATCGCGGCGGGACGGCTCGATGAGCGGCTCGTGGCGGACACGGCGGACGAACTGGGCCGCCTGGTCGATGATTTCAATACGATGACCGAGACGCTGGTCGCGCAGCGGGCGGAACTCGCGCGCGCCAACCAGCTCAAGGCCTGGGCGGAAATGTCGCGCCAGGTGGCGCACGAGGTGAAGAACCCGCTCACGCCCATCCAGCTTGCCGCCGAACATTTGCAGCGCGTGCACGACGACCGCGGCCGGCCGTTGGGCCCGGTCGTCGATCAGTGCCTCACGACGATCCTGAAGCAGGTCAAGCTCCTCCGACGCATCGCCTCCGAGTTCTCGACGTTCGCGGCCCAGCCGGTGCCTCGATTCGAGTCCGTGGCGATTCGCGACCTCGTGGACTCGGTGCTGGCGCCCTACCGCGCCGGCCTGCCCGAGGCCATTCAGCTCCACACGGACATTGCCACGGACCTGCCGGCCGTTCGCTGCGACCGGACCCAGATGGCGCGCGCGCTCACGAACCTCGTCGAGAACGCGCTCCAGGCCATGCCCGACGGAGGCCGGCTGACGCTGGCAGCCCGCGATGCGAAGGAGTTCGTGACGCTCACGATCACCGATACGGGCGTGGGCATGGACGACGAAGCCGCCCGCCGGGCGTTCGAGCCGTATTTTTCGACCAAGACGGCTGGATCCGGATTGGGCCTCGCGAACGCTCGGCGAAGCGTGGAAATCTCCGGCGGATCCCTGACGCTGGACACGCGACCGGGTGAGGGAACGACGCTGACGCTTATGCTGCCGGCCGTCCATCCCGGCGCGACCGCCACCGGGTCACCGCCAGTTCAATGAAGCCGGAGAGCAGGTAGGCGTAGGCCATCAACGGCAGCGTGATCTTCGGATAGGTGGCAACAAAGGCGACGAGCAGGACGAACCCGAACAGGGGCAGGTACGACGGTCCCCAGCCGAAATTGATCGTCTTGAAACTCCGGTATCGAATCGTGCTGACCATGAGCGCCGCCGGCACGAGCATCACCGCGACGCCGGCGAGCGTCTGGTAGTACCCCCGCGGAAGCTCGGGGACCGCGAAAATCGTCGCGCCAACCACGCCAGCGGCCGAGGGGCTCGGCATGCCGAGGAAATAGCGCTTGTCCACATGCGTCGCGGACTGCACGTTGAAACGCGCCAGGCGAATGGACGTCGCGCTGAGGAAGATGAAGCCGGCGGCCCACCCGACCTGCCCCAGTTCGGACAGCCCCCAGGCGAAGGCCAGCACGGCCGGCGCCGCGCCGAACGAGATGACGTCGGCGAGCGAGTCGAACTCGACTCCGAAGGCGCTGGTGCTGTTGGTCATCCGCGCGATACGGCCATCGAGCATGTCGAGAATGATCGCGAACCCGATGAACGGTGCGGCAATCTCCAGGCGGCCGGTCATCGAGTACACGATGCAGGCGTAGCCGCAGAACAGGTTGCCGATCGTGATGAGGCTCGGCAGGAGGAACACGCCGCGCGGGTAGCGGCGCGGCTCCTTGCTCGACGAACGTTGGAAGAGCGTCACGATGGGAGCCGCATCACACGAGCTCCGCGATCACGGTGAGGCCGGCGCGGACGGTGTCCCCCTGCCGCACCTTGAGGACGGCGGTCGGCGGGACGAACACGTCCATACGCGATCCGAATTTCATCAGGCCTATTCTCTCACCGGGCTGCAGGGACTGTCCCGGTATCACGCGGCAGAGCACGCGGCGGGCCAGCAGGCCGACCACCTGGCGCGCCACGATCGTCACGCCGCCCCGATCGATCCAGATCTCCGATCGTTCGTTCTTGTGGGCGTCGTGCCGGTACGCCGGCAGAAACGTGCCGGGATGGTATTCGACGCGCATCACCGTCCCGGCGACCGGCGTCCGATTGATGTGTACATCGAGGACCGACAGGAAGATCGTGACCTGTTTCCACTGCCCTTCTGGCGCCGCGTCGGGCAGCGCGGATCCAGCAAACATGACCCGCCCATCGGCAGGCGCCAGCACAAGGCGGGGGTCTTGAGGCGAGGTGCGATCGGGATCGCGAAAGAACAGCGCGATGGCGATGGGAAGCAGCACGAGGGCCGACCAGACGAGCGCGGGAGCGCCCAGCCAGAAGCTTGCGGCGGCCGGAACCGCGGCGATGGCGACGAATGGCGAGGCTGCGGTATCGATTCTCACAGAGAGACCGTGGACTCGCCGGCCGCGAAGCCGGCGGCCGCAGCCACCCGCTTCGCGGCGATGCGACGTCCTACGAGGCCGCCGTCGACACCTGCCGGCGAGCCGCTTCTATCCGATCTTTGAGCGCGAGTTTGCGCTTCTTCAAGAGGGCTTCTTCGTACTGTTGCTGATCGGTGAGGTAACTGAGGGCCGAGAGGCTGCGAATCTGTTCGTCGAGGGACTGGTGTTCCGAAACCAGCGCATTCACGTCGTCTTCCTGCCGGAGCTGTGCATCCGTCATGCTCCGCCTCCTGTTCTCTACAAATCAGCGGGACAAGAACCCGCCGCAGGTTGAGCGCCCTACGCCGGTACACCGGCGCTAAAGATGCGGAAACTACCACAAGGCCAGCCCTCCGGCAACTAGCGATCGGCCCGGCCGAAGTCCTGGTCGAGATTGCGGTGCCAGAGGATGACCGCGTCCTCCTTCGGGTCCTGGTAGTAGCCGCGCCGGACCCCCTCCACCTTGAATCCGAGCGATTCGTACAGCCGGCGCCCCCCCTCGTTCGACTCGCGCACCTCCAGGGTGGCGCTGCGGGCGCCCGACGCGGCAGAGAGTCGCAGCACGTAGTCGAGGAGTCTGCGCGCCACGCCCTTCCGGCGCAGCGCTTCTTCCACCGCGACGCTATTGATGTGCAGTTCATCGAACACCATCCAGCACGTGCAGTACGCGACGAGGGCCCCCGTCTCGCTCCGAGCCGCGTACATCCGGGCCACCGGCGAGTGATCGATCTCCCACTGCAGGGCGTCGGCGCCCCACGCATTCGCGAATGACCGCCGCTGGAGGTCCGCAATCGCTGCCAGATCCTCCGGCCCAGCCGCCGGCGCGAAGGAGATGGCCGGAACGGCCGCCGCCATCGCCCGCTCGCGCGCCAGCACGGCATCGGGGCGGCGCACATAGAGCGGCTTCAGCGCGTGCGGACCGACCGCGTCGTCCTTCCGTTCCACAGCGACGAGCGCGGCGCCCAACGCCAGGTTCAGCGGCGAGTCGTCGAACGTCGCCGACGGCCAGGCATCCCGCAGGACTTCCCGATAGCGAATCGCGCCGTCACCCACCGCAACGAGGGGCAGCCCGCCCCCAAGCGCCAGCACCGCGGCGGCGGCCTCCCCCGGCGTGGCCACCGCGGCCTCGATCGCCCGCTCGGCAGGCGCCGACGCGGTGTAGTCGAACGCCGCAAAAAACAGATCGTGCCGCGCGCCATCGAGACACGTCACCAGCCGGCACGAACGATCCGGATGCGCCAGTCGCCAGGCCCGCGCCATCGCGTCGAGCGTCGGCACGGGGATCACCGGCACGCCGGAGGTCATCGCGATGCCCTGAATGGTGGCCAGGCCGATCCGTAGCCCGGTGAACGAACCAGGGCCGGACACGACGGCCAGCCGGCCGAGGTCGCCCAGGGCGACGCCGTGCGCTGCGAGGAAATCAAAGAGCTCCTGCGGCAGGCGCGCGCCGTGCGTCGGCGCCGTCTCACCGCTGGCAACGTGCCGGCGGCCCGGCCCGACGAGCGCCAGACTGCCGGCGCGCGTTGCGGTCTCGAGCGCCAGGATCAGCATCGCCGCAATGTTATACTCCCCCGTGCGCTGGCTCTTGAGGCGCGCCCCGACACGGTTTCCCCAGTGACAACTTCTCCGGCGCCGAATTCGTTCGCATCCGCGACCCCGGCGATGCGGCAGTACCTCGAGGTGAAGCGCCAGCATCGCGACGCCATCGTGTTTTTTCGGATGGGCGATTTCTACGAGATGTTCTACGAGGACGCGCTCACCGCTTCGCGCGCGCTCGAACTCACCCTCACCTCGCGCGCGAAGGATGCGAGCGGCGGGGCGATTCCCATGTGCGGCATCCCGTTTCACGCCGCCGAAACGTATCTCTCGCGGCTCATCCGCAAGGGCTATCGCGTGGCGATCTGCGACCAGGTCGAGGATCCGCGCAAGGCCAAGGGCATCGTCAAGCGCGAAGTCACACGCGTCGTCTCGCCCGGAACGTTCACGGACGCCTCGTACCTCGAGGCCCGGGAGCCTGCATTCCTCGCGGCACTTTCACCAACCGCGGCCGGCGGCACCTGGGGCCTCGCATTCCTCGACGTCTCAACCGGCGAATTCGCGGCCACCGAATACTCGGACGCGTCGGCGGCCGAAACCGTGGCCGCGGAGCTGGCGATTCTGAACCCGCGGGAGCTCCTCGCGGCCGAAGGCGCCGACGTCACGTCCGTGGTCAACGGGCTGCCGGCGCGGCTGACGCGCGTCGAGCCGTGGACGTTCGATGCCGCGCAGGCGCGCGCGCGCCTGTGCGAGCAATTCCAGACCGCCTCCCTTCAGGCCCACGGCCTCGACGGCGCCCCAATGGCGACTGCCGCGGCGGGCGCGATCGTCGCGTACCTCCGCGACACGCAGCGAGGCGAACTCGCGCACGTCAGGGACATTTCACTGCGCGTGGCGGCCGACGGCCTCATCGTCGATCCTGTGACGCTGCGACATCTCAATGTGCTCGAGGGCGCGGAGGGCGGACGCCCGGGATCGCTCCTCGACGCGCTCGACCGGACCGCGACGGCCATGGGCGGACGGATGCTCCGCCAGTGGCTGACGCGGCCTCTCGTCGGCCTCGCCCGCATTCAGGACCGGCTCGACGCCGTGGAGGATTTCGGATTCCGCGCCTCCGAGCGCGGAAAGATTCGCGAGCTTCTCAAGGGGCTGCACGACATCGAGAGGCTGATGGCCCGGATCTCGCTCGGAACGGCCGGCCCGCGCGACGTGGTGGCGCTCGGCCAGTCACTGGGTCTGCTTCCGCGGCTGCGCGCCCTCGCCGACACGCTGCAGGCCCCCCTGCTCAGGAGCCTGCTGGCCGAAGTCGAGGATCTGGCGGAGATCCGCGCGCGCATCGAGCAGACGCTCGTCGACGAACCCCCGGCGCTCGCCCGCGACGGCGGGGTCATTCGCGACGGCCACGACGCGGCGCTCGATGAACTGCGGTCCGTCAGCCGGGGCGGCAAGTCCGCGATCGCTTCGATGGAGGAGGCTGAACGGGCACGCACCGGCATCGCCTCGCTGAAGATCCGCTACAACCGGGTGTTTGGGTACTACATCGAGATCTCGAAGTCGAACCTGGCCGGCGCGCCGGCCGACTACATTCGAAAGCAGACCATCGCCGGCGGCGAGCGCTTCATCACGCCGGCGCTCAAGGAACACGAGGACCGGGTCCTCA
>CAZJTG010000096.1:0-12884 GCA_964548865.1 uncultured Solibacteraceae bacterium
CCCGGCTCCACGTGGATGTTCGGCATCCGGAGGAACGGATAGTCGCGCCACGACGACCCGTACGTGTTGCCCTGGCTCTCTTTCTCGCCGAGGAAGTGCGCGGTTTCTCGATTCGACGTCAGGCCGACCAGGATGCCGTCGCGCACGATCGGCACCTTCTTCGTCTTCACGCCGTCGTCGTCGTAGCCGAATGACCCGATGCCGCGGTCCGTGCGGTCGGCGGTCACGTTGAACAGCTTCGACCCGTACTTCAGCTTGCCGACGTCCGGCAGCCGGATGAAGCTCGTGCCCGCGTAGTTGGCCTCGTAGCCGACGACGCGATCGAGCTCGGTCGGGTGGGCGATGATCTCGTGAATCGTGAGCATCGCGTGCGACGGCGACAGGATGAGATCGCGCCGGCCGCTCGAGCCGAGCGGCTTGGCCGTGCACATTTCGACCGCGTCGGTCGCCACTTTCTCGGCCTGATCGAAGAAGTCGTTCTCTTCGGCAATCTCCCAGCCGGCCGCGCCAGACACGCCCGAGTAGTTGCGCGTGCGCGTCTCGTCGCCGACGCGCGCCGTGACGCTGAACGACGGCGACGTCACGAAAATCTCCTGCTCGATGTAGGAGCCCTCGGTTGACGCGAAGTAACGCCACTCATAACTTGTGTTGATCGAGACGTTGACGCCGACGACGCCCGGTACTTTGGCGGCCTTGTCGACGATGCGCTGGGCCCAGGCTTGCTTGTCGGTCTGCGAGACCGTGCGCGGATCCTTGAGCATCGGCGTCACGTAGTTGGTGACGTAGGACGGCGTCGGCGCGAGCCGGACGTCCCGCTTCTTCGCAATAGCGCTCGCGCGCGCGACTTCCGACGCCACGCGGGTGATGCGGACCAGTTCGTCTTCCGTGACAATCGGGCTGCTCGCGAATCCCCAGACGCCGCTGTGGATCACGCGGACCCCGAAACCGCCGGCCTGACGCTCGGCATCGGTCGGGATGCCGCTTCCGCGTCCCCCCGCTCCGCGTCCTCCGCCCCCTCCGCGTCCTCCCCCGAATCCACCACCGCCGCCGCGTCCTCCGCCCCCTCCGCGTCCTCCACCAGCGAAGCCCTCACCACCGCCGCGGGCACCTGCCGTCGAGAAGTTCGCGTTCGCGCCGCCGATGCTCGAGTTCATGGTGAAGCGCACGTCCGCGTACGAACAGCCCTGCCTGCGCGCCTCCGCGAGCACGATGTCCGACATGCCTTTGAACTTCGACCGCGTGACCTGGCCCGCGGGCGTCTGCGCCAGCAGGTCGGCGATGATGTCCGACGCATACAGCGCAACGCCGGCCGCGCCGACGGACTTCACGAACGTTCTACGTGACAAACTCATGGACAGCCTCTCAGTAGCCTTACGCCTTACGCCCTACGCTTTACGCGAAGCACTCCGCACCGCGCACCAGGCACTCCGCACTGTTCCTACGGTGCAACGGCCGGTGACACCGACGTCATGTAGAACTCCTCAATCCGCACCGGCGGAATAAGCCCGGTGCCGCCGCCGTCGTAGGACTCGCCCATGTGCATCGGCACGGGTTTTCCGACGAGCGACAGATTGTTGTAACCGACGAGCGGCGACATGTTCCAGCGGAAGTTCTGAACGGGACCCGCGATCTCGCCGTTCTCGATCAGGAACAGGCCGTCGCGCGTCATGCCGGTGTTGAGGAGCGGCTGGCCGGTGGCCGGCACGCCGCGGATGTACCAGAAGAACGTGACGAGCAGACCGCGTCGCGTCTGCTTGATCATGTCCTCGATGGAAAGGGTGGACCCTTCCTGGACCAGGCTCATGTTCACGTTCGCGCTGGCGCCGCCGGCCTCGGGTCCGCGCAGCAGGCCCTTTTCGATCCACGTGACCGGCTTCGCGGGGCGGTTGTCGAACATGATCGGCGTCTGGCGAAGCACCGGATTCCCGACATCGCTCTTCAGCGTGAACAGATCGCTGAAGACCTTGTCGCCGGGCTTCTTGCCGGAGAGAAAGCTGCCCGCGCCGGTGGCCAGCCCACCGCCCCCGCCGCCGAATGCCGGCGCTCCCGCATTGAAGATGCCGGTCATGAGCGAGAGGAAGCGGGCATTGGCTCGTGGCTCCAGGATCACCGTATAGCGGCCGGGCTCGATCGCCTTTGGCTTGCGGCTTCGGAGGGCCTTGGTCGACGCGATGTCCGTGAGTTTCTTCGCGTCGATCATGGTCACGTCTTTGATGCCAGTGATGCCGGCCCAGCCGGATCCCGCGCCGTCAGGCGTGCGGCACGTCAGCACGAACCCGGTTTCCGCCACGCGGTAATACGCGAAGAGTCCCTTCGAGTTGGCGGTGCAGTTCGTCTGATCGGTCTTGGGGATGTAGCCCGCGCCGACCGTGCCCATCTTCTCCGACAGGTCGATGCTGTCCTTGACCATGCGCGCGCGTTCGGCCGGCCCGTAGTTCACGAGATTGGGGAGCGCGGCATCGACCGGGATGTACTCCTGCGGACCCAGCAGTTCAGGCAGGTTCGCGCTGTCGTCGGCCGCCTTCGCGTCCGAAACGGCCTCATCGACCATCGCCTTCAGCCCCGCGTCGCTGAAATCCCGCGTGTCGGCCGTGCCGGCCTTCTGCCCGAAGCGCACGTTCACGGACACGGTGCGGTCGTATTGCACCATGTTCACCGTGATCGACGAGTTCGCCCAGCGCGTCCCGGATCGCTCGCCACCGGAAAGCGTGACCTCCACCGCATCGGCGTTGGCCATGTTGATGATCTTGTCGACGACTGCTTTCACTTGCTCGCGGGTGTACATGGGGGCAAGCGTAGGGAGGCGCGGCGGCGGAGTCAAGTTTCCGGCGGAGGGCGACGTCCCCGCCGCGCGCCTGACGCCGCCACGGCGCGAGCCTGCAGGTCGCGCTCCGCCCGGCCGCTTACGTCCTCAGCGGCCGGCTTTTTTCAGAATTTGCAGGATGCCATCCTGCTTCATCAGTGCTTCGATCTCGGCCACCGTTCGCGGCAAGCCGAGTGACAGCACCTCGCGCCCCGTGTCGGTGATGGCGACGGTGTCCTCGATGCGGATCCCGATCTGTTCGTCGATCCGGAACAGCTGGATGTCGCAGGCGAAGACGAAGCCGGGCTGCAGCACCTCGTCCGCGCCGGCGAACGTGCCCATCACGTCGTGGGTCGCCAGCCCGATGGAGTGGTTGTAGCCGCCAAGCCGGACGATGCCGGCGAAGTCTCTGGCGAAGCGCTCGAGCCCCCGCGCCTTGAGCAGCGCATCCACCGCCTGGCCGACCTGGCGCAGCGTCCTGCCGGGACGGTAGTGGTCGAGGGCCACGTTGTGCACGGCGAGGGCGATCTCATAGAGCTCCTTCTGCCGCGGTGAGAACGTGCCCGACGCCGGGAACGTCGTGGAGATGTCCACGTGGTAGTTCCCATAGTCGGGCCCGGCGTCCAGGATCACGAAGTCGCCGTCAGCGAGGACGCGGTCGTGCGCGTGGTAGTGCCCGTACGCGTGGTTCTTCCCCGACATGATGATGGTGTAGTACGCGAGTCCGCGCGCGCCGTCCTTCGCGGTCACGAAGTCAAAGACCGCCGCCAGGGCTTTCTCGGTCACGCCCGGCCGCGCCGACTGGATCAACGCCCGGTGCCCCTGCACGCCAAGGCGGGCGGCCTCGCGCATGATCGCCAGCTCGGCCGGCGACTTGTACTTCCGCATGTTCCAGACGATCGGCGAGCTGTCCCGTACGTCGGCCTGCGGGAACCGCTCGCGCAGATGTTTCACGAACTGGAGCTCGCGCGTGAGCCGGCCGTCCCACAGGTTCAGCGTCATCGCCTTCTGCAGCGCGTTGAACTTCTCGTTGCTGTTCTCCGGTCCCACTTCCTCCGGCTTGAACATCGTGTACAGCGTGCGGTTGCGATTGACCAGGCCGGCCACGTGGCCGCTGAACTGCTCGACCGGCATCGCGCGCTCGATCCCGGTGTAGGCGACCGGCGTCCGGATGAGATCGAGCGGGATCGCAAGACCGTCAGCCGTGGCCTGGTCGATCGTGAAGAACAGCACGCTCTCCTTGCGGAGCCCGTCGACCACGAGCATGGCGTCTGGAATCTCGACGCCGGTCATGTAGAAGAAGTCATGGCCCTGGCGGAACGCCACGTCGCTCGAAGGCGTCTGCGCGCCGAGGAAAATCGCGGCGCCATCGCCGATCTGCGCCATGAGACGGCTGCGCCGGGCCGCGTACTCCGCCTTGTCGAACGCACCGGCGGAAAACGTCGAAGGAGCGAGCAGCATCACGCCCGCGACAATCGCTGACGCCAGGACACGTCGTCTCATCGGGTTCCTCCCTTGCGCGGGGCACGCACCGCGGCCATCGCCGCATGATAGGCGAAGAATTCGCCCGGTGACCTTGCCATCGTCCACCCGACTGCTGAACAATCGACACGCGGCGGCCGTCTTCCGCGCAGTCAGAGGAGAGCGATTGAGCCCATCGCAGCGCCGTTTGTTGGCCATGCACGCATCGGTGGCCGTCCTGCTGGCCGCGGCGCTCTCGGCGCAGGGCCCGGCCGCGGAACCGCGGGTCGAAATCTCGTTCGCGCCATCCGCACGGGCCGAGGCCGTCACCGGCCGCGTGTATGTCGCCTTCGCCCGGGACGCCGACCGCGTCGCCGGGCGCGGGGGCGGAGCCGCTCGAACGCCGATTGACCTCACCGGCCCGACCGGCTCGCCGCTGTTTTCCGTCGCGGTGGATCAACTGGCGCCGGGCACGTCCGCGGTCATCGGCTCAGAGACGTTCGGGCATCCGATGCGAAGCCTGCGCGACATCCCGGCCGGCGAGTACTGGGTGCAGCCGTTCGTCAACGTCTACACGCGTTTCGCGCGCAAGGATGGCCACACCGTGTGGCTGCACATGGACCAGTGGGAAGGACAGGACTGGAAGCGGTCTCCGGGCAACCTGTACGGCGAGCCCGTCAAGATCCGCTTCGATCCGTCATCGTCTGCGCCACTCAGGCTGGTCGCCGACAAGGTGATTCCGCCCATCGAGATGCCGGCGGATACGCCGCTGGTCAAACGCTTTCGGATCCAGAGCCGCATCCTGTCGGAGTGGTGGGGCCACCCCATCCACATCGGCGCCACCCTGCTCCTGCCGCGCGACTACGAGAAGGAACCGCAGCGACGGTATCCGGTCGTCTACCAGCACGGCCATTTCTCGACGGCGGCGCCCAATGGATTCGGGCGTGGCGGTGAGTTCGACAAGTTCTGGGTCGCCGACGGCACGCCGCCGATGATCTACGTCACGCTGCAGCACCCGTCGCCGTATTACGACGACTCCTACGCGGTCAACTCCGAGAACAACGGCCCGTATGGCGATGCCATCCTCCAGGAACTGATTCCCGAAATCGAAAAACGATACCGGGTCGTCACCGAGCCGTGGGGCCGGCTCCTCGCCGGCGGATCGACGGGCGGCTGGATCGCGATGGCGCACCAGATCTTCTATCCCGACTTCTACGGCGGCACGTTTGCCGCCTGTCCCGATGGCGTCGACTTCCGCGGTTATCAGATCGTCAACGTGTACGACGATGCGAACGCGTACTACGTCGATCGCGGCTGGATGAAGATCGAACGGCCCAACCAGCGCCGGCCCGACGGTTCCATTCAGTCGATGATGAAGGACGAGAACTGGTACGAACTCGTCGTCGGCGACAAGTCGCGCTCGGGTGGACAGTGGGACATCTGGGAGGCCACTTACAGTCCGGTTGGCCCGGATGGCTACCCGAGACGCATCTGGGACAAGCGCACCGGCGTCATCGACAAGGCGGTCGCCGCGACGTGGAGGAAGTACGACCTGCGCCACATCCTCGAGACGCAGTGGACGACGCTCGGGCCCAAGGTCGGACACAAGCTGCACGTCTACATGGGCGACATGGATTCGTACTACCTGAACAACGCGCTCGAGTTGATGAACGACTTCCTGAAGAAGGCGCAGGATCCTCCGTTCAGGGGTGAAATCGTGTTCGAGCGCCGCGCGCCGCACTGCTGGTCTCCCGGCCGCGAGGTGCTGCACGCCAAGATGGCGGCGTTTGTCGAAGCGGCGCGATCTCGCGCCACACGGTAGGTATGCGCAAACTCCTGCTGGCGTGTGTCGCCATGGCGTGCGCCGCCACGGCGCTCTCGGCCCGCGACGGTACGGCGCAGGTCCCTGCGCGGAACGTCATCTTCATCACTCTCGACGGGCTCCGCTGGCAGGAGTTCTTCTGGGGCGCGGACCGCGACTACTTCAGGCGCGACCGGAACGGCAGCGGCGGGGAGGCCGAGCGCCGCTTCTACAGCGATGCGCGAGCCGATCGGCGCGCCGCGCTGATGCCATTCATCTGGAAGACCATCGCCGTCGAGGGCCAGATCTTCGGAGATCCGGACAGCGGCAGCTCGTCGCGCGTGACGAACGGCCTCTGGTTCTCGTATCCAGGCTACAGCGAGATGTTCGTGGGCGCCGCCGACGATGCGATCGACAGCAACGACAAAGTGCCGAACCCCAACGTCACCGTGCTCGAGTGGCTTAACGGCCGGCCGGGATTCACCGATCGCGTGGCGGCCTTCGGATCGTGGGATGTCCTGCCGTCAATCCTACATACCGAACGGAGCCGGATCCCGGTGGGCACGGCCTGGACGCCGGTGCCGTCACCAGCCACCGAACGCGGGATCGCCATCAATCAGCTCGCGGCGGATCTTCCTCGCTACTGGGCGTACGGTCCCTTCGATGCGCCCGTCGTCTATGCAGCCATCGAAGCGATGCGGTCGTCGCAGCCGCGGGCGCTGTACATGATGCTCGGCGAGAGCGACGAGTGGGCGCACGAAGGCCGCTACGACCTCTATCTCGACGCCACGCGGCGCGCGGACATGTTCATCCAGCGGATCTGGGAAACGGCCCAGAGCCTGCCCGCGTACCGCAATTCGACCGCGCTCGTCGTCACGACCGACCACGGCCGCGGCAATACGACCAGGGACTGGACCAATCACGGCAAGGACACGCCGGCGGCGGAGCAGACGTGGATCGCGGTCATCGGCCCTGGCGTTCCCGCGCTCGGCGTTCGGAAGGCTGTGAGCGTGACGACGTCACAGATCGCGGCCACGCTGGCGTCGCTCGTCGGCGAGCGATTCGAAGGCGTGACGAGACCCGCGGCGCCACCACTGCCGCTGCGCTGAAGCCAACATCATGGAGATCACCTTGCCCCTGCGCTATCAAGCCCTGTCCCTGTTGTTCCTCCCGCTGGCCGTGGCGTCGCTCGGCGCCGACACCTATCCGCGTCAGCCGCTCGACGTCGAGCACTACCGCTTCAAGATCGCGCTGGCTGACACGACGGACCGGATCGGCGGCGAAGCCACGGTCCGACTGCGGTGGCTTGCCGCCGGCGTGTCGACGGTCGCGCTCGATCTGGCGAATGTGACGCCGGCGAAAGAGGGCAGGGGCATGGCCGTCCAGGATGTGACCAGCGGCGGCCGGCCGCTCCTGTTCACGCACGCGTTGGACCGGCTGGTGATCGCGCTCGCCTCACCATCGCGCGAGGGCCAGGTCATCGACCTTGTCGTGCGCTACGGGGGCATTCCGGCCGGCGGGCTTCAGATCAAGCCGAACCGTCACGGCGACCGGACGTTCTTCAGCGACAACTGGCCGGATAAGGCGCGGCAGTGGCTTCCTACGATCGACCACATCTCCGACAAGTCCACGATGGAGATGGACGTGACCGCGCCGGCGGCCTATCAAGTCGTCTCGAACGGGCGCCGCATCGAGGAAACCGATCTGCCGGGCGGGATGCGGCGGACCGTCTGGCACGAGTCCGTGCCGATCGCGCCGTGGCTCTACGCGCTCGGCGTCGCGCACTTCGCCGTGCAGCACGTCGGCGAGTATCGCGGCGTGCCCATCGAGACGTGGGTGTTCGCGAAGGACCGGGACGCCGGTTTCCACGATTTCGCGGTGCCGACGCGTGACGTGCTGGCGTTCTACAGCGAATGGGTCGGGCCGTATTCCTACGAGAAGCTGGCGAACGTGCAGGCCAATTCGGTGGGCGGGGGGATGGAAGCCGCTTCGGCGCTCTTCTATGCCCCGGCCAGCGTCGTGGGCGATCGCAACACCCGCTGGCGGAACGTCGTCATCCACGAAATCGCGCACCAGTGGTTCGGGAACGCCGTGACCCAGCGCGACTGGAACGACGTGTGGCTGAGCGAAGGATTCGCCACCTACTTCACCTCGCTGTTCGTCGAACACGCGTATGGCCGCGATGAGTTCGTCGAGGGGATGCGCCGGTCGCGACAGACCGTTCTCGATTTCTACGCCAAGCGGCCCGACTACCGCGTCGTGCACGACAACCTCGACGACATGGCGCAGGTGACGACGGGCATGACGTACCAGAAAGGCGGGTGGGTGCTGCACATGCTGCGGCAGCGCATCGGCGACGATCGGTTCTGGGCGGGCATCCGGTCGTACTACCGGCGCTTCAAAGATGCCAGCGCCACGACCGACGAATTCCGCCGCGAGATGGAGCACGCCTCCGGCGAGGACCTCTCGTCGTTCTTCCGGCAGTGGCTCTACCGCGGCGGCGTGCCGCGCCTGGCCGGCACGTGGTCGTGGGATCGGGCGGCGCAGTCAGTGACGCTGGAGTTGAGGCAGGTGCAGGCCGGCGAGCCGTTCCGGCTGACCGTCGAGCTCGCGGTCCAGGTGTCCGGCAGGCCGGCGCGCCTCGAGCGCATCGAGATGACGTCGTCGTCGGCCACCGCCACATTCAAGGCGCCCGACGAGCCGGCCGCGCTCGTGCTCGATCCGAACGTGCGCCTGCTTGCCGCCACTGAGGTGTCGCGCCGATAGAGCCGTTTTCGCTCTGACTATCGCTGCCCGCGTCTTCGCCGCACCCACCATTCCGTTCCGAGCGCGAGCGCGAGTGGCGCCATCCACCAGGGTGACTGCATGAGACGCGTCGGGCGCCGCTCCGATGCGGGGGCAAGCACGCGATCCAGTGCTGCGGACAGATCCCGCAGGGCCGACTCCTCAAACACCTGACCGCCGCGCGACTGGGCCCAGGCGTGAACGAGCGCGCGCTCGTCCGGTTCGAGACCCTGCACCGACGTGTCTTCGGCCGGACGCCTCGCGGCTTCGTCGGCGGCGCCACCGACGACGTCTCTCCAGAACAGCCCGAAGGCATCGTCGTCCTTCTCACGGAAGCGCCATGAATCGAGTGCGCCGCTGACGACAAGGGCACCGCGGCCAACCCGCAGGCGCCAGACCGCCGCGTCATCCCCGCCCGGCCCAAGCGGCTCGGCCCAGTCCGGGAGGGGTGCAGGCGTCAGCACGACCGAGGCAGGCGGAGTCCCCGAGGGGTCGGCGCGGTCGGTCAGCGTCCAGGACGCCATTCCCGTCAGTCGCCGCAGCGCCGGTGAGTGCTTCGACGGATCCTGCTCGTCGAGGAGGAGCATGGCGGTTCCGCCACGTTCACGCATCCACCTCGAGAGACCGGTGGAGTCCGGCTCGGTGAGATCCTCCGGCGCGCCGACGACGAGCGTGTCGAAGCCGTCGAGGGACGGCAGCGTGGCCAACGACGCGGGCGGCTGTCCTGCCGTGATGGCGGGTCCGGCCTTCGATGTGGCGACGCGGCTCGTGACCACGAAACGCGGGTCGGAGGCGAGCGCGCGGCGGACGAACGTGGACATCCACGATGGCCGGCGGTCGAAGAACAGCACCCGCCAGCGATCATCGCGAACCGTGCGCCGGAAGGTGGCCGTCGCGCGCGCGGTGTCCCCGATCTCGGCCTCGACCGTGAGAACAGCCGGTCCGGTCGCGGTCGGCGTGAACTGCAGCCGAACTCGGGCGGTCGCATCGTCGCTGGACAGCGCCGTCGTGATTCGATCGATCGCAACGCCGTCCCGGCGCAGCGTGACCGCGACCGTCCTTCCCGCCGCCGCGACGGCACGAAGCGACACGTCGACCGGCAGTCGCGACTGGAGCAGCGGCCGATCGGCGGTGGTGACGGCAGTGATGGCGACAAAGGGCGCGCGGGGCTTCGGGACGACGGCGAATCCGCGGCCGGACGCACGCGCGCCGCCCCTGGGCAACTGATAGCCCAGCGACACGACCGCGGCGGGCCGCCCGGCGTCGAGCGGCCCTCGAATCACAGTGAACCGGCCGCTGAGGACGCGTTCGACACGATCGACCAGTGACGGATCCGGGAGCCGGAGATCGCTGACGAGCGCCACCTCCGGCTTGATCGTTCGTGTGAGGGCCACGATCGGATCGACGATGCCGGCCAAGACGATGAGCCAGGCCGCGGCGCGGCAGAGGGCGAGCATCAGCGGCGCCCTCCGCGTCTCCGTTCGTCGGCGAGCGCACCGGCGAGGCTCGCGAGATCCGCCGGCATGCCGGCCGCGGCACCCGGCGGCAAGGCCTGGCGCACGAGCGCGGCGACGGCTGCGATCGCATCGTCCTTCATGCGATCCGTCGCGCGGCCCGCGGCGAGAGCCGCGGCGAGTCCGGTGAGTTTCGCCGCGGCGTCGCGCACCGGCGCCGAGGCCGCGTCGATTTCGAGCGCACGCTGCGCCAGCACGTTCAGCCGGCTGGCGCTGTCTGCCGCGACCGCGCGATCAAGAGAGACACCGGCGACGTCCAGGAGCAGACGCCTGAGCGTGTCGACGCGAGGATTGGGTGGCGCGAGGGACGCCGGGCGCGCGTCCCGGCCGAGGTCGGCGAGCAGGCCCGTCATCCGCCTCGAGAGGTCAAGCCGCTCGCGCGCGCCGAGCGTGCGCAGGATGTAGCGGCTCTTCGAGAACGCGCGCTGAAGAAACGCCAGCGCCTCCTTTTCCAGGGGCAGCGCTGCCGGGAGATCTCCGTCCGCCAGCCTGGCCGCGGCACGGCTCATCGAGCGAATCGCGCGCATGATGTCCGCGCGGCCCTGGTTCGCCAGGCGGCCGGCCGCCAGGTCGTCCTCGCCCATGGCCTCGTGCTCTTCCCCGAGACTGTGAAGATCGAGGCCCGCGTCGGCGAGCTCTCCGCCCATCATAAAGACGAACTCGGCGCGCACCTGTCGCTGCTCGGCGGCGAGATCGAGCGCGTCGGCGGCGTAGTCCGGCGCACGCATCCCCGCCCGCCGCGCGAGCAGCCGCTCCGTCTTGACGATGACCATCTGCTGGCTAATCGCGTAGCGATCTTCCCGGTCATCGATCGCGAAGCCGTCCGTCGCCGCCGCTCCGGGCGCGACGATCTCGACGATGAACGCGTCGGACTCGGCCGGCACCGAGCCGGGACGCCTGTCGCGCGCGACCGCGCGGTAGATCAGCAGGTCGCCTGGCTCCAGTCCGAGCGACGACAGCGACCAGTCTGCCGACCCGGTCCACGCCGTGTTCGTGCCCTTCGTCACCGCGAGCGGTACGTCGCCTTCTGCGAACGAGAAGTTCTCGCCGGAACCGGAGACGCGCGTGTACCGGACGCGAAGGGTGTCGAGGCCCAGGTCGTCCTCCGCCGAGACTGCGAGACGCAGCGTCGGTCGGTCCTCGGCCATTCTCAGGTCCCGGCCGGGCGCCATCACCCGTGCCTGCGGGGCGCGATCCGGCGTGACGGAGAGACCGACGAGCCGCCGGGGTCCCGGCGTGCCGCGTGCATTGACGGGAACGACCGCCAGGAAGCCGTCGGCATCGGCAACGATGTCCGCGCGGTACTCACCCTGGTCACGGTGCATAGCGCTCGATCCGGAGATGGTCTCGAGGCGCGCGCCCGATGCGGTGGCGCGGGCGCGGACGCGAATCAGGCTGCCCGCCAGGGCTTCGACTCGCTGTGGATCCGGCAGCAGCACCGCCGGCAGGCCCGAGTATTCCGGCGGGATGATCTCGATCGAGACCTCCTCGAGAGCCGCCGCATCCGGATGGACCGGTGTCTCTCGCGCGGCCATCAGGCCGGGCCCGATGGCCACCGTCGCCGCCGAGAGGGCGAGCGCCAGCGTGACGAGGCCCAGCGTGCGCGTCGCCGGGAACGCGCGCGCGAGGTCGATACGTGCCGAGACACGCCGGGCGTCGGCAAAGACCCGATCGTCGATTCCGCGCGACGTGAACTCGGTGCCTCCCAGCTCCACGGCGGTCAGAATCAGGTTGCGGCTCTCGGGTGTCGCGCGTTCGATCGCGCATGCGAGGTCGTGGTCCGCGATCCCCGGCCAGGCGGTGGCTGCCACGGCCGCGAGCGCCAGCAGCGATGCCGCGGCGCCGGCGGCGGCTGCCGTGGACACCGCGTGGCCGAAGAGGGCGTAGCCCAGCGCGATCACGGTGCCGGCCACCGCGAGCGATCGGAGGACGCGCAGCGCACGCGTCCGCAGGCGGGCCCGCGCGACCAGCTGCGCGATGGCGCGCCGATCAGGCGACACGGGCGTGCTCCTCGATGTGCGATGCGACTCGACGGCGGCGACGAGCGAACGTCTCGGCGAGGAGCAGGATAGCGGTGGCCAGCCAGAACCACCTGGCCTCTGACCGTTCCGCGGGCACGGAGGACGCGGGGGCAGGGCCGGGAGGATCACTGCTAAGAGGAACAGGGTCCGGCGCGGGGGAACGTAGCGTGGCCGCGATCGTCGCAGCCGCGAAAAGACTGTGCGGCGGCGCGTCCGCGAAGAGCAGCAATCGGTCCGGCTGCGCCGGGTCGCCCGTGACCTTGAGCATGTCCACCGGTGTTCGGCCCAGCCGTGCGGCCGCGGCGATGACGAGAGGATCGGCGGCCACCGATGCGAAGATGTCGGCCATCCACGGTCGCGAGATCGGCGGGGCGTCCGCGAGCCGCGCCTCGGGGTCCTCGAATCCCTGAAACACGACGGCCACGGGGCGCGCGCCGGCGACCCGCGCCGGTGCGCCCTGCTTCACCGCCGCCGTGAGAGCCGCCTCCGCGCCCGCCCGT